>JAFVTF010000019.1 GCA_017503375.1 Lentisphaeria bacterium | reverse complement strand
TCGATTTTTACATCGTAAAAATCGGAATGCCGCAAAAAGGTTTGGAAAAAAGGGGTGGAGTTTGAGGAGGGGAAAAAGGACCTTTCCTCAAAAGGGCTTTTTCCCCTCCTCAAGTAACAACCTTTATTGGGAACAGAGCTATCAAAAAAAAGCCCGGTTTGATCAGCCGGGCTTTTTTGGTTTTCTGTTATTGTTCCAGTTTCATCCAGCGGATGTCCACATAGGTGGAATGAACCTGCGGGGGATCGAACCACAATTCATTGATCATGCCGTTCCATAAGGGATTTGAGGCAACATCCAGCGTGTATTCATGCCATTCAGAGTCCATGACTGCAGGAACGGAAACCGCTCCTTCCCGGCAGATGCACATCTCTTTTGAGAATAGCGGACGTTCTGTTGTACCGAAATAAAGACGGACGACTTCTTTTCCGGTAACAGTTCCATCTCCCGGCGGCGGAGTGACTTTCATCATAACCCGGAACTTTGAGAAGTTCTTTGCCGGGAACGGTTCAAGCCGTGTACGCAATGCCGCATGATCTCCCCCGGAACGGAAGAAGTGCAATGCCCCGTCAATGATCCGCAAATATGCCGTTCCGAACGGTTGACGGTACCACCCCTGAACGTCTTTGCTGAACTCCCAGGATGTTTTTGCCGGACGTTCCATCGGGGGGAAGTCATAGGGGCCCAATCCAACATCTTTCGGGAGCAGATCGGGCGGGAAACCTCCTTCCGGTTCGGTACAGAACGCATCTCTGACCGCATTATACATTTCAAATCCGAATTCTTCATTCGGTTCGATATAACTTCCTTCCTGCCATTCATTCAGCGGGGCGATCAGAATTCTTTTTCTGTCATTCTTTTCACAGAATTCCCGGCAGGATTGACACAGTTTCCGGTATTTTTCCGGAGTGCGGTCATAAATCACGAGTGCATTTTCAAAGGAACGCGGCTGGGAGTTCCATCCGGTCGGAAGAATCGGGATCAACGGATTTTCCATTCCTTTGGCTGAGGTGTTTTCCCACCATTTCGGAGTTCCTGCCACGATACAGTCAAAGTTGAAATGCAACTGGGTGTCTTCCGGCTTTGCGGCTTCCGGAGCCATTCTGAACCCATGGGAGACATAGTTATAAACCATGAATTCTTCAAATCCGGCTTTACGTGCTGCTTTGATCCGTTCCGGCTCATAATTTCCTGCAAGACACATGCTGATAAAGTAGATATCGGGCAATCCGGCTTTCCGCATTTCCAGATTGCTCAGTTCCAGAGCGCGTTTGACACCTTCTCCTTCCGCAAGTTCTTCCCCGTTTGCTTTCGCTTCCAAACGGAAATCCCTGTCAAGATTCTTGAAATCCCATACAACCACCACCGGACGTCCGTCAATGGTATAATATTCCGGAGTCCGGAAATAATTGTCGATCCAGAACCGGGTCACATTGATCTGATCTTCTGCTGAGTGCGCTCCGATTTCATTGTGGTTTGCCCACATCATATACCATTTCAGATATTTGCGGAAACGTGCTTTGTAAAATGATTTGATCCAGTGATCCAGCCGCTGATCACCCTTGTTCCAGTACCAATCCAGACAAAAGCTGGAGATTCCGTGTTCAACAGCCCATTTGATCTGCCAGTCAATCACTTCCGGATTGCTTTCGTCATACCAGCCCAGCAGCGGTTTGATTCCGGGCAGAGTCTGCTCCACCTGATCCCATTCTGCCATCTGTTCTGTTCCAGGGTAGTAAAAGGCTGAAATTTCAATATCGCTGTGCTGCGGCTGCGGTTCGGGGATATAACTCATAATGTTTTGTCCTTATCTGAAATAATTATTTTTCTCCGGTGACGACGACACATTCGATTCCGAAACTGTCTGCAATCTTTTTGATGCTTCCTGCATGGTGTCCGATTCCGAGTGCAAAATGGTGTGTCGGACCTTCCATAACCCATTTTTTCAGGAAGGTGCGGACATCCGGCGGGAATTTTCCGTGGGTGTTTGTATTTCCTGTCGGCGGAATCGGACCTGCCATAGATTCTCCTTCCGCAACGATGAACTTGAAGTTTCCATCTGCTTTGACTCCGATACTTAACATAGTGATCGGACCGGTCTTGATATTGAATTCAACCCCGGCTCCTTTGCCCGGTTTTCCATGATATTTTTTCAGACTCCGCAGTACGGGCTTGCAATCGGCAATATTGAGATGGTGCGGTCCATCGTGTCCAACAAGAACCGTATCCCGCTGGAAATCTATGGGATGGAATTCTGCAAAACTTCCCCCGATCTCCAATCGGTCAAAAATCAGCATTGCGATGCATGTTTTGATATCGAACTCACCGCACATGGGGAATCCTGCGGCGGTCAGCAGTGAGTTTCCGACAATGAAATTCGTCACCAGATCACGCATTTCTGAATCCGGCGTGCTTTCATAATAATAGGCAAATCCGTCAATTTGTTTTTTCGCAATGAATTTTTCCAGTGCAACAGCAACTTTTGACGCCATCAGCAAATCTTCCGGAGTGAGTTTTACTGTAACCGGATCATCCACCGGGTCCGGGGTATCAAAAAATTCCAGAATCCTGCGGCTCATTTCCTGAACTTCAGGAGTTTCCGCTGTCAACCCCTCATATTCCGTGAAAATTTCTTCACATTCACATGGTACGGCATGGGCTCCGAAGGCAGTTGTCACAAGCGTCGGGTCTGTCTGCATGTCCAGCATGGTGTCAAGAACATGTCCCATATAACCGATGCGTGCTTTCCGCAAATCATGACGGACATGAGCGATCCGGCACCATTCTTCCAATGCGGCATCCGCTGCAGGATCATTTTCCAATGTCCCGATAATAACATCTGCAACAGGCTTTTTCATGCGGATCGCAACCCCGGTGAATTCCGGAATGGAGCAGAGATCGTCGTTGCTCAGCTGCATGAACGTTGTTCCATGGGGATAATCCATGCAGACCAGCGGCTGCAATGCAACCAGAACGACCGGACAGTTCATTTCCCGGACGATTGCCCCGAACGTTGCGCTTGTGGCATACGTTACCATATCCACGAATAACACATCCGGATCAGAGGCTTTTATTTTCGGGAGAACTTCATACGCTTTCTGTCCGTTATCCACCATTCCGAAATTGCTGACATTCAGTTTCTGTGCTTTCAGTTTTTCTTCCAAAACGGCACTTTTCTGTTCCATTACTTCCAGCAAGCCGGGAAATTGTTTCCAATAAGTATTCAGTCCGACTGAAATGATCGCGACATTTCCGGCAAGAGGTTTTCTGCGTGGAATCTGCATGGCTTCGGTCTCCTTTATTACAGATTGAGTTTTTCATACTGACAATAATATACTTCAAAATATTATTTTCACCAAGGGTAAAATAGAGTATCGCGGATTATTTTGTAAAAATATTACTTTTTACACTGTCTGTTCCTTGAAAATCCGGAAAATCCGTTGTATATTCAGGATATTATGCAATACAACAAATTTTCTACAGATAAGTTTTTTCACGGCAATGAACAGGTGGCAGTCTTTCTCACGGAAGACTCCCCTCAGTATTATCCTCAGCCGTACAGTACGCTCAATCAGCGGGATTTCTGGAAAATCACTTCCATTCTGTCAGGGCAGGGCGTTTTGGTTATCAACGGACACCGTTATCCGGTCTTCCCCGGGTTCGTATGTTTGATTCATCCGCAGGACCTGACCACATGGGAATTAACAGAACCTCTGACTCTTTACAATGTGCTTTTTCAGCGTTCTTCCGTAGAAAAGGAGATTCAGCAATGGGTGGAAAAAAATGATTTCTTTGCAATTTTTCAAGCAGAAAAACAGTCTGAACTGTCAGTCAGACATGAACTTCTACACTTGCTTGATGCCAATCGGAATATTACTTCTCTCATCAAAAAAATGCATCAGGAATATAACCGGGATGACCTTCATTCAGAGGATTTATTGCGGATTTACCTGTTGGAACTTCTTCTGGAACTTTCCCGTTCCAGCTTGAAAGGATTCTCCAGAAACCGGAAAATGATTGTACTTCATTTTATCCGGAAAAAATTATTATCGCCCGGCGCGGCAATGCCGGATATTCCGGCTTTATGTGCCGAAAGCGGATTCTCTCGCGGTTATTTGCTTTCTGCTTATAAAAATACGTTTCACGAGACCATGGGGCAGACTTTACTCAAAAACCGTATCTCTTATGCAGTTGAATTGCTCAAAAACAGTTCTTATCCGGTTTCGCAAATCAGCATGATGTGCGGTTATCCCGATATTTCCAATTTTTACCGGGTTTTCCGCAGGGAAACCGGACATTCTCCGGGGTTTTACCGCAGGAAAATACAGTAAGCTCCGAACATCCGGCAAGTCTGCTGATCATTCCATCTCTATTTTATCATCTGCAAATGCCGGATCGTATGCGTATCCTTCATCGGATAATTGCTCATAAGATACGAGAATTACTTTGCGGGATTTCATTTCTTTGCATTGCTGATCCAAAGCCTGCAATGCTTCTTCCGGTGTTTCGTAATCAGACCAGAACGTGTTATCCCGTTTCAATTCTCCATCTTCAACCCAGCAGAAATGTCCGACATCGGAACCGGATACTCCCAAATACACATGCCAGAGATCTCCGTCATAATTCAAGAAAATTTGCATGGTTTCACCGAGCAGGTCGGTTTCAGGCAAATGCAGATTCGTATAATCATTTTCTTCCAGAATGCGTTCCATTAATTCCCGAATTGATTCCGCCATAGGATTTACCTTTTCTTTTTAATTGTTAATGTCCCAAATTTTGTGATGAGACGAGTTGTTTGACAAAAGTGCATCTGACCTTTATTTTTTAGTAACCAAACAAAAAAATAAAAGGAAGAACCAGATGCCTAATAAGTTTACTATGGAAATGTCGATTTGTCAAGCGGAAAATGGATTTTCTTTGGACGAATTAGTAAAAAAGTTTACAGATGCCTTTGAAAACAAGGCGTTCGCCGAGATACTGAAGATGAATTTGCCACTGACACAAGAGGTTTTAATGCACCGGATTTTTAACAATTCGAGCAATCAGCAATGTTGCCCGGATGGTCATTTGACTCTGAACGGCAGTTTTGAACGCCGCATCAGAACCAGTTTAGGTGAGTTCAAGATGGATTTCTGGCGTGTCCGTTGTTCAAAGTGCGGAAAAACTTTTGCTCCATTGGCAAAGTTCATCGGCTTGGAACGCTATCAAACTAAAAGCAATGAGCTTGAAAAGCTGGTGATCGAAGCGGTCAGCGGAACAAATTACCGCAGAGCCGTCAAGGATTTGGAACGTGACGGAAAACTTCCGGTATCGTTCCATACTGCTCACGGCTGGGTAATGCGGAGTGATTGCGATGAAATCAATATTTCTCCGCAAACAGTTCTGTGGCTTTTTTGTTTTTGACCCCAGGGCAGCGCAGTCCTTCAGACCGTTCACCCCGGGCTGTAATCTGACGGCTCCTTCAGAGCCGTTGCACTTTCAGTGCTGTTTGAATGATTTTTCCTTCAGAACCATTGTCACTCCGGTATCTCTTGTTTGTTGTATTTGACAAAATCACTTTTTCAAAAATCAATTTTCTTCCGCTCAAAAAGTGTAAAAATACCGTTTTTTGAAAATTTATAGGATATCTATGAATTATTCGATCAAAAAAATCAACAGGAACAAAGTTGCATTAATTTCGTGAATTGACAAAGTAAACGCACGTTTGTAATAGTAAATGCACGTTGAGGGTAAAAAATCGTGCGTTTACTATTACAAACAGCGATTTTGACAGTTTTCTTTCGACTATTTGGATTTGGTCTTGAGCATACAGTGTGCG
>JAFVTF010000018.1 GCA_017503375.1 Lentisphaeria bacterium | reverse complement strand
TTCCCATAAGCCTGTTTCCTTTCTTGATTGTTTGTTTTGTGGTTATTATAATCAATCATAGAAACAGGCTTTTTTCAAGCCTTGTCTTTTAAAATGTGCGCAATTTTACGGACGTTATCGGGAATTCGATCATAATATAGCACGCAGAAAAAGAAATATCAAATATTTTTTGAATATTTTTTTTGAGATATTGTCTTTTTTTGAATATGTGGTATACCTTTGACAAACAGATAAGAAAAATTCGTGTATAAACACAATCTAAAGCCTTATGAAAGGAAATTTTGACAAATGAGAAAAACACTTAACAGAGAATCTGGCCCCCGCAGTTACTTTACTTTGATTGAATTGCTGGTAGTGATTGCAATCATCGCAATTCTCGCGGGAATGCTGCTTCCGGCATTGAATAATTCACGGTTGCGCGCCCGAAACACAGAATGTCTTTCTAATATGAAACAAATCGGAACATTTGCTCTGCAATACGGTTCAGATTTCGACGATTGGGGATTTGTACCGAAATCAATTGCAGGCTCCGGACAGGATCATCACTATATTTACCCCGGGGTAAGTCTTTATACGCTGGCAGACTACATTCCGCAGAATACTCTGGCAAATCTGCTGGTTTGTCCTCTGGCTGGCGGAGATGCTTTGAAACACGCCGGATATGACAAACGTGAATGTATCCGGGTAAACAATTATCGTGGAAGCTATATGTTAAGTACAGTTGCCATGCGGAATTTCAACTACTCCGGTACAAGCGGATTCAATACTGTAACAGGACAGTCTCTCCGGTTCAATAAGATCTTACTTTCCGGATCTCCTGCAACAAAATCTCCTTCCAACATTGCATATTTTGCTGATGGTGCACTCACCAGCATTCCCAGTATGCACTATGGGATGCGTTCTGTAAACGCACTCTATTGTGATGGATCAGGCAGTGCGAAAAAGGTTGACGCCAGTGTGACATTCCCCAGTACCGGATCTGCATGGACACATCTACTCGGTTCAGGAAAATTTGACAGATAACTTCAGGAAGTACGTATTATGAAACATAAAGCAATCATTCTTTCCGGACTATTTGCATGTGTTCTATTTGCAGATGAAGATCCGATGGCTGCCATTGAATCAAGCGCAAAAGAAGCCTCAAAGATTCAGTATAAAAACACAAGACGTATCGTCGAGGGAAGCGCAAAAGTCCCCATGAAACGCCGGGATTCTTATAGTTTCAAGTCAACTGCCGGAGAACAGTTCATCTATTACAACCGTTATATGAATCAGCCGCCTCAGTTTACCGGTAAACATCCGTCACTCGGTCCTGAAATGGGAGTCGGTTTCGGAGAACGTTCCTTCAGTAACTGGTATGGAAATGACTGTATCCG
Source organism: Lentisphaeria bacterium (assembly GCA_017503375.1). Classification (GTDB taxonomy): domain Bacteria; phylum Verrucomicrobiota; class Lentisphaeria; order Victivallales; family UBA1829; genus SIG79. The sequence continues at coordinate 10,584 of JAFVTF010000018.1, read as the reverse complement.
GGTAATGATTGATAAAACAGATATCATGCAGATGACCCCGGCGAAGGTAACGCACCGTGAAGATGAGGCTGGTCATTTGACCATGGTCTGGGATATGAAAAACGGCAGAAGTCTGACTCTTGATTTCTATGTTTTTCCGGAAAATGACCGAATTTATGTTCGCGGAACGCTGAAATTGCCCGGACTTCCGGTAGAAAATGTTCAAGTCAGACTGCGCTGTTACCCCGGAGGTTTCGGACCGGCATACAACATTCCGTCAAATCGCTATTTCAAAGCGGATTGCAATGTCAGCGGAGAAGCCTTTGCTAGAGCAGAAAAGAAAACATTGAAAATGAAACTGGATCCCAATGGAAAGTGGATTTTCCTTGCCGATCGACTGCAGAAAAAAGGTTCTGTCGCCCTGCTTTTTGATCCGAATGAAGAAGGAAATTTCATGTTGAGCCACAGCTATTACGGTTCTACAATCGAGCTGAATTATCCGGGAGATGTCCGGACATTCCATCTGGCACTTTACGCACATGAAATCCAGAATGATCCTGCCTTTGCAAAGTTCATGGCACGAATCGAAAAAGATTTCAAAGAAATGCATGAAATCAAATATTGATTTTATGTGTTTTAATACAAGAATAAGGAAATAAATTATGAAGCATTGGATTGCAACGGGGATTTTTTGTGCAGTTTTCTGGACATTTGCGGGGAATCCGCTTGGGCTTGGAGAAAATCATCCCTACGGAATTTTGAATAGAACCTATGAGACCCAGCATGTGAAATGGGCAAATCCCTTTGCCGGGGGGAAACTTCGGGTTCTGGTGATGGCACCGACCTCAACACAGCGGGAGACGATTGAACTTGCCCAGCGTTTGGATTTGGATTATACACCGTGGATGACCACCCATTTCATCGTAAAGCAAAATGAAAAGCCGCAAGATTGGTGCGGACAGTATTTTCTGGGACCGGAGTCTGTTGTGGCAGAACAGCTGACAAAAGTTCTGGAAAAAGAATATGACGTTTATATCATCGGAAAATTGGACTGGAAGCTCCTTTCTCCGAAAGCGCAAGTAGAAATCCTGCGCCGTGTCTCCAAGGGGGCTGGTGTTATCTTCATCAACCCGGCTGCGGAACATAAGCATCTGGAAATCATCCGGAATCAGAAAGAAGCTCCGGATGGAAAATTTATCACAAACGGCTTGCCGAAATTGCCGATTCCCGGATTCAATGCAGGAAAGAACGAAGTCAAGACATACAGATTCGGCAAAGGACGCGCTGTAATAATTGATTACGGTGAAAAAGTCCCTGCCGGAACCGGATATGGTGGAATTGGAAATTTCCCGGGACTGTCTCCCATGTGGCACACCGGTGATAAAGCAAAGACAGATCCTATTGAGAACTGGCAGAAATTCCAGCCGGAAACACACATTTTCGAAGTCGGCTATGAATATGCCATGGCAGAAATTGCACGAGCTGTAATTTGGGCTGCTGGAAAAGCACCTGCAGATTTCACCGTTGAACTGCCCGCTGTGGTCAAAGCGGGAGAAGCAATTACTTTTCAGGCAACAGGTAATGTAAAAGCAGCTGTCCGTTCCACTTCTGATTATAAAAAAGTGTTGTCCGTCTCCGGAAAAACGATTCCTGCACTTCCTGCAGGCAACTGGATTCTGGATGTCTGGCAGCTGGATGAAAATGGCAAAACCATAAATTGGAAATCCACTGCATTCAAGGTTGATTCTCCCGTTACGATTGAAAAGATCACGTTTGACCGGAGCATGTACAATCCGCTGGAAAAAGTCACCGGAAAACTGACTTTCACCGGGGATGTGAATCTGAAAGAAGTTGAAGTCCGGATGTTTGATAATCTGGGCAGAGAAACTGCTCGTCCGGCTGCACTGAAACAGTCCGGAAATGCAATTTCCTTTGAACTCTCTCCGGAAACGGTTTCTGTTACTCTGCATAAAGCAGCTGTCAAAGTGTCCCGTGGAGGAAAAGTGATTGCGGAAAAAGAATTTCCATTCCCGGTTCGCTATGTCCGTCTGCCGCGGTTCGTGGATGTTGTCTGGGGAAATGCTGCGAATTTGCCGCTCGACCATATGATGCTGAAAAAATTGGCGGAAGAAGATGCTGTTGATGCTATGCTTCTGCCATGGGGATTTGCGGCAAGAGCTTATAATACAACGCGTTACAATATGGGAATCATCAGTTATCCGGAACGTTACGGCTGTATTGAAAAAGGACCAAAACCTGCCATTGCAAAAGTTTGGCCGAAACACCTGCAGGATCATAACTGCATGGATCAGCAGGGAACTTATATTGCTCTGAAAAAGAAAATTTCCGGTTTTGCAGATGCACTCGGTCCGTATGCTCCGATTGGATATACCATGGGCGATGAAAGTATGTATTCCAACAATCCAGATATCTGTTTCTGTCCGGAAAGTCTTGCCGCACTCCGGAAATATCTGAAGACACAGTATAAGGATATTGCAGACCTGAACAATGCTTGGAAGACTTCTTATAAAAGTTTTGATGAAGCCGTTCCGCTTGTATTTGCGGAAGCGCAGAAAACAGGTAATTATGCTTCATGGATTGATCACCGCATGATGGCTGCTGAAACTCTGGTAAAATTCTATTCTAAAGCACAGCAATTCATGCGGGAAAGCGGTGATGTTACGGGACGGGTCGGATTCGACGGTATTCAGGGAGTTCCTTCTCCGAACCACGGCGGAAATATCCCCCGGCTGGTAGAAAATCTGGAACTGCTGAATGTTTATAATTATGCGCACACATTCCAGCTGCGTATGCTCGGTGATTTCTGTCCGGAAAATTCTCTTTGCGGGGCATGGTACGGAACCTATTCTGACAGCCATGTGCTTGCGGAAAATACAAAAGAATACTGTCAGGCGATTCCCTATGTTTCTCTGTTCAACGGTTTGCGCGCCACATGGTTCTGGGTGATGGCAACGCCGGGAACAATTTCCGGATATGCACCGGACTTGACCTCTCTTCCCTTCTTCCAAGCCAGAACGGATTCTCTCAAGGAAATCCGTACAGGTATCGCAGACCTTGTTCTGGATGCAGAAAAACAGAGAGATCCGATTCTTGTGCTGCATTCAGACCGTTCCCGTATTGCAGATGCGCTGTATCCGGTCGAGGGAAACAATGGCAGAGCGTTCCGTTATGTGAACAGCATCAACAGTATAGAAGCTGCACTTGAAGACAGCGGCTACTCTTTCCGTTACATTACAGAGAAACAGCTTTCCAGTCTGAAGGATGCCAAGGTGCTTATCATGCCCTGCACGCTGTCTGTTTCTGATGCGGATGCAGAGCAGATTCTTGCTTTTGCAAAAAATGGCGGGATTGTGATTTCTGATATCGTTCCCGGGGAACTTGATTCTCATGGTGCAAAACGGAAAAAATCACCGTTTGCCGATGTATTCCCCTCTGAACAGGGAAAAAAGGCGTACGGAAAAGGCTGTTTTGTCAATACAGGAAAACTGCTGATTAAGTACAATAAAACCAGAGAAACGCATATCTCCTGGAAAAAACGGATGCCGCTTGCCGGACTGGAATTTGGAAAAATACTGCAGGAAATTTCCGGCATTGCACCACGAATCAAACTGGTATCTGCTGACGGCAAACAGTTCCCGCCGACAACCCGTTTCGGTTGGAAAAAAGGAAATGTCTCTCTTATCGGTCTGATCCGGGATAACTACCTGTACGACTTCAAACCGTATCGTCTTAATCTTATTCTTCCTGAATCCGGTCATGTTTACGATGTTCGTGCAAAGAAGTATCTTGGCAAAGCGGATAAAATTACATTTACGCAGGATTATCATGCGATGCTGTTTGCGGTCATGCCATCCAAGATTACCGGCTACAAAGTAACAGTTCCGTCATCCGTAAAAGTTGCGGACAAGGTGAAAGTTTCTGCGATGATACAAGTAATGGACGGGGCGGTACCAAACCATGCGGCATGCCGTTTGACTGTCAAAAATCCGACAGGACAGAATTGCAAGGAATTTGAAAAGACCTTTACGGTGAGAGATGGCAAGGTTTCTGCAGAACTTTCTTTGGCTTTCAATCAAATGCCAGGCAAATACACTGTAACCGTCATGGACACAGTCAGCGGTGCAGTTGGAAGTGCTCAGTTTGAGGTAGTAAAATGAAAGTTCTTCTTGTAAATTTTCTTGCATTCCTTACGCTTCTCGTCTGGGCAGAACCTTTCGAGCCGCTGATCAAAGCGGCTCCTGCCGGCAAAACAGATTTGTTTGAAAAATCGGAGCCGTCTTCTCCGTTTGTCATGATCGGAAGCGGAAAACAAGCAGAGCCGACAACCACAGTGAAGGCGGCTTTTGATGCGGAAAATATTTATTTTCAATTTACTATGAAGGACTATAAGTCTTCAGATTCCTTTGAAGTGTTCCTTGCCGGAGAAAACAAAAATCCGGAAAACTATATCCAACTGTATTTTACCAACAAATTGATCTGTAACAGAAAAATGACTCCGGATCCGGAACTTATGCCGAAAATCAAGTATGAAATCCGAAAATCCGGTAAAGACTGCATTGCAACAGTAACAATTCCCAGAAATCTCTTCCGGAATAATTCAAACAATTGTTTCTACCGTGTCAATTTCAACCGGAGCATTCCTGTTCCGATCTTGAAACATACCTGTTGGAGCAATACGGTGAACGGTTTTCATGTTCCCGCAAAATTCGGCTGGATGATTTTGGGATCAGAAACAGATTTCAGCAAATCTTTTTATTTGACAGAAATACAGAATATCCGGACTCTGCTCCGGAAAGAAAATGCAAAGACTCCCGGCTATCTGGATGGTGCAAGGTTTATGAAACTGGAACAGAAACTGAAAATTTTTCAGCAGTCTCCATCCCTTTCTGAAGGAGATTCCCTGCTGCAACAGTATGAAGCATTGTTGAATGATACTCTTACGGAAATGATCAGCGGAGCTTTTCAGGCGAGAACAGAAAAGAAATAAACAAGGCAATCCATTCCTTTTCAGGTAATCGTTATTCCGTCAGTATCACGCTGCCGGAGCCTCCGAAAAAAAAACTTGCAACACAACGTATTGATAATAAGAACAGATCATGAAGAACGAACAGTATAAAAAAGAAAAAGAACAATCGACGGATTTCATCAGCCGATACGATCTGATTTATAAAGTCCCGTCACGCTGCTGGCAGGATGGGCTGACCATCGGCAATGGCGATCTTGCAGCAATCGCCTGGGAAAACGGCAGCAGTCAGCTGGAATATCAGGTGAATCATTCCGGACTCTGGGATGAACGCACCGTCAAATACAACAGGTTCAAGATGGATCATATCCGAAAAATCGCGGAAGATGGCACCATATTCAAAAATGAAATGCTGAAAGAACTTGATCCATCTTCCCCGCCGTTTGCAGAAGTGCAGACCCCCTGCGGCGGCGGACAGATCAGAATCGTTCCCGGAATCGTTCAGCAATTTGCACCCGGATACCGGATCACAAAACGATTGAGTCTGAAAGATGCCGTTATTGAAACAAATCTGGATAAACATCTTTCTCATCCAAGAGTCCGTTCGTTTGTCAGTGCACAGGAAAATATTCTGGCAATCTCTGTCCGTGATGTTTCGCTGATGACTGCGTTCCAGAACCGGATCGAACTCTTCTGTTATCCGGATAAAGATTATGAAGCGCCGGAACTTTATGCTGAAGGTTCTGTCATGTACTTTATCCGGCGTCTTCCGACAATGGTCTATGTCATGGCAGTAAAGGTGATTCCCCGGGGCGGAGGAACAAACAGGGAATATTTTGAAAAGATCGTTCACCCAAATGATCACAAGTATGGCGAACCATCGAAAAGTGTCAATGCTTCTGTTGCACGGAATCATGTTTTTGCTGCACTCACAGGTGATTTTGATTTGCTTGTGAGCATTGAAGTCGGGGAAGATTCGGAAAAATTGAAAGAAACAGTTTTTCGCCGTCTGGAAACAGCGGCAGAGGCCGGAATCGAATCACTTTACCAAAAACATTGCGAATACTGGAAAGAGTTCTGGAGCAGAAACAAAGTCTCTCTTGGAAACGGATTTCTGGAACAGTTGTGGTATCTTTCCAATTATCATCTGCGTTGCGGCATGGGCGGCTCAATTCCCTGGGGCTTGTGCGGACCATGGTTTGGAAATCATCAGAGCAATCGGAGTTTCCTGCCGTGGAACGGATTTTTTACCAATGATTACAATGCTCAATGCGTTCCGTTGGCAGCAGACCGGGTAAATCGCGGAGATCTTTCTGTTTCTACGTTCAAAATGCTGAAACGGCAGCTGGCGGAAGCTCAAAAGAACGCGGAACTTTATGATCAGAAAGGTGCATACTATCCAGTTTCCTGCGGGCCATCCGGAATTGATGTTTCCGGAGGAGCCTACCGATTCTGCCAGGGCAGCGGTGTCTATTGGTGTCTGGTGCTGGATCATCATTACCAGCGGAGCGGTGATGAAAAATTCTTTGCTGAGATTTTTTATCCCATTCTGCGGGAGTGTCTGATCTTCTTCAGCGGATATATGATCTTTGACAAACAGGAGAACCGTTATCATCTCAAATACAGTCAGAACCCGGAACTTGGATATATTCATCTGCAGGATCCGATCGACACTCTTGTATTTCTCAAGTATGCTCTGACCGTTGCCACTGCATCCGCAGAAAAAATGAAAGAAAATGCAGAAATTCTGGAAAAATGGAAACACATGCTTACCCATTTCCCCGAATATCCGCGTTGTGAAAACGGATTCCTGCCGCTGGATGGACTGCGCTGGGATCATATCAATCATTCCAGAACACTTGCGTGTGTATTCCCCGCAGGCGAAGTCGATCCGCTGAACCCGGACGATCAGCTGCTGCCGACAGCTCTCAAAGAACTCCATAGCAGAATATGGGACTTCTTCATGCGTTCTTACGCCTGTGCAGAAGGTTATCATGAAAGCTGGACAGGTAAAGTCTATCACAAAGCCCTGCCCGCCTGCAGAATGGGAGATAAAGAGATGGCATGGAAATATCTTGCCGATCTGATTTCCGGTGATGTCAAACCCAACGGTTTGATCACTCACAATCCTGCAATTCTGACATCAAGCAGATACAGCGAAAAAAATATCGCCAATATCCCTGAGATGCAAGTCTATCATGACTGTGGTCCGGACCCGATCACGCTGGCAGAACTGGCAGCCGGTCGTGTCTGGGAAGAGTGTACGGAAGATTTGGAATGCAGAGAAAAAATGTATCCGGTTATTGAAGGTCCGGCAGTTTATCTGTTGCTGATCAGTGAAATGCTGATGCAGAGCTACAATGGAATCATCCGTCTGTTTCCCGCATGGAAAGAACAGTTTGATGCTTCTTTTGAAGGGCTTTCTGCAGAAGGCGGAATCACCGTTTCAGCATCCTGTAAAGCCGGGGAAGTGCGCTGGATAAAACTGAGTGCAGACAAAGCCGTTGATTTCAAACTTTTGAATCCGTGGAAAGACCGGACACCGGAAATCACTCCGGCGATGCCGGTAACAATTGATTCGCTGATTCAGGGACATCTTGAAGCAGGAATGAGCCTTGTTCTCAGTGTCAACGGCGCAGAACAACCGGAATTTTCTGCCGTGGAAGAAAATGCTCCGGCAGTCCGGACCATACGTTTTGAAAATGGCGGCGGGGCAATTCTCGGAAAACCGGAATATTCTGATTATTACCGTTTTCTGGAAGAACTGCGCGGAACTACCGGCGATGAAATAAGACTTTGATTCTTACTTGAAAGAATGTTGCAATGAACGGTAAAATAAGACTTTTCCTGTGTATTATTTCATTTCTCACACTTTCTGTTGTTTCTGCTCAAACCAGAGACAGCGGAACAAACTATGCTGCAACGGCAGTAAAACCTTTTATTAATTCCGGTTTACTTCCCGGAATCATTAATATATTTATCAAAGGAGATGTTCAGGAAACAGTCCTTTGCGGCTGGGCTCATGTAGATAAAAAAATCCCGATCCGCATGGATCAGCTCTTCATGCAATGTTCGCAAACCAAAAGCTTTTGCGGAGTCTCGATTGCGATTCTCGTTGAAGAAGGGAGACTTTCATTGGATGATCCGATCTCAAAATATCTTCCAGAGTTCAAGAATCTGAAAGTAGCAGTAAAAGGAAAAGATGGAAAAACCATTCTGGTGCCGGCGAAAAATGTTCCAACGATCCGGATGGCAATGAACCATACTGCGGGCTTTATTATGGAGATCCCGCAGAAACTCAACAAAGGATGGCCCAGCGTTTCTTTGCGTGACAGTGCCCGCATCGTTTCTGCGATCCCCCTGCGTTTTGAACCGGGGACACAATTCGCTTATGCAAATACCGGCATAGATGTTGCAGCAGCCGTCACCGAAGTCGTTACAGGGAAAAAATGGGATATTTTTTTGAAAGAACGTGTGCTTGATCCTCTTGGAATGAAAGATTCCTCCTTCAATCCCACCGATGAACAACTCTCCCGGGTGATCAGTCTTTACGAAACTCCGCCGGGGAGAAAAGCCATATACAAACGCTGTCACTCTATTATGCCGCTGCCGCATAACGGACCGCATATCCACCCATCCGCTGCTGCCGGACTTTGGACAACAGCAAACGATCAGCTCAAATTTTACCGTATGCTGATGAATCTTGGTGTCGGAGATAACGGAGTCCGTATTCTGAAAGCGGAAACAGTGAAAAAACTGCTGGCAACCAGTACAAGACCGCCCCATATGGAAAAATATTCCTTAGGGTTTGCTGTCGGAGAAAACGGGGAATTCGGACACGGCGGCGCATGGGGAAGCAAATGTACTGTCAACTGGAAAACAAAGCAGCTGGAACTGCGGGTCGTTCAAGTCACGCAAGGCTATGCAAGACCCTGGGAACCGGCATTGAAGAAAGCGGCAGAAAAGTTCTTTTCCGCACCGTTGGACAGCTCTGCTTCCGATGCCTATACGGGGCGAATGAAATAACAGTTCCACAGTCAGATAAATTTTTAAGACTGGAGAAGAAGGAAATTGTTCTCGTCCTTCTTCTCCTTTTTTGATCGTTCTTCAGATGTGTTTTCAATGCATTCAGATAACAATCATTCTATCATGTTCGTTGCCTGTTTGATATAGAAATCCTGCTCTACTTTAGTGATCTCTATAAAACTGGGGGAAGATAAAAAACGCCGACCATTTTTCAGGTCTGACAAAAATTCTGTGAAGTTTTTTTCACAAAACCGCTTCACAAGGGCTTTTTCGCTGCTTTTTGCCACATCCCCAACCTTTGCGGCAACCGCCGCGACACGCGCCTAAAAAACGAAAAAAAATCCGCAATCCGCAGTTGTAAACACCTGCAGGATATGGTACATTACCAATGAGGAGATTGTGAGATGAAACTCTTTGACAAATATTTCCAACCTTATGCAGAATACTGTTTGCGGACAACTTTTTCTGAAGACGAACTGAAAACTGTCTTTGAGAAAGAGTTGCCGCATGTTTTCAGTTTTGCAACATTCAAAGCGGGATTTGAAGCAAATAAATTCACTTTTTTCAGACGGAGCAAGCCGTTTCATTTATATCCCGGCATCACCGGCAGAAACTCTTTGCGGGGTGAACTTGCCATACAATGTGAAAAAGCAGAATATTCAAATGATACGATTTTACATATCACCATTGTTCCGCAGAATATAAGTCTGTTTTGCTGGATTTATCTTTGTTTTGCGGTGATGATGGGAATTTTGCTTTTATGTGTCGGATCGTGGCAGGCTGTTATTCCATTGGGAATGAGCGTATTTTTTTTCGTGTTTCTTGCCCTCTGCCGTTCGGCTGCCGAAAATGAAATTCCCCAAATCCGTCAGGCGTTTGAAAATACTTTACGGAAATTTGAAGAAAAATACCGTGATAAAACAATTGAATTTCCACAAGATGAAAATCAGACAAAAAAGATTAATTTTTTCCGAATCGCTCCATTGTTGACGGTACCGATCGTGCTTGTTCTTATCTTTGATCCGGCAAGCACACTTTCGCTCCGGAATTTTTTGGAAAATATTGCGGGAACCATATTTTTTATTGATTTTCCTATTGGGATGTGTCTGTTGCATTACTACTATCCGCAATTTTTCCGACATCGCAAAAGCGGACATTATTCCCTTTTACCGTGGGGAATATTTTTCCTTCTCTGCTGGGGGCTCGTGGCACTGGGAATGTTCCTTGAAACGCAGTTCGGGCGGTATCCTGAAAACGGCTTTTCCGTTGTTTGCGCTTACCTTTTCGGTTGGGCATATATCTGGTTTGCCATGATCCCCATTGGCTTGATCTACCTGCTGTTCCGGGGAATTCAAAAACTGTGGCAGAAAAGAAGGGAAAAAGTTGAAAAATAAGATTGAATACATTATTTCAATAGCTATTTCCCTTATTCTTTTTGAGATCGGGTTCTTTTATGCGCTTGTCTGGTACTGGTCCGGTTTTGAATGGTCGCCATTGGGATATGAAACCTGCGGAATGGAATTTATCGCCATATTGCTGCTGACTTATCCCGCATTTGTTCTTGGCTTATTGATACGACTTGGGCTGCTTTTCCG
>JAFVTF010000128.1 GCA_017503375.1 Lentisphaeria bacterium | reverse complement strand
TTTCTTTTGAGAAATCGGTCGGTAATAACCAAAAATGCCTCCGTACACTCAGTACACTCCGTTTTCTCCGTACGAAAATGTGCTTTCAAATTTCAGGTTTTGCAACAGCCCCTTTTTCCCCTCCTCAAGGAACAACCTTTGTCGGGAATTGGACCTTAATTTTTTCCGGGGCCGATTGTCATGACCAGATTTTCCAGAATAAGTCTGGGGTCTCCGCCTCCGGTTACCATGGCACGGTTGGCGGTGAAAAGTGCATCAAAAATATCAGCAAATTCTTCATCTTTGAATTTGCCTGCATTTTCCCACATTTTAAATAGACGGTATGGGTTCATGGAAAAGACCGGATCACTATTTCCCTTTGCTTTCTGATCTTCCACTGTTGCGTAAAAGAAGTTTGGTCCGGCATTGGCGGGAAATCCGTATTTTGCTCCGGCGCATTTCAAATCCATGAGCCGTTTGAATTCATTTGCTGTAGAGGAAAGCACTGCAAGTTCTGCATTTCCGCCGGAACTTCCCTGTTCCAATGAAAGCAGAATTCCCGGAATCAAGGTCATTGCCCGCTGAATATCCCGTTCTGCCAGGGCAGAAGAAAATTCCCAGACAAGAGATTCTTTTGTTGCAGTACAGACCTGATGGCAGTCATCCAGAGAAACTTTTCCTGTTCCGCCGATGTAAGCCGCCAGTTTTTTGATTTCATTTTTCAGCAGGAGCAAATCCCCTCCGGTGGAACGGGCAAGGAATGAGGAGGCGTCACGGGTCAATTGAATTCCTTCCGCTTCTGCAAATTCTCCTGCACGGAGAATAACTTCCGCCTCAAAATTCTTTGCTTTCGGGTCGATTTTATCAAACCATGTAAAGGTATTCGGCTCAGTCTTTCCAATTGCTGCAGCGACTTTATAGAAGCTGCGTTTGCGTTCCAAACCTGTTCCGTCAAAAACAACAGTTATCCCGTGCGGCAAGCCCTCATTCCAAAGGTCTGCCACCATTTCCAGACGGGTCTTTTTTTTCTTTTTTCCGGTTCCGGCTGGTTCTGCAAAGGCTTCTTCAAACTTATTGAAATGCTTGAGCCAAATGATTTTTTCCGGCGTTAAAAACGGCGGCGTTGTCATTGTGTTGATGAGTGCATCAAGGATTTCAATGGCATTGAGTGTATCAGAGTCGCCTCTGATGATTTCCAGCGACTCATTTTCTTCCGGTGCAGGACCGCAGAGATCAAGGATTTTGGCATTTGCCGCATCCTTGATTGCTACATCATCGGTACCGAGAATGATATGTACTTTTCCGCTCATGCTCAGTCAATACCTGGACGGAATTTGCATTTCGGGTCAAGGGATGCAACAGTCTTTGCAATCAGTTTTGCGGCAGCTTTTGCATCGCGGATATCGCAGATTTCAACCGGAGTGTGCATATATCTGTTGGGGATACTGATAAGAGCTGTTGCCACACCGCCTGCGGACATCTGGATCCGTTCGGTATCGGTTCCGCCGGAAGCGCGGTGCCCGCACTGCATCTGATATGCGATTTTGTTTTTCTTTGCGGCATCCAGAATGTACCGGAGAAGAACGGGGTTGACGTTTGCATTTTTTGCAAGGATCGGTCCGCCGCCCAGTTTGATATTGCCCCACTGTTTGCGGTCAACACCCGGAACATCTGTTGCGAAACCGACATCCACGGCGATTCCCACGTTCGGTTTGATTCCGAAGGTACTTGCTTCAGCTCCGCGCAATCCCAGCTCTTCCTGAACGGTTCCTACCGCATAAACCCCGATTTTTACACCGGCTTCCGCCAGCATACGGAATGCTTCAGCAATGACATAAGCGCCGATTTTATCATCAAGCCCTTTGGACATGATAACATTTTTATTCATAAAGCGGCAGTTGGAACGCATTGCGATCGGGTCGGCAACGGAAACCAACTCTTCTGCTTCTTCTCTGGAACTTGCTCCGATATCAATCCAGAGATCGGAAATTTCCATCACAGTTTCCCGTTCTTTCGGGGTCTGAAGATGGATCGGTTTTCTTCCGATGACACCGGGAACGATTCCTTTTTCTGTGATAATATCCACTTCCAGCGCTGGGAGCGTCACCTTGTCAATTCCGCCGACTGCACGGAATGTGACCAACCCGCCATCGGTGATATCCACAACCTGAAAACCGATTTCGTCATAATGTCCGGCAAGCATGACTTTGAATTCAGCATCCGGGTTCAGAACGGCAATGCTGTTGCCCAGAACATCCACATCGATTTTATGGGCGTATTTTTTCAGATAATTGCGGAAGACCGCTGCCTGAGGTGTTTCAAAACCGGAAGGACCGGAGGTGTTGAGAAATGTTTCGAGAAATTTCAAACTTGCATCTGCCATGATTGTTACTCCTGAATATTGTAATGATTAACTGTTGTTTCGTGTACAATAATCACCAAACAGGATTTTTTCAAATTTTTTCTTGAAAAATCATAAAAAAAACTTTATTTCCTGCAAAAACGGTGTATGTTATCTCCAGAATCACGGAGGGTGGAACATGGCTGAAGAAAAAGAAAGTCCGGAAGATAAAAATTATCATCGTTTTATGTCTTTTCTGCGGAATACCCGGAATATGTCTGAGCATACGATCAGCAGTTACGGGATAGATATCTGCCAGTTTGCCGGATTGTGTCTGAAAAAAAATCCTCTGGAAGAGCAGATCGACTGGGACAGCGTTTCTGTTTATGATGCCAGGAATTTTATCGTAAGTCTTCAGGATGAGGGACTGACCAAGACCAGTATGCAGCGGAAACTTTCCGGATTACGTTCCTTTTTCCGTTATCTTGTCCGGGATTGCCGTGTCCGTTCCAATCCGTTTTCCGGTTTGACCGGTCCGAAAAAACAGAAGAGTCTGCCAAAATATATGACTGTTGCCGAAGTTGGCAGTTTGCTTGATGCTCCGGCGAAATTCTGGCAGGATGCTCTCGCTTCCGGTTACGCCCGGGATGAAGTCAGCGCAGATTTTCAAATGAAACGCGATACAGCGATGCTTGAGATCATTTACAGTGGCGGATTGCGTATCAGTGAATGTACAGGTTTGAACCTGAGTGATATAGACCTTTTTTCCGGAGTAATGAAGATTCGCGGCAAAGGGAAGAAAGAACGTCTGGGGGCGATTGGAGCTCCTGCGGCAAGAGCTCTGAGAAGTTATCTGTCCATGCGAAGAACTATGTTTGCTGATAAACGTCCGGATTCCCCGGTTTTTCTGAATCAGCAGGGGGCCCGTTTTACTCAACGCTCATTTCAACGCAATTTCAAACAGTATCTGGTAACAGCCAATCTTCCTCCGGAGATGACTCCGCATAAGCTGCGTCATTCTTTTGCAACGCATCTGCTGGATGCCGGCGCAGATCTGCGCAGCGTGCAGGAACTGCTCGGTCATGCCAATCTGAGTACGACTCAGCTTTACACACACATCAGTTCCGAGCGGATGCGGGCTGTTTACCATCAGGCTCACCCGAGGGCATGATCATGCTGAAAGTCTTTTTACGCCCCGCTATGATTTTTATTCCGTTTCTGCTGGGAATCTGTTTTCCGCAGGCTCATGTGTTGAATGAATCTCCGTTTTTTCTGGTAAAATGGTTCCTTTGCATCATGGTTTTTACAGCCTGTCTGCAATTGGATTTCAAGCAGTTGAAGCCCAGAAAAGAGCATTTTACGATTGTTGTTTTGAATATTGCAATGGGGATCATTCCATATTTTCTGTTGAAAATTCTCGTTCCGGGAGAACCTGTTTATGCGGTAACTGCATTTTTTGTCGGAATCACTCCGACAGCGACAGCTGCTCCGGTCGTCGTTTCTTTTCTGAATGGAAGAACCGGATTTGCGTTGACGGGTTTCACTATTACGAATTTATTTATTGCACTTGCCTTGATTTTTCTTCTGCCGATGGTGGTGGGAGATATTACGATTGATTTTGTCTGGAGTGTGGCTGATACTTTGATCCGGGTTATCGGATTGCCTTTTCTGACCGCGATGGTGATCCGGAAGATTTTTCCGAAAGCAAAAGAACTGCCGAAAAAATTCAAACTGTTTTCATTTTCCCTGTGGTCATTCTGTCTTTTCATATTAGCGGCGATTGCGCGGAATCATTTTATAGAAAATCCGGAAGAGTCTGTGAAAACAGTGTTGTTGATCGGTTTGATTTCGCTTATTATTTGTATCTGTAACTTTACTCTCGGCAGAATTTTTTCCCGGAAGAAATTTTCCAGAGAATCCAGTCAGATCCTCGGACAGAAAAACACAACTTTGACGTTGTATTTAGCCTTGCATTATGCCGGACCTCTGGTTGCTATGGGAACGATATTTTATATTCTCTGGCACAATCTCTGGAATGCCTGGCAGATGTATGCCTATGACAAACGGAAGCTGCAAAAAAAAGGGAAATCGGCCAAATGATCAGAAAAATTACTTGTTTAATACTGGTTCTGTTATTTTGTGTGCCAGTTCTTTCTCAACAGAAAAATAAAAGACAACCCTCATTCCGTTCTGCCTTGAGGAAACCGGTTTCCCGGAAAACAGCGGTGAGACCCGGTAGACCTGCTCCTGTAAAGACTTATTCGACGCCATTGAATCCCGGCAATGCAGAAACAGCACGTTGTTTTCCCGGATGGAAATTTCTGCGTCATTCTGTTGCTGATTTGTTTTTCTGGGATGAAAACATTCTTCATTTTCAAGTTGCACTCCGGAAACAGGTCTTGATTGACGGTACGGAAATGATTCCGGCACGGGAAGGACACCGTTATCAAATCATTATCAAATGTTCCGGAAAAGGTTCTGTGATTGCCGGTCTTAAACTTCTCAATAAAACAACGAACGGCTGGGAAAGAGTAAGCAAGCTCATTAAAATCAATTCTGAAACTGTTACAGAGATCGATTCCGGTGAGCTGCTCGTAAAATATCTGTATCCCATCAAATTATGTCATAACGATAAGAAATGTGTTCAGCCGAGGGTGAAAGGTGTTATTCCGTCTCTGATTTTTTCTCCCGGTTCGGACTTGGTGATCTACAGTATCCGGCTGATACCGCTTGCTCCGGTTGAATTGAAAAAACCGCAGTGGAAGATGTAATTCTTTGAGAATCTGTGTTTTTTTTTGATAAAACATACATTTTCTCTTGCATTGTTTTTCATAGAGTGATATATTTCCTGATAAACAATATCAAGGTTAATTTTTTTTGATTTGGAATACAGACTCCGGTTCCCCGTTTCAGAACCGGATTGATTTTTTTATCCGGTCAGAATCCTTGGCAACGATCAAAATGATCAGAAAAGAAATAAAAAAATGGAAGAATTTGCCGAACTGTTCGCCCGTTATCTGAAAGCTGCAGATGCGTTTCTGTGGGGACCTCCACTGTTAATTCTGCTGCTCGGAACACATTTGTTTTATACATTCCGGCTGAAATTTATTCAGAAACACCTTTTTACAGCATTCCGTCTGGTGATTCAGAAAGATGATTCTCTCAGCGGAAATGTTGCACCGTTTGCAGCATTGGCAGTTGCTCTTGCTTCTACGATCGGTACCGGAAACGTGATCGGGGTGGCGACTGCAATCGCATTGGGCGGTCCCGGTGCCGTTTTCTGGTGTATGATTACTGGTGTCTTCGGGATGGCAACAAAATATGCAGAATCCCTTCTTGCTGTCAAATACCGTGTACGTGATAGAAACGCAGAAGTTCATGGCGGGCCGATGTACACCATTCTGATGGGATTGAAATGGAAATGGATGGCTGTTGTATTCTGTATTTTCGGAACGATTGCAGTTCTCGGAACCGGGAACCTGGTTCAGAGTAATGCGATTGCAACAATTGTTCAGAAAACCTTCAACGTGCCTCCTGTAATCACCGGCCTTGTTGTGGCTGTTATTGTGGGACTCGTGATTGTCGGCGGACTTCAGAGTATCGCAAAGGTTTGTACGTTTCTGGTTCCGTTCATGTCTTTCACTTATCTTGCCGGATGTATTGCCCTTTTGATCATGAATTTCGGTTATCTTGATGATGCAATCGTGATGATTGTAAAGAGTGCATTTTCTCCCAAGGCTGCGGCTGGCGGAGCTGTCGGTTACGGATTCATGCTTGCCGCACGTTATGGAATTGCACGCGGCTTGTTCTCCAATGAAGCCGGTATGGGGTCCGAGCCGATTGTGGCTGCTACTGCGAAAACACGGAACGCAGTTCGTCAGGGGTTGGTTTCTTACACAGGAACATTCTGTACGATCGTGATTTGTTTCCTGACCGGGTTGGTCATTGTTTCCGGTTATCTTGTCAGACCCGAAGCTGTCAAACTTGTCAATGATGGATTGCTGACCCAGAGCTGTTTTGAGCAGCTTCCTTATGTTGGAAAATATCTTCTTTCCTTTGCGATTTTTGCATTTGCGATCACCACACTTTTCGGCTGGTTCTATTACGGCGAACAGTGTTTGCGTTTTATGATCAATACCCCGAAAGCGACCATGTCGTACAAGATCATCTATACCCTTGTTGTCTATCTTGGAGCGGTCGGATCTCTTTCTGCAGTATGGGATTTTGCAAACTTTTCCAACGGATTGATGGTGATCCCCAACGTGCTGAGCTTGCTGCTTCTGCATAAAGTTGTAGCAGCAGAGACAAAGAAGTATCTCTGGAGCGGAAAACTTGATGAAAATGATCCACGGTGTATCAGAGGAAACAAGCTCATTGAACCGGAACGGGAAAAATAATTTGAAAACATTGAAAATCCGGTTGAAAAATCCGGAATTTGTGATAAATTACAAGACACGATTAACCCGCAACTTTTACCAAGGAGATGGAAATGAAAGTTTTGGTTGCATATTCCGGCGGACTTGATACCTCCGTCATCGTCAAATGGGTCAAAGAAACCTATAACTGCGAAGTTGTCGCATATTGCGCAGATGTCGGTCAGGAAGAGGAAACCGACGGTCTTGATGAAAAAGCACGCAAAACCGGTGCTTTGAAATGTATCGTCGATGACCTCAATGAAGAATTTGCTCAGGACTTCATCTTCCCGATGATGCAGGCAAATGCAATTTACGAAGGAACCTATCTCCTCGGAACCTCCATTGCACGTCCTCTGATCGGTAAACGCCTCGTCGAAGTCGCCCGCGAAGAAGGCTGCGATGCTATTTGCCACGGCGCAACCGGTAAAGGAAATGACCAGGTTCGTTTTGAACTCGCAGCTTATGCTCTCGATCCCAAAGTCAAAATCATTGCTGCATGGCGCGATCCCAACTGGACATTCAAAGCTCGTACCGAAATGATCGAATATGCTCACAAACACAATATTCCGATCACTTCCACCGCTGAAAAACCCTACAGCATGGACCGCAACCTTCTCCACATCAGCTTTGAAGGCGGTATCCTCGAAGATCCCTGGAACGCTCCCAAAGATGATATGTACTGCCTGACCAAGCCCCTCATGGAAGCAGCTGATGAACCCGAAGATGTCATCATCACCTTTGAAAAAGGTATTCCTGTGGCAGTCAACGGCGAAAAACTCACCCCCGCAAACATCATGCGCCGCCTGAACAAACTCGGTGCAAGACACGCTGTCGGAAGAATCGATATCGTCGAAAACCGTTTCGTCGGTATGAAATCCCGCGGTGTTTATGAAACTCCGGGCGGAACCATTCTTCACCATGCACACCGTGCTTTGGAATCCATCACCATGGATAAAGAAGTCATGCACCTCCGCGACAGCTTCATTCCCATCTACTCCAAGATGGTTTACAATGGTTTCTGGTATGCTCCGGAACGCGAAATGCTCCAGACTGCTATCACTGAAAGCCAGAAGTTTGTCACCGGCGATGTCCGCGTGAAACTTTACAAGGGTGCATGCCATGTCACTGGAAGACGTTCCGAATACAGTCTTTACGATGACAAGATCGCTTCCTTTGAAGCTGAAGATGTCTACGATCAGAAGAATGCAACCGGCTTCATCAAGCTGAATGCACTCCGTCTGAGTGTCCTTGCAAACAGCAAGCAGCGCAGATATTAATATCTCTTTTGGAGATTGTTAAAGATTCCGGGCGAGTTTCCGGAATCTTTTTTTTTGCACAAAAAAAGGCTGTTGCAGAAACAACAGCCTTCAGAGATAATTTACAGCAATATTATTTGAAATCCACCCAGGGATTTTCGATGGGGAGAATGGGGGATATCCGGATCGGTGTACCTTCCTGATTGAGAACTTCAATATGTCCGCTGAATTTTACTGCGAGTTCAGGCAGAGGAATGGGTGCTCCGATACGGGCAGAACCTTTGGCGGGGACTTTAAGATCGTATGTTTTAGCCAGGGTTACTTCATTTCCTTTATGAAGATAATAGTTGACCTTTCCGGTGAATTCCTTTGCAGAGTAATTTCTGACGGCAGCAGAAAGATAAACAGCTTTTCCTTTGTTGGCACTTCCCAATGCTGCAAAAATCAATTCTGTATATGGTTTGATCTGATCTTTCGGAATACTTACTGTAATAACAGGTGATTTCGTTTCCACATTTTTTCCGCTGGACTGACTGCGGCGGATGAACTGGAATGTCCAATTCGGACTGGTAACGAAGGTCATAACTTTTTTATCATTCCGGAAATCAAAGGTTTCCATAGCGGCGAACGGGAAGAACCATTCAGCCTGCCACCGGTCAGCTTTCTGAGTAATTGTCTGGCGGACGGCATGGTTCGGACGCGATTTTGCAAGAAACGCGAAGAAGAAATATTTCCCCGGATTTCCCATGACTCTGTATGCCGGATAGGAAACCCGGGTATTTTTTTTAGGGGAATGAGGCGAGAAGAAACAATCAATGTTTTCGCCTTTATAGAAATCCCAGCCGACTTTTGTGGTTTTATAGTAATCCGAAACATATTTCATGTTGGATTCTGCACAATCCCAGTTGACTAGAATACCATCTTTTTTTACTGTGACTTTCACGTTGGTGCGGTCATCGACTTTTACGGTTTGAGTTGTCTCTGCTGTCAACGCTGTTATCAACGCTGCACAGATTGCAAAAAGTGCTTTTTTCATATTTGTTTTACTCCCATATTATAGTTCCAAAAACTTCAGGCATGACGTATGATGTACTGAACGTCGGGCTCCAGGCTACTCCGGCTTTTGGGATGCCGCGGATGAAATTGCCATGACAGATATTTTTGATCGGAAGAGATGCCCATGGAATCGTCATTTCCACTTTCCAATCATTTCCTTTGACGGTGGATTTTACTTTTGCGCCGCGCAGGGTAATCCATTCCGTAGAACCTTTTTTCCAGAGGACAGCATATTTTCCGGATGGCGCAATCATAAACTGCAGGTACTGTTTTTTATCCTTTCCGGCAAGGAAGAATTCCCAGTCATCTCCCTGATACGGTTGATGTCCTTCCTTCAATTTCCCGGTGAAACCTTTTTCTTCAAACCGGAAATAAAGGTTGTTTTTATCACGTTTTGCTTGGGCTGTTACCTGTTTTTTGCTCGGGATACCGTTCATTTCCCGGTTCAATTTGACCGTTGACCAGTTGGAACCGATTTTCCATACCGGTTTCGGACCATTTTTCAAAGCTGCAATCTCATCCGCCCTCATGAATTTTTCGTATTCATTTCTGATCTGCAGAATTTCAGCCGGCCAGCTGGAAGGCTTCTTTCTCAGCTTGATATGTTCTTCTGCATAATCAAAATAACGTTTTGCCAGAACATTCCGGGCAATGGCAGGTTTGATCTTGTCATACAAATAGAGAAGGCTGAGATCAACGGGAATCCGTTCTCTGTGTACGTTTTTCAAAGCCATACTTCCGGGCTTGCATTTAGCTTCTGCTCGGTCGAAAATATCCTGTGCTTTGCGGTAGAAATCCGCATCCAGCCATGCTCTGTCAGGGTTCTTGTAATGGAGATTTGACGGAATAAAGATGGAGGTGTTTGCTCCTTTCTGCCGTTCGATCAGATAATTGTAATACTCCTTCATTTCCGGTGCGGCAGGTCCGTAAAAACCGTTCATGAAATCTTCGATCAGTTTTTTATCATCCAGAGTAATATCATCCAGCAGTTTGAAACCAAGCCATCTTTTCAAAGTAAAGAAATTGGAATCATCTGCTTTATGAGATTCAATCCGCATGGTACGGGCTCTGTTCCGGTGATAGAAAGACAAATCCTTTTTGATCTGATGGACATTGTGATACGGAGCGGGATAAACATCCCAGAAGAAGTTCCAGTATTCCCAAATGCCGATCCGTGCGGAAATGTCTCCCCACTGTTTGACATAATCACGGTATTTCACTGTGTTATCTGATTCAACTGGGGTATAGTAATTTCCGATTGTATGCATAATTTCAACGACTACGTTGGGGGCCGGTTTGATTCCTCTCGGCGGTTTTAGTGCAAAAGTGTAAGCCGCAATCTGAATCTGGACATGGGGATGATCTTTTGCAACATCGTTTGCAAGCTGATTGATGAAATAAAGAAGAAGTCCGGATTCCCCATGCTTTTTCACAATTGCCTGACACTTATCGCAATAGCAGTAGTATGTACTGCAGTCATTCTGTGAAATATTATAGAGAAACGGAATGGGAATCTTGTATTTTGCACAGAATTCTTTATCCTGAGCAATATATTCTCTCAGTTTTTTCTTGAATCGGTCAATCGCTTCCGGATGGCTCAGACAGAAGTTCGGTCCGGAGTATCCGCGTAAAGCCTGACGGCGTCCATTGGGTCCTTTTGCCAGAAGATAAAGACGGTCTTTCGGCCAATCCTTGCAGTAATCATAGAAAGAATGAATATTTCGCGGACGTCCGTAAACGGGGTTTGGAACTCTGTGGAATGTCGCTTTCATGCTCATAAGAGTTTCGGCATCTGTTGCATTCCAGTTTGCCGCGGAACTGTGGATCGCGCGATATTCAAAAGAGGGTGTGCGCCGGATATTTATTTCCGGGATCACCAGTTTTGATTTCTGCGGAATGACCCGGTTCAGGTCGTCAAACCAGCGGCAGCCGCAAATTTTTTCCAAAAATTCATAAACGGCATAAGCTGTTCCGACACGGCTGCCGCCGAACAGAATAAGATCCTGTCCCATCGTTTTGACAATCATTTCCTCTCTTCCGGTACCCGGTGCAAAGGTAAATGCTTTCTTTGCAATTTTTGTCGGACCGACGGAGATTTTTGCCTGATTCCCGGAAACTTTAGATTCGCTTACAACCGGAATCTTCACACCGGAGATTGCCTTCAAATATTTTTGCAGATCAAGTGCTGATTGATTGTCATACCGGTCAGCCTTGTCCGGGAGCATGATCACATACTTACTGGTTCCTTTTTCAGCCAGTATCAGATCCGCCCACGTTGAGGAACAGGCCAATGTCAAACACAGGAATAAAACTGATTTTTTCATTATGGTACCTCGTTTTGAACGTTATTGTTCGTTAAATGATTTCCGAAAGATCTGGCACTTCCATCACCCATCATCGCAGAAATTCTCTGGCTGTGCCGGAACTGAACTCTGTAAGCATTGGAAGAATCAACAGAGTAGAAAACAACCTGTACGGCATCGGCAATGATAATTTTTTTAGATGGCGTTTGAGTATCTTCCAGCCGGAATCCCTCATTGGTGAATTTCAAGGTATTTCCGCGCTTCGGGGATTTATAGTGACTGGAAATCCCGTAATCGGAAGAGTGACTTGCCCACTCATTTCTCCATCCCTTTAATTTTGTGTCATTATCTCTTGCTGTAGGACAAAGCAGAAGTTTATCCAGTTTATCTGTTCCCGGAACAGGAGCTTTGTTCCAATTCCCCAAATCTTTATTTTTACCGGACAGATAACCGCTGGCAGCAAGGGCCCCGACCCAGCTGTATGGACTCCATCCGGCGGAAAACATATTCGATGGTCCCGGAGTCCATCCTTTGTTGGAATCTGCATACTGTGCAATAATGAGACCGAACTGCTTCAGGTTCCCGATACAGTTTGTTGCTTTTGCCCGTTCTCTGGAATTATTCAGCGCAGGCAGCAGCATTCCTGCAAGGATTGCAATCATCGCAATAACGACCAGAAGTTCGATCAACGTGAAACTCTTGAGTTTCATGCCGGTGAACAGGCATGAGTGATGCTTTACTTTACTTTTCATAAAAATGGCCTTTCCAATGTTGAATTATTCGTAATAAAAGACGTTTAAACAGTATTTTTTTTCATTCCTTTCTTTTTCTTTTGTTATTTTTCAATGGTATCATACACTGTTGCGTTCAATAAACTGCGGACAGTACAGTTCATGCTTTATTCCGTTGTTGTTCTGGAGTTTTTCCCGTGCCAGTTTGATCAGGGCGAAGGAGATATTATCAGAATCCTCCTGAAAGCTGCTGAGCGCAGGAACAGTATACGAACAGAGCGGGGAATTATCAAAACCAAGAACTGCCAACTGCTCCGGAATAGAAATGTTTTTATTCGCCGCATAAGATAAAATTCCGATTGCCAGAATATCCATAGCTGCAAATATTGCTGTAATTTTCACTTCCCGGGCAAACAGATCATCTATGGCACTTGCTGAGTCGGAAAAATGATTGATATCTGACGAAACCAGATTTATTTCCGGATGTTCTTTGAAATATGCCGCTGCACCTTCAAGACGGGTTTTGCAGTGTGAGGTTTTGTAATCCAGATATTTCCCCAGAAAACCGATATTTGTATGCCCCTTATTCTGATGCAGATATTTGATTGCATTGTATCCTGCCAGAAAATTGTCGGTTCCGACACAGCTGTAATTTTCAATTATCTGATTCAGAAGGATAATTATTTCCGGCGGATATTGTTCTGAAATGAATTGAAATTCTGCATCATTGGTTTCTGCCGCAATCAGAAGATCAATTTCAAATCTGCATGCTTTCAATTGTTTGAGCGAACTGATCAGGTGAATATTTGCACCCGAAATTTCAAAATATTCCCGCAGAGATTCTATAACTACTGTATATAACTGGAGTCCGAGACGCGGAAGTTTAATAAAGAAAATAATATTTTTCTGAAAAAAATGATTGTTGACTGCTTTCGGATTGACTCGGATGCATTTCCCTTGATGCCCTGTGAGAAAACCATCTTCTTTCAATGCTTTCAATGCGAGCTTTATGGTACTTTCTCCGGCTTTATATTCCTGCGCCAGCATGCGGATTGACGGCAGGATATCATGAAATTTTCCATTGATAATATCCTGTCGGATCTGCTTGTTCAAGTTCGGTAACAATTGCATTTTTACCCCTTTGTTAACACTTAGTCGACTAAGTTTCTGATTAATTATAGCATATTTTTTGAAAATTGTCAATACGCAAACTTTCAAAATTCTGAAGATTCTTTGAAAAAATACCATATTTTTCCATAGATATTCCATAATTTTTCAAAAAGACGGGTATTTTTATACTTTTTGAGCGGAAGAAAATTGATTTTTGAAAAAGAGATTTTGTCAAATACAGTAAACAAGAGATACCGGAGTGACAATGGTTTTGAAGGAAAAATCATTCAAACAGCACTGAAAGGCAACGGCTCTGAAGGAGCCGTCAGATTACAGCCCGGGGTGAGCGGTCTGAAGGACTGCGCTGTCCTGGGTTCAAAAACAAAAGCTCTGTTCCCCATACAGGTTGATTTGTGATCGGGGAAGAAGGGAAAAAATTTTGAGGAAATTTCTTCCCTTCTTCCCCGAACCCCATCATCCTTTT
>JAFVTF010000127.1 GCA_017503375.1 Lentisphaeria bacterium | reverse complement strand
GATCCCGAAATATTGTCTCAGTTCCGGAGCATCTATTTTATCAAGTCTGATTTTATATTTTCTGTTGTTGGAATCAAGGATTGTTATGGTGTCACCGTCGGCTATTTTAATCACTTTTCCGGTAATTTCAGCGGAAAATAACGATAGCGTAAAGAATAAAAAGAATAAAAGCATTGATTTCATTTTCAGGGGATTCCATAAGGAATACACCTGATAAAAAAAGAGGTGCATTCCGTAAATACATCCCCTACTCGCTTACCACAGCGATCCAGTAAGTATAAACAAGAATGCACCGTGTATTGTGATACACGGCACAAATATACTTTACTGGAATTCGGGCTATTTTCTGTTTTGTGGTAATTTGTAGGGGATAGCCTTTTTATGCAATGTTTTTTAATTCAAAAGTTTTCCGGTTCTTGTAAGTTCCTTTGCTGTTAAAATGAAAAATCTCTGCTGTCAATATAGCATAGGTTTCAATTTATTCAAGTTTCCTGCCGTTACAAAACAGAACATTTTGACACGGTTCCCCACATAGTTTGGTATTGTTACCCCAAGATGGCATTTTGATTTTTGTACAGCAAAAATCGGAATGCCGCAAAAAGGTTTGAAAAAGGATGATGGGGTTCGGGGAAGAAGGGAAAAAATTTCCTCAAAAATTTTTCCCTTCTTCCCCGATCACAAACCAGCCTTTATCGGAAAATTATTTTACGGGAATCAGCCGGAACAGGCGGGTCTCCCATTTTTCAAATTTCATTTTGATTTCTGATTTTCCGGCTGCAGTTTTCTTATTTGCCGGAAGTTCGATCCAATCGGCTTTATATGCAGACCTCAAGGTGATTTCACGGGTATTTCCCGTATTGGTCACAGTAAGGAAACCATTGCCGCAATTCACTGTTACATCTCCCTCTGCTGCGATCACAGTTCCGGATTCACGCACGAATTTATTAAGCATATCGCCCGGGATATCCGGCACGGCAACATAGATCACTGTATGATTTTTTCCTTTGATCCGTGCGGCACCGATCTTGTCGCTGCAAGTTTTTCCATCGATCCGCAAAGAAGCGAGTTTTTCAACGTTTGCTTCAGGTGTCAGGAAAAAGACCGGACCGATCGTATCTGTAAACAATGCTCTCTGTCCTTTGTCCCACCAAATTTTACAGTCATTGACGAATCCATTGTTCCATGCGGTACCGATCAAATGTTCTTTTTTGATCATGGAAACGTTTTTAACGCCCAACAGGTCAGCGATACCGCGAACAGAAACGGAACTTCCGGTTCCGGCATTAAAAGAATCATCATGATATCCGGGAGCATAGAAGAAAAGCAGAGTTCTTCCATCGCGCTTGAGATTCTGATTGATCAAGTTCCGCAATTCGCTGTTCAAATGGAATGCATTGTAGAATGCAATAAATTTGTAATCCTTGAATCTTCCGGTTTTGATCAGCTGCGGAAGGTCCTCCAGAGCCATGATATCGCAGCCGGCACCGGTCCGGAGAAATTTATGCAGATTCTTGTAAAGCATCATGGCATGAACCGTATTTGCAGGGGACATAAGATCCATAAACCATGCACTCTGCTCACTGACCAGGAGAGCAATACGGTTTCCTGCAGCGGGTTCTTTGACCGGAGGAAGTTCTCCATTCTTACGGAGATTTTTCAGTTCATCCATCACAGCCGGATCGGAGAAAAAGCGAACACCTTTCGGACCGGCAAGGCTGTAACTCCATCCATGAAACCAGGCACCGAAATTCTTGGAAAGCATCATCCCGGCGATCTTTCTCATCTGAGAGACCATTTCTTTCCGGGAGAACTGAACACCGATCGCCGCAGAATGTGTTCGGATATCACCTTCTCCCACATAGGTTTTTCCAAACAATCCAAGCGAATCATTCAGCACGCTGTGAAAGTTCGGCAAATCCGGAGAATGACACCACTGGGGAGACGCGAAAAAGTCAAAATATTTGCTTTCCCGCAGAAGTTTTGCAGCTGCATGTCCGGAATATACAGAACTGCCGGTCGGATTATTCACCAGCTGCGGAAAAACATATCCTGCATAACTGCCTGTAATCAGATGATGATTGGATGCATCTTTCACCGCTTTTCCGGCAAGTTCAAGAATTTCTGCTCTGGTAATGGAACAGAATTCATTCAAATCCTGAGCGGCATTGCCATCCTTCTGAGCATCACGGAACATGAACCGGTCAGCCGGACGGTCACGCCACAGCATAATATTCTGTATTCTCTTGTGAGACCAGATTTTGAAGGAATTGAGATCACTCATTTTTGCATCGGGAGCAAGTTTCCATGCTTTTGCCCATTCCGAGTCATTTTTATAACGTTTTTCAAGGAATCTGATCAAAGCCTTTCTTGCAGCCACGCCGAAATCTCCTGTGATTTCACTGTTGCGGGTCCGTTTTCCTTTGGTAAAGTCATAGCGGTCAACGCCCCAGTTATTTTCCCAGGCGACACCGGCAGTAAAGGCAACGGCAGCAACACTGTTTGCATAACGGTGATTCTTCAACCGGATGATATATTCATAAACACTGTCATAAACAATTTTACGGTATGCTTCGCTGCCAAGACTTGCTTTGACCTGAATATTGCCTGTTCCGCAGTTGTTATAAAATCCCATCAGACGGCTGCCGTCGCCCAATTCGATCTGTTCATCCGTGTTGGCAAAAAGCCATTCCGCAATGGGATCAAGATCAAGAACAACCATGATTTTTGTTTCCGGATTTTTCCGCAAAGCATATTCGGCACACATCTCAAAGACCCGGACTGCCTGATCAAGCACATTTTTCCGTTCTTCCGGAGGTGCTGTAACGGTCACTTTATGAATACGCACCATTTTCAAAGCATCGTGATCCAACTGGTCCGCAACTCTTCCGGCACTCATTTTGTTGTCACCGATGAAGGTCAAAGAACGGTATTTACCATCAATGAGAAAACGTCCGTTTTTCAATTCAGCTTTCGGGAATCCGGGTTTCAAAACAGGTTCCGGAGCTCCGAGATGCAATTCCAGCTGACCATCAACCGGAGCAGAAAGCATTTTTCCCAGTTTGCTCTTGATAAAAGCCTGTTCTTTTCCATTGGAAACCGTCAGACGAACAGGAATCGATGCAGAAACTTCTTCGATCCAGCTTCCGGTAATAACACAGCGTTTCTTTCCGCTGTCGCCGATTTTCAGTGAACTTTCAAGCTGACTCATATTGGAACCAAGCCCGTAATCAGCATAAAGTTCAATGGGGAATCCGCCGAAACGGGCTGCGACACGGTAATTATTTTTCAACGGTTTCGGAATATTGAATTCCATTTCCAATGTATAACGTTCACCGCCCTTCGGAATGGAAGGAGTCAGTTTACAGGAAACCAATTCCACTTCATCGGCAAAATACGGTTCGCTGTAATCCATCGTCCAGAAATCCCCCGGAAAACCATTGGATTTATAACGGTTGTGTGCGTTTTTCCAATTAGCAAAACCATCAAAATCGCGATTCCATCCAGCAGCAGGAGCCAAAGCAGTCCGGGTTGTTTTATTGGAACTGCAGATTCGCTGGATAGAACCGTCAGAATAACGGATCGCCAACTGATAGATCACACCGTAAAGACCGCTTGCCATATCGGTTTTATCAGCAGTACAGGCAAGAACGTTTTTCTCTTTCAACAAATTCACCGGAACGTTGAACTTTGTAACAACAGGCCTTGATTCCGGAACTGTAAGAGATGTCCGGAAAAGTTTTTTTCCATTGAGATAAAACTCTGCCTGATTATAAGCCGCGGCAGAAATAATCGCCTCAACAGGAGTTTTTCCTGCAATAAAAGCAGTGCGGTAAAAACCGCGGACCGGCTTTTTATGCGGCACTGTTTTTCCTGCTTCGGGAGCCCAGATGAAATATGCACCGTAACTGCTCAATGCAGGAACATTTTTCAGGACTTCATTATCAACAGTTGCCAAACCGGGAATCTGTATTTCACGGATCGCCACACGCTTTCCGGATACAGTTGTAAAAGAAAGCCGTAAACGCTGAACATCATGCTTCATCTCCGGGAAACGGCAGGAAAAGAGGTTTCCCTTCACAGGATATGTTCCGACAGTCTGCCATTTTCCATATTGTTTCAGCTCAATTTTTATGTTTTCCGGAAGTGAACTTTTTCCTTTGAACGATGCAGGAACCATTCCGGCATGAATACTCAGCATGGAATAACTCCGGCGGTAATTATAATCTGCAGGTGTCATATCCAGCCGGACACCGCCAACAGAAACATTCCGTTTGAACCAGTGAGCCTCTATATCATGGTCATTCTGCACCGGTCCGGTAATCCATGCTGTTTCATTCTTTCCATCGTACATTGATCCCGGACGGTACGGAGCAGCTTCAGCGGAATCACTGACGGAGATCACCGCATAATGGCGTGCCATATTGATTTCGCCCGGACGCAGTATCTCTGGATTTTCCTTTGTCTCGGCTCCTGCGGTACTGAGTGCTGTCAAACCGCAAAAAAGCGACAGTTGTATAAATTTAAAACAATTCATATATCAAACCTTTAATTGATCCAGTGTGAAAACACATCAATTTTGTTTTCTGCCTGAGCTGCATCAATCAAAACCAGACGGATATTTCCGACATGTCCGTCAACATAAAAACCGTTGGCAGATTGACCGTGACGGGAACCAACATTGAAATAAGCATGGCTGACACGACCATTCCAGCATCCTTTACAATAAACAGCATTTGTCACATTGGACCCCGGCTTATCCTTGATATCTCCGGCATCTGCAGCGGAAAGTTTTGCTGAAGGCTGACGGACAGCTGTCACTTTGCTGATCTGAGTTGTCCCATCTCCTCCATGCAAATTGCATTTGTGATTGTTGTTGCGCCCATAAATAAAACCATATCCAATCACATCACTTTTCTTCTGAGATGGGCAGAACAGGATCTTATTGCTGCTGGTCAGATATTGTTCCAGACGATATCTCCACTGCCGATTTGAACCGCTGGGCAGCGTATACGGAACAGCAAAATCTTCATTGTCTGAAGCATACATATTTGCTGCCACCCCGAACTGTTTAAGATTACTGACACAGCTTGAGTTGCGTCCTTTTTCGCGTGCTGAATTCAATGCAGGCAGTAACATTCCCGCCAGAATTGCGATGATCGCTATAACTACAAGCAATTCAATCAATGTGAAAAACGAATAATCCTTTTTGGTGCTTCTCATTTTTTTCTCCTGAATTTTGAGTTTGTTGAGGCAATTTCAAAAGTCTTCAAAAATGTCTGAAAATTCTTACCGTGATCTGAAAATGGAGCGTTTTCGATGGTTACTCTTTGAGTAGCCACGCTCAAACTACCATTTCCATCTCATCAGCAATCTCTTTTCAGCCAAATTTTGCCGGACTTTTGAAATTACCTCTGTTATAATTTTTTTGTACCGGAAACGGTCCTTTTTCACCTGTGAAGCCAAGACTTCATCAGTATTTTTTATTTTTTCGTTTTTTTATATCCTTTCGTTTTTTTGTTATTTATCATAAACTTTCTGTGCCAATTCAAAAATCAAATCTTTACAAACCTTGCGCGGATCTTCTGACAAGGGAATATCCTCCATAAAATCCCAAAGTTTTCTCCGGGAAATAAAATCCTGTGCAGGAGCTGAAAGCTTATCGAAACGTAATTTTCCATTAAGCATTCCATCGCGGGCTGCGGCATAACCGACAAGCAGAGGATCAAGCAAATCTTCATGTTCCCATTCAAGTTCTACAAGCTCCCGGTACTGCTGAGCGTTCAAACCGCCATTGAGCATCGCCGCAAAATAACGTGCCAGCCTTGCATACAACGGAGATAGATAACGCTCATACGGGAAAGCCGGATCTGCTCCGAAAACTTTCATATTGCTATTGACCAACATCTTCTCAAATTCCGCAGTATCTCCAACAGATTTCCCTTGACTCAACTGAAAAAACGTATTTTCAAATGCCGGAAAACCCGGCTCATAAGCCTCATAACAAATTCCTGCCAGACCGAGTTTTCTGTATAAATCCAAATCTTCAAGATATACGCCTGTATTATGCTGAGATACCCCCCAGTAGCCTTGACACATTACATTTTCATGAATATAAACTTTTCCCGGGAAAATATCACTCCATTCCCGGAGTCGTTTCAGATAAAATTCATTCGGGGTATCTGTATCAGCCCAGCCCTCCGGAGCGGCATACTGCATCACAAAACGGTTGCATTGATCTTTTTTGGAACCGATGGGATAAAAAGGATGACGGTAAAAGGTATCAAACATCAACCGGTCCAATTCTTTGTAAGGCTCAATATCAGACGGCATAAAATACCGTTTGATATAAAGATCTGTTTCCAATTTCAGATCCGGACGGACTTTTTTTGCTGCCTGTATAAACACTTTTACAAAAGGATAGTATTGTTCATGCTCCGGTATCCTGCGGCATTTTTCACAACGGCAGAACATAAAACCGTCTCCGGCACGCATGTGCAGCCTTTTGAGAGAACCCGGTAGCGAAGCAATATACTTTTCCGCCCCGTCCTGAAATGCCTGTAACGATTCCGGATTTGACGCACACGGATGAGTCTCACATTCAGGTCTTTCTGTGAAAGGTTTTCCATTTTCATCCTTGGCGAACCAGGAACTTTTCCAATCTGTCAAGCTGTAAAACGTACGGGGTCCGAATACCATTAACGTGATTTCCACTCCGGCATTCAAACATTCTTCCGTAATTAAATCCTGATAACGCCGCCATCCATAATCACTGTGAATGATCAACGTATTGAAATGATATGTCTTCATGCGCCGGATAAAAGCCCTTAACTGTTCCGGTTTGTGACGGAGCAGACTTTCACAGGGATTGAATCCTCTTACTTGAAATGCATTCATCGGAACTCCTATTGTAAATATTGAAAATATTCTATAGTAAACTATAACATAAAACCCCATTTCCGGCAAGAGTAAAAATCAAGCAATAATGGTAATATTAATGCAACAAAGCATTTTTTACAGAATAATATTTCCTTTAAAATAAAAGAACACCCTTCACTTTTTTCTGAGAAAATCACCCGGTTATTTATTGTATTTATCCCTGTACTTCTATTATAAATCAACAGAAAACTCCTGCGAAAAAATTCTTATAAAACAATCTTTCAAAAAAATATACGCTTCATCTGCAGTCAAGCAAACAGGGTAAAAAAAAAGCATTTTTTACATATTCCCATTTGACAATAAAACTTTGATTGCTATATTATGGTTATTATGATTATCAATCCCACATTCCGATATCCGCAAAAACCCTCTGTACCGGCACTCGTCCATGTCCGGTCATTCGGTCATTACTGGATTCCGGAACCGCAATGGCAGGAAAAAGAAAAACAGAAAAACTTTCTGCAGCTTTTCTGGGGAATCCGGGGAACAGCTGTTCTGCGTCACCAAAATAAAGAATTTCTTCTGAAACCGCAAACAGTCTGTTTTTATCTGCCCGGAGATATCCACCGGATCTCAATGCAAACCAGCCCGTTGGAATATTGCTGGCTGACCTTTGACGGAGATGATGTGGATCATCTGATCCGGACGATGAAGATCAGCCGGGAACCCCGTCATGCAGGCCCCTGCCCCATGGATCTTTTTCAATCGCTGGATTTGAATCTTCACGATTATGCACCTTACGGGGAATATCTTGCCAGCGCAGACGGCTACAAAATATTATGTCTTGCCCTTGCAGGGGAATCGCAGGAAACAACATTATCCGCACGGTTTAAAACGCTTGTGGAGGAAAATCTCTCCGATCCGGATATTCACCCGGCACAGATTGCGGCAGTTTTGCAGATACATCCGACAACTCTGAACCGGAATATTCATGCCGCGACCGGAATGACCCCCATAGAATATCTGACAGCCATCCGGCTTCAGCGGGCGTTGACTTTGATCCGGAAGAGTACCGGAAGTTTCAAAGAAATTGCAGAAGAGTGCGGATTTTCAAATGCGAACTATTTTGCAAAAGTTTTCCGGAAAAAATTCGGCTGTTCTCCATCCGGTTTCCGGCACGGCGTTGAACCGGAGGATTCATGACTCTTATTCCGACTTTTTGCTTGTATGTTGAAAAATAATCAAAAAAAGTTGCAAGATAGTGTTTTGTCGGGGAATAATCCTTTTGAAATTGCAGGAAAACGTGCTATATTACCCTGATTCTTAAAGGTACATAACGATCAACTAACATAGGAACGGAATTCAAAATGCACCAGTTCAGAACCCACACATGCGGCGAGCTTACAAAAGCTGATGCCGGAAAAACAGTCCGGATCTCCGGATGGATCCACAGTGTCCGCGACCACGGCGGAGTTATCTTTATCGACCTCCGTGACCATTACGGAAAAACTCAGGTTGTCATCGACCCCAACAAGTCCTTCTATCAGGAACTGGATAAGTGGCGCGTGGAAACAGTTGTCTGCTTTACCGGTACCGTCGTTACCAGAGCAGCCGAAACTGTCAACCCGAAACTCGCAACAGGCGAAATCGAACTCGTTGCCGAAGATATGGTTATTCTCGGCGAATGTGATGTGATCCCGTTCCAGATCGCCAAGGAAGAACAGGCTCCTGAAGCGACACGTCTTGCCTATCGTTTTCTTGACCTCCGCAAAGAAAAACTTCACAGCAATATCATGCTGCGTTCCAAGCTGATCGCTGAGATCCGCCGCTTCATGACAGGTCTCGGTTTCAACGAAATCCAGACCCCCATCCTCACAAGCAGCTCTCCCGAAGGAGCACGCGACTATCTGGTTCCCAGCCGTGTTCATCCCGGACAGTTCTATGCATTGCCGCAGGCTCCCCAGCAGTTCAAACAGCTGCTCATGATCGCAGGTTTCGACAAATATTTCCAGATTGCGCCCTGCTTCCGTGACGAAGATGCCCGTGCAGACCGTTCTCCCGGTGAATTCTATCAGCTGGATATGGAAATGAGCTTTGCAACACAGGACGATATTTTCGCTGTGATTGAAAGCCTTTTCATGGAAATCTTCCCGAAATTCTCCAGTAAGAAACTGACCCCCGCTCCATTCCCGCGTATTCCTTATCGTGAATCCATGCAGAAGTATGGTTCCGACAAGCCCGATCTCCGGAACCCGCTGTTCATTCAGGATGTTTCCGACATCTTCGCTAAGAGCGGATTCAAAGCATTTGCATCTGTTGTTGAAAACGGCGGAAAAGTCAAAGCGATCAAGGTTCCCGGAATTGCCGGACAGCCCCGCAGTTTCTATGACAGCATGATCGACTTCGCAAAAGAATGCGGAGCCAAAGGAATGGCTTACATTATCTGGACCGGAAACGAAGAAAAGAGTCCGATCGTCAAATTCATGGCTCGCGAAGAACTGGATGCTCTTAAAGCTGCCGGAAATATTCAGGATGGCGATGTGATGTTCTTCCTCGCTGACAAAGAAAGTCTCGCTCTCGAAGTCGGCGGTCAGGTCAGAACAGAACTCGGCAAACGTCTGAACCTTATCAGCGATGATGAATTCAAGATGTGCTGGATCGTTGACTTCCCGATGTTTGAACTCGATGAAGAAACCGGAAAGCCCATGTTCAGCCACAACCCGTTCTCCATGCCTCAGGGCGGAATGGAAGCTCTGGAAACCATGGATCCCCTTTCCATCAACGCTTATCAGTATGATATCGTCTGTAACGGTATTGAACTTTCCAGCGGCGCAATCCGTAACCACCGTCCGGAAATCATGTACAAGGCTTTTGAAATTGCCGGTTACGATAAGAGTGTTGTCGATGAAAAATTCGGCGGCATGATCAAGGCGTTCAAACTCGGTGCACCTCCGCACGGAGGAATC
This sequence comes from Lentisphaeria bacterium, assembly GCA_017503375.1. Taxonomy (GTDB): domain Bacteria; phylum Verrucomicrobiota; class Lentisphaeria; order Victivallales; family UBA1829; genus SIG79. The sequence goes on along the minus strand of JAFVTF010000127.1, from coordinate 4,459 downwards.
GCTCCCGGAGTCGACCGTATGGCAATGCTCCTCTGCGACGAACCGAACATCCGCGAAGTGATCGCATTCCCCTTCAACCAGCAGGCTCAGGACCTTATGATGAATGCTCCTGCCACTGTGGATATGAAGCAGCTGCGTGAACTGCGTATTATTCCTCTGCCGCAGGAATTGAAGTTTGAAGAAACCTTCAAGAAATTGTATGCTGAAGCAGCCCGTATCCGTGAGATCGAAGCTGCGGCAAACAATACCACAGCAGGAGATGCTGCAAAATAAGTAAAAGGGGGGCATGAATGGCTCGCTACCGCAGAAAATCAAACAGAAAGCAATATGCCACTTTGCTCATGTTCGCGCTGATCATTCTGGCATGCGGTGTCGTTTGGTTATGCTGGAAGGGAGCCGATGCGCTAAGCAGCTATACCGGAAAAAATGCAAATTACGATGCAATTATTCTGGAAGCTGCCCGGCGGAATCAGGTTGACCCCCGCTTATTGAAAGCAGTTATCTGGCGGGAAAGCCGGTTTGATCCATCCACCAGAGGAAAAGCCGGAGAAATCGGTTTGATGCAGATCATGCCGAAACAGGCTGTTGTCGATTGGGCAAAAGCCAAAAAACGTTCCGTTCCCTATCGGGGCACACTGTACGATCCGGAAATGAATATAGAAATAGGTTCCTGGTATCTGGGGCGGGCAATCCGGCGATGGAGCAAATACCGGGAATGTTATGTTCTGGCATTATGTGAATACAATGCCGGATTGACCCGGGCGAACAAATGGAAACCCGCCAATCCTGCCGGAAGTGTCCGGCAGAAAATATCCATCCCCTCGACGCTCAATTACGTCAATGATATTATGGATCGTTACGAATCATACAAGAAGACCTGGAAGATAAAATGAAGCAGGAGGCATGGATATGAGCAATAAGACGTTGTTTCCCGGAAACAAGGGAACGTGGCACGGTTACGATTCCTACCGTTTTGAAGTGGATGGAATCGAAAGTATTATTGTTGCGGCAGATTCTCCTCTGAAAGGAAATCCATGGATCTGGCGTGCCCGGTTTTTCAATGCGGATCCGGCGTTGGATCTTGCCATGCTCCGTCACGGCGTTCATCTTGTTCATACAGATATCACTGATCTCGCCGGAGGTCCGGAAGCCATGAAGCGAATGAACAGCTTTTATGAATATCTCACCCGGAATCTGGATTTTTCACAAACGCCGATTCTGGAATCTTACAGCAGAGGTGCTTTGCCCGCTTTGAACTGGGGAATCCGGAATCCGGAAAAAGTCGCCATGCTGATCCTGGACAGCCCGCTTTGCAATCTCAAAACTTGGCCGAAATCCCCCTTTGACCGGGAACTTTGCCGGAAAGCCGGTGTGCTTGCTGAAGATTTTTCCTTCATTCCGGAATGGAATCCTGTTGATAATCTCGATTCTTTGATCGAACATCAGGTACCTGTCGCTGTGATTTATGAAGAAAGAGATAATATCATTCCTGTTCAGGACAATGCGGCGTTGCTTCTGGAACGGCTCAAAGCGGGAAACAGCAATGTTAAAGCCTATTCCGGTAATCATGGATTTTCCGGCGATAATATTGAAGACCTTGTACATTCAGCCTTGCAGGCTTTGAAGAAGTGAGTTCCCCACCATGAAAGAAATTCTCATTCTCGGGTTCGGAATCAGCGGAAACGCCGCTGCCCGTCTGGCTCTTTATAAAGGTTATTCCGTTACGATTCTTGATGAAAAAACACCTGAGGTCCCGGAAGATTATAAACTGATCGGGAACTGGACACCTGATGTTGCTGTAAAACAGTATGATCTTGCTGTTATCAGCCCCGGAATTTCCATTCACTCTGAAATGGCGGAAGCGGTCAGAAAATCCGGAACACCCATTGCCGGGGAACTGGAATTTGCCGCCTCGGATTTGCCTTGTAAAATCGTGGCTGTCACCGGAACAAATGGCAAAACTACCACCACAGAATTAACAACAGCACTGATTCAGAATTGCGGTTTCCGCTGTGAATCAGCCGGAAATATCGGAACGGCTCTGAGTGATGTTGCGCTGGAACTGAAAGAAGGACGCCGGAATCTGGATGTTCTCGTGGTGGAAACAAGTTCTTTTCAGTTGGAAAGCATGGAACACTATGCACCGTTTTCTGCGGCATTCCTGAATCTGGCAAGTGATCACATCAACCGACACGGTTCTATGGAAGGCTATGCCGATGCAAAATTCCGTCTGTTCCGGGAACTCAACCGTTCAGAAGAAAATTGTGTCATCAATCAAAATCTTCTTCCTGCCTGGAAAAAACATTATCCCGGAGAAACTCCTGTTACGTTTTCTGCTGTGAATAAGGCTGATTTTCATTTTTCCGACGGTCATCTCTGTTTCCGTGGGAAACAAATCTTTGACTGGCAGAAATGTCCGTTGGAAGGAGAGCACAATGTGGAAAACGTGCTGGCGGCACTTGCTCTGCTCCGGACCGTTGCAGGAGATGATATTCTCTTCTCTGCTCCTGTCAAGCAGACTCTTTCCGCATTTGCACCTGATAAACACCGTCTGGAATGTTTTGCTGAGAAAAATGGAATCCGTTATGTTGATGATTCCAAAGCAACGAATCCCCATTCCGTCAATGCCGCTTTGCGGACTGTCGGCGGAGATCACAACGTAATTTTGATTCTCGGAGGTTCTGACAAAGCAATGGATTTCAGCTGTATTGCGAATGATTCCGATAAGATCAAACATGCTGTCATCAACGGACATGCAGGAGCGCGGATCGAAGAAGATCTGAAAACAGCCTTGCCCTATACCCGTTTTGAAACCTTTGATGAAGCGGTAAAAGCTGCATGTGAAAAAGCTGTTCCGGGAGATGTAGTATTACTTTCTCCGGCATGTGCCAGTTTTGATTTTTTCAGCGGTTATAAAGCACGGGGAAACCGTTTCCAGGAGCTTGTCAACAGCTATCTGAAGCGTAACGCATTCCATTTTGATAATTGATCAAAATGAAATGTGCTCAAAATTTCAGCCTCAATAAATTGAAGGAATAACAGAAAGATGAACATTATTGCGGAAATTCATAAGAAACGCGTTCAAGCTCTTATTCCGGGAGTTCCCGGAGATATTCCGGAAAAATTGGCACGGGCAATCCGCCCATATCAGGGAATCCCGGGAATTGAAGTTGGAAAAGAGGGATCTCTTTACGCCACCTGGTACGCAGGAGGAAAAGGGGAAGGTCCGGATAATTATGTGATACTCTCGTTCAGCCGGGATCATGGCAGGAGCTGGGAAGAGGTGCAATGTATCAATCCAGAAGGACTGGTTCGGGCATACGATCCAACACTCTGGTTTGATCCGCAGGGACGGCTCTGGTGGTTCTGGGCACAGGCATATTCCCCCGAGCTCGGGCAGATTTTTGATGGGAAATGCGGTGTTTTCTGTTGCTGTTGTGAAAATCCTGAAAAGGAACTGAAATGGTCCGCACCACGCAGAATCGCGGATGGGATCATGATGAACAAGCCCATTGCAGATTCAAAAGGGAACTGGCTTCTGCCCACAGCAATTTGGGCTTGCGAACCAAAATATCTTACGGAAGAAGATAAAAGGTTTGCGTTTTCCAATGTAACAATCAGCAGAGACAACGGAAATACCTTTGAATATCTCGGCTCGGCAGACGTTCCGGAACGAACATTTGATGAGCATCATATTGTAGAACGGAATGATGGAACGCTCTGGATGCTTGTTCGCTGTCAATATGGAATCGGCGAGAGTTTCTCCAGCGATGGAGGAAAAACATGGAGTCCCGGGAAACCTGCTATTTTCGGAGGTCCCAATTCCCGTTTTGCAATCCGTCGGCTGAAATCCGGAAAACTGTTGTTGATCAATCATCGAATCCCCTTTGACCTTCCCGGAGAAACTCTTACCCCGGGAATGAGATTGAGAACCAATCTGACTGCATGGCTTTCCGATGATGACGGAAAAACATGGAAAGGCGGCATGCTGATTTCCGGAAGACAAGCTGTCTCTTATCCGGATGTAACCCAGGATGCAGACGGCAGGATCTTTATGATTTACGATCATGCCAGATACACCTTTGGAAATATATTGCTTGCCTCTTTTACAGAAGACGATATTCTTGCCGGACGGTTGGTCACGCCGGGATCTTATCTTGATTTACTGGTCTCCAGCTTGCTGCCCAAACAATAAGGGAAAAGGTTCTGTTCCAAAAACTATCACCCTTTTTCAAACCTTTTTGCGGGGCTGTTGCAAAACCTGAAGATAAACAGCCCTGAAAGGGCTGAAGATCAAAGCCCGGGGTAAGCGGTCTGGAAGACCGCGCAGCCCCGGGAATAGATGAAAAGAATAACATAAAGCCCCGAAGGGGCGACAGAATAAGGTTTGTTCAAGCGGATTTTTCTGTCGCTCTTTCAGAGCTTCAGAGATGATTTGTGATTTATACCCAGGGCTGCG
>JAFVTF010000126.1 GCA_017503375.1 Lentisphaeria bacterium | reverse complement strand
GAGGCATTTTTGGTTATTACCGACCGATTTCTCAAAAGAAATAAAAATTTTTCTCTTGGGTAACGGTTGTTTTAATTACCAAACCACCTCCGTAATCTCTGTAAACTCCGTTCACTCTGTTCAAAAGACTCAATTAAAATACGTTTTCTGTATGCAGGTTTTGCAACAGCCCCCATTTTACCCCTCCTCATCAGCAATCTCTTTTCAGACAAATTTTGCCGGACTTTTGAAATTACCTCAAAGAAAAAGAATATATACAGAGTAAGAAATATCCGTCAAGAGCATGATTTCTACCGGAAGAATGATTTCCAGGTTCACAATCCTGCGCGGATTTTCTTATAATCGGCATTCCGGATCAAACGGGGAATATTTCTGTAAATCCATTTGTGATGACCGAATCCGCCATTGATCAATTCATCTGCAGCGGCATCCGGTTTCCATTTCTGGAAAACAACCCGATATGCCGCAACTGCTGCACCCGTTCTGTCACTTCCGTGAAAACAATGGATCAAGACAGGTTTCGGAGCCTGTTTGATAAGAATGAGTACATTCAGAAGATCTTTTTCGGAAATATTTTCCGCCCGCCAGGGAAGAGAATAGGCAATGATTCCGGAGTCTCCGACCTTGTCGGCATTTCGTCCGAAATCACGGAGCGAAATTACACTTTTGATTCCGAATTCCGCCAGCTTTTTCCAATCTTCCGGTTTGGGTTGACCGGAACGGTACAGCTCATCACTTACTTTGTGAAAGTTCTCAACAGCCGGGAACTTTTTCTGTTCAATCTTTTTAACCGGAACAGTTTTTTCACCGGGAGCGGCATATCCGCTGAAAAACAGAAATAAAAGACAGAGAACCAGGGGGCTTTTCAGAAGAGAAAGCCCCGTTTTTTTTGCAGAATTGTTCCTGTAATGTATCATTTACATGCTGCCAGAATAGCTTTTGCTGTTTTCTTCATCGCACCTTCAGAACCGCCGCGCAGAGCTTCGGTCATGTTCTTCATATCCTGATCGACTTCTTCTCTGCGGGAGCCGCCGGGAAGAAGCATTTCCATTTCATCAGCCAGAGTTTCCGGTACAATAAAATGCTGGAGAAACTCATGGAAAACATCTTTATAAAGAATGATATTGACCATTGTGAAGAATCCGCGGAAGAGTTTTCCGATGATCAGCCGGGCAAGCAGGAATGTGATTTTATTCAGTTTGTAAGCCACCACCAGCGGAAGACCGGCAATTGCACATTCCACAGTTACAGTACCGGATGCGGCAAGTCCGCAGGTACATCTCTGCTGCCAGAAGGCTGTTTTACCGGAAGTCATTTCAAAATCCGGCAGAATCATTCCGGGGTGCTTCTTATGAAACTCTGCAATTCCTTCCCGGATCATTCCCAAAATCGTTTCTCTGGGAGCAGAAATCACAAAGGAAAGTTCCGGATGGCGCATTTTCAGAATGGAAACCGTTTCAAGGAACGGCTCCAGCAGATATTTGATCTCTTTCTTCCGGCTTCCCGGAAGCAGAAGAACTGTTTCCGGATCCCGTTCTATGGCAGGATCTGTCCGTTCCTGAACAATTTCCACAAGAGGATGCCCGACAAATTCCACATCAAGTCCGGAGCCTTTGTAGACATCCGGCTCAAATGGGAAAATCACCAGCATTTTTTTGCAGTATTTTGCCAGTTTTTTGATATTGCTTTTCCGCCAGACCCAAACTTGCGGACTGATATACCAGACAACCGGAATTCCCATTTTCCAGAGAGCTTTGGCAAACCGCAAATTGAATCCGGGATAATCCACCATTACCACGCCTTTTGGACGGACCCGTTTCGCCTCTTTCACAAGGAAGAAGAAAATCTTGATGAATTTGAATATATTTTCCAGGACTTCCACGACACCGATCACGCCCAGTTCTGTGGAGTCAACCATGATTTCCACTCCGGCACGGCGCATATTCAGCCCGCCCATGCCTTTGATCTTCAAACCGGGATCCTGCCGTTTCAATTCCTGGGCAATCTTGCCTCCGTAGAGATCACCGGAAGATTCCCCGGAAATGATCCAGATTTCATTTGATGCAGCCATTATGCTCACCTGTTATTTCTTTTTCCGTTTTTTCTTCGGAGGCGTGAAGTTGGAACCGCGTGAGAAGGAAGGACGGAATCCGCCCATACCGCCGCCGAGCCCACCCATGCCGCCGAGTCCGCCGAGATCTCCGAGAGATGACGGCAGAGCTCCGGAAGAAAAAAGTTTTCCGAACAATCCGGTAGACTTCATCATCTTCCGCATATTCACAAATTGTTTGATAAGCTGGCTTACCTCTTCCACATTTGTTCCGCTGCCTTTGGCAATACGTTTCCGGCGGGACATGTCAAGAATTTCCGGCGTGGCACGTTCTTTTTTGGTCATGGAGCAGATGATTGCCTCCATCTGTTTGAACTTGGAGGTGTCAAGATCGCCCATTCCGGCGAGTTTATTTCCGCCGGGGAGAAGTTTCAGAATGGATTCGATTCCGCCCATTCTGGACATCTGCCGGAGCTGGGAAAGAAAATCTTCAAAGTCAAAATCATTTTTCTTGAGTTTTTCCTGAAGTTTCCGGGCTTCTTCCTTATCCATTTCCTCTGCGGCACGTTCCACGAGAGAAACAATATCCCCCATACCGAGAATCCGGGATGCCATACGGTCCGGATGGAAAACTTCCAATTCATCCAGTTTTTCACCGACCCCCATAAACTTGATGGGACATCCGGTGACTTTTTTGATGGAAAGCGCAGCACCGCCGCGGGCGTCACCATCAAGTTTTGTCAGAATGATTCCGGTGATTCCCAGTGCTTCATGGAAATGTTTTGCAACAGAAACAGCCTGCTGACCGAGAGCGGCATCCGCAACAAGAATGATTTCCTGGGGCCGGACCGTTTCTTTCAGACGGACCAGTTCCTGTACCATATCGGTGTCGATCTGCAGGCGTCCTGCGGTATCCAGCAGAACGTAATCATTTCCGGCTGCACGAGCTTTTGCGATGGCATCATTGGCGATGGAACAGATATCCATATTTCCGCGCTGGGAATGAACGGGCAATCCGGTTTCCACACCGAGAATTTCCAACTGATCAATAGCGGCTGGACGGTAGACGTCACACGCTGTCATCAGCGGTTTTCTGCCATGTTTGGAAAGATGCAGAGCGAGTTTTGCGGTGGTTGTGGTTTTTCCGGAACCGTGAAGCCCCACGAGCATTGCCACATTGGGGTGGATCTGGGGTTCAAAATTCAAAGGTGCTTCAGCGGGTCCCATCAGATCAACAAGTTTGTCATTGACAATCTTGATTGCCATCTGACCGGGTGTGATACTGCGGATGACATCACTGCCGAGACAGCTCTTCTGAACCTCTTCAATAAACCCGTCGGCGACTTCCCGGTTAACGTCAGCATCCAGCAAAGCGGTGCGGACATCGTTCATCGCTTCAGAGATATTGGATTCAGAAAGAGAAGCCACTCCTCTGAGTTTCCGCAATGCATCATGCAGCTTATCTGTTAAATTATTAAACATTTTTTCTCCTCTTGAGATTGTAAATTGGGGAAGTCCGTGCTACATTATACCAAAATAAATTCAGGACGCCCCGTAAAATTCTATATATTATATACATTTTACGGTGAAATTTCAACCCCAGAATGAAAAAAAATTATGGAAAGTCAGAAAAAAATGCGCAGCAGTATCATGAAAGACGGCTTGGAACGTGCGCCGCACCGTTCTCTTTTCCGTGCTACGGGTCTCAAATCCGAAGATTTCGGCAAGCCTTTTATCGGCGTTTGCAACTCTTACACCTCCATTGTTCCCGGACATTGCCATCTGGATAAAGTCGGAAAACTCATCTGTGAAGAAATCCGCAAAGCAGGCGGAGTTCCTTTTGAATTCAATACCATTGCAGTTTGCGACGGTATCGCAATGGGGCATTCCGGAATGAAATTCTCTCTGCCCAGCCGCGAATTGATCGCTGACTGTGTGGAATCCATGGCTTCCGCTCATCCCTTCGATGCTATGATCTGTATCCCCAACTGCGATAAGATCGTTCCCGGTATGCTCATGGCTACCATGCGACTCAATATCCCCACCATCTTCGCTTCCGGCGGACCCATGCGTGCAGGGAAGAAATTTGACGGTCATGACAGCGACTTGAATACCGTGTTTGAAGGCGTAGCCCGCTGCTCCGTCGGAAAAATGAACGACAAAGAACTGGAACAGCTCGAATGTGATGCATGTCCCAGCTGCGGTTCCTGTTCCGGTATGTTCACCGCAAACAGTATGAACTGTCTCTGCGAAGTCCTCGGTTTTGCTCTTCCCGGAAATGGTTCCATTGCTGCAGATTCCGAAGACCGCATCGAACATTGGAAGAAATCCGCACGCCGCATTGTTGAAATGGCAAAGGCGAACGGTCCTCTCCCGAAACAGATCGCAACCGCTGATGCGTTCTACAACGCTCTGGTTATGGATATGGCAATGGGCGGAAGTACCAACACCATCCTCCACACTCTTGCAGTTGCAAACGAAGCCGGTGTTAAACTTGACCTTCACAAGATGGATGAGATCAGCCGCATGACCCCGAACATCTGTAAAGTCGCACCATCCAGCCATTATCACATGGAAGATGTCCGTCAGGCAGGCGGTATCATGGGAATCCTCAAGGAAATCTCCAAGATGGGAACTGTCAAAGCAGATGCGCTCACTGTTTCCGGTAAAACGATCGGTGAAGTTGCTGCTGAAGCACCTGCTCCCGATGGAACAGTTATCCGTACAGTGGAAAATCCCTACAGTAAATCCGGCGGACTTGCAGTTCTTTTCGGAAACCTTGCAGAACGCGGCGGTGTTGTGAAGGCAGCCGGTGTTGCACCTTCCATGCTCGTTCACAAAGGTCCGGCAGTGATCTTTGAAAGCCAGGAAGAAGCCTGTGCCGGAATTCTTGGCGGAAAAGTCAAAGCGGGCGACGTTGTCGTGATCCGTTATGAAGGTCCCAAAGGCGGACCCGGTATGCAGGAAATGCTTGCTCCCACCAGTTATATCATGGGGCAGGGGCTCGGCGAATCCGTGGCATTGATCACCGACGGCCGTTTCTCCGGAGCAACCCACGGTGCATGTATCGGACATATCAGTCCTGAAGCAGCTGAAGGCGGTCTGATCGGTCTTGTGGAAGAAGGCGATATCATTGAAATTGATATCCCGAACCGCAGCATCAACCTGGCTGTTCCCGAAGATGTTCTGGCAAAACGCCGTGAAAACTGGGTTCCCAAAAAACGCGAACTCGCCTCCAAATGGCTCCGTCGTTATGCAAAACTGGCAACCAGTGCCGATTCCGGCGGTATCCTTTCCGATAACTGATGGACAGGATTTCTGAAATCATTACCGGGCCGGAGGCGAATGACCTCCGGCTCGATATTTTTCTTGCAAAACGTTTCAATTACCATTCCCGCTCCGAATGGCAGAAAGCTGTTCAGGAAGGGGAAATCCTCCTTAACGGACGGAAAACAAAAGCCTCCCGGATCCTTCGTGCCGGAGAAAAAATCGCATTCGTTCCGAAAGAACCACTGCCGGAACCGCCTGTCGATACCAATTATGAAATACTTGAACGGACTCCGCATTACATTGCCGTGAACAAACCCGGAAATCTGCCGTGTCATCCCTCCGGAATCTTTTTCAAACACACCCTCTGGTATCTCATGAAAGAGGACTTGGGCTGTGATCTTCATATCATCACCCGTCTCGACAGGGAAACATCCGGGGTAGTGCTGGCAGCTCTGGATTCAGAAACAGCTTCCCGTATGACACAGGATATGATGGCAGGAAAAATCGAAAAACGTTATTATTCCATCGTTCACGGAATCTTTGAAAAAGAAATTCATGCAAAGGGATATCTTTCCAATGATCCTGATGCAATTGTACATAAAAAACGCCGTTTTACGGTTCATGAAGTTCCGGAATCGGAAAGTTCTGATACCCTGCTTCTGCCCATCAAATGCAATGGTAAATTTTCATTGGTGGAAGCCCGCCCGCAAACTGGAAGACTTCATCAGATCAGAGCAACACTCTGTTCATTGGGATATCCCCTTGCGGGCGATAAACTTTACGGAAAGGATGAAACATTCTTTCTCCGTTTTATTGAAGATGCGTTGACCGAAGAGGACCGGGCTGCTCTGATCCTTTCCGGACAGGCACTTCATGCCGCTGAACTGATCTGGAACGGAATTCATTTCCGGGCACCCGTCCCGGAATCGTGGAAGGAAAATTTTTCTGACCTTTTGTAAAATAATGAACCTTTTCAGAAAGTTAAATGTCTACAGGAACAAAATCACCTTACAGAGGAGAATACCGTTATGACACAGGAAGAATTACAGAAACTGCAAGGGGAGATCACTGCGGCATCCGCATTTCTCCGTCCGCTGAAAGCTGAAATGGGCAGAATCGTTTCCGGACAGCATAAACTGATTGACCGGCTGATTGCCGCTTTGATTGCAGATGGACACGTTCTGCTGGAAGGTCTTCCCGGTTTGGCAAAGACTCTTGCGGTCAAAACTCTTGCCAAAGCTCTTGACGGACAGTTTGCCCGGATCCAGTTCACCCCGGACCTTCTCCCCGCAGATGTGATCGGGACAAACATCTACAATCCTGCAGAACATACATTCAGTGTGAAACAGGGACCTGTCTTTGCCAATATCGTTCTTGCAGATGAAATCAACCGTGCTCCCGCAAAAGTTCAGAGTGCTCTTCTGGAATGTATGCAGGAACGTCAGGCGACCATCAGCGGAACCACCTGCAAAATGCCGGAACCGTTTCTTGTTCTTGCAACCCAGAACCCCATCGAGCAGGAAGGGACTTATCCTCTTCCGGAAGCTCAGATCGACCGTTTTCTTTTCAAACTGAAAGTCAGCTATCCCAGCCGGGAAGAAGAACGTCTGATCGCAGAAAACAATGCCCATCCGGAATATTTCCCGCAGGCAATGAGTGTGGCTTCTCTGGCAGATATCACAGCAGCCAGAAAAATGGTGGATAAGATTTACATGGACCCGAAACTGCTGGAATATGTTCTGGATATTGTCTTTGCAACACGTCCGGAACATCATGCAGAACTTTCCGAACGGCAGCAGGAATCCAAAATTGCAGACCTTATTCCGCTGATTCAATACGGAGCTTCTCCCCGTGCAACGATCGCTCTGGTCCTTGCCTCCAAAGCAATCGCATTTATGGACGGCAGAGCTTATGTGATCCCGCAGGACGTGAAGGAAGTCGCACACGATGTTCTCCGTCACAGAATTATCCTCTCCTATGAAGCAGAAGCGGAAGATATGACCGCTGATGATATCATCACAAAGATCCTTGAGGAATTGAAAACTCCCTGATTGAAGGAGAGACAATATGCAGACAAGGGAACTTTTGACCAAAGTCAGGAAAATCGAAATCCGCACCCGCAGGCTTGTGGAAGAACTCACAGGCGGCGCATGGCACAGCGTCTACAAAGGACGCGGGATCGAATTTTCCGAAGTCAGAGAATATACCCCGGATGATGATGTCCGCGATATTGACTGGAATGTTACCGCAAGAATGGGGGTGCCGTATATCAAGAAATATGCTGAGGAACGGGAACTTTCCGTGATTCTGGCAGTGGATGCCTCGGCATCGCTTTTCTTCGGAAAACCGGGCAGTACAAAACGGGATGAAGCCGCCGGAATTGCAGCTCTTCTTGCGCTCAGTGCCATCCGGAATAATGATAAAGTCGGCTTATTGGTATTCACTGACAAGACGGAACTCTGGCTTCCGCCGAAATCAGGAAGATCCCATGTTCTGCGTCTGATCCGGGAGCTGCTGGCGTTTGAACCGGAATCCAGTGGAACTGATATCGGTCATGCGATGGATTCCCTGGCCAAGAACCTGAAACGGAAATCCGTTATCTTTCTCATCAGCGATTTTATCTCTGATCTGCCTTATGAAAAACAGTTGAAAATCCTCAATATGCGGCATGATCTTGCCGCTGTGAGAATTTCTGATAAAACAGAATTGGATATGCCGGACCTTTCCATGCTTTCATTGGAGGATGCGGAAACCGGGGAAATATCATGGCTCGATGCCGCTTCGGCAAAAATCAGGTCTCTCTTCGGAAGAAATGTTCAGGAGGAACGGACATCTGTGACAGAATCTTTCCGGCGGGCAAAGGTGGATATGGTTGAACTTTTCTGCGGTGAAGATCCGGTGGTTCCCCTCATGAATTTCTTCCGGGTGCGTGAAAAGAAAAAGGGGTGATATTTTATGAAAAAGTTTTTATGGACAATTACGATTGTGCTATCCCTGCTCATGTTGGTTTTCCTGATCGGTGCCGGTATGTTTGCGGTCAAATGGTACAGCACGACACAAGAAAAATCGGTTCCCGAAGTCACGGAAACGGTTTTTCCAAAAGATAAAATCGTAATAGGGGAACGGATTCCGTGTACATTCAAAGTGAAAACCTCCTGGAGTCTGATGCCTGTTTCAGCCGCATTGTCACTGACCGAAGGGCTGCAGGAAGGCAAAAGTCCGGAGATCACACCCGGGAAATGGATGTGGGGAACACGCATCTGGAATGTCACTGTTTATGTTCAGCCGTTCCGGGATGGAAAGTATGCTGAAATCCCTGTCAGAATTCTTTGTGAAGGCGGACCGGATGGAAAAGCAGAAGCCTCAGCGGTTATTCCGGCTTTCAATGTGGAACAGGCAGAAATCAGCAATATGAAAAAACTGGAGATCGCCGATAAGGTTTCCGGGAAAAACGCAGAAGAAAATAAGAATTGGATCTGGTATGTTTCCGGAGCCGGAATCCTTCTGCTGATTCTTGTCTTATGGCTGATTTTACGGCATAAAAAACTCAAAACGACACCGCAGGAACCTGTCTGGATCATTGCAATCAACAGAATCGGTGATTTGAGAAAAACACTGCATGAAAGAAAAATCACTCCGGAAAATGCGATTATCCGGCTGACGGATGTTGTCCGGCATTATCTGGAAAAACAGTTTTCTCTCCGTGCGGAACGGCAGACCACGCCGGAATTTCTGGAAACATTGCGGAAGGATAATGGTCCGCTGGATGTGGAACAGCGGCGTTTCCTGCGGGAATTCCTTTCTTCCGCAGATATGGTGAAATTTGCACGTCTTTCTGCTGATGAAACATTGTTTGAAAATGCCGCTGAACGAGCAGAATCCCTGATCCGTAATACAATACAGGACCCTGAACAAAAGGAGAACCGCTCATGAAAATTCCGGAATTCGCTATGCCGTGGCTCTTTCTGCTTTTGATCCCTGCTCTCGGAGCAGCATGGATCCTGTACAGAAAAAAACAGCCGTCCATTCTTTTTCCGAATCTGAGAGCTGTCAAAGCCGGAACTGCATCGTTTCCGTTCAAACGTGCAATTCCCTTTCTGCTGATTCTGCTTTCACTCATTCTGATAGTAGTTGCACTCATCCGCCCCAGAGAAGGGTTGGAAGAGATCAAACGCAGGTCGGATGGAGTTGATATCATCATCGCTCTTGATGTTTCCGGAAGTATGCGCTCTATCGACATCCCGGAAAATGTTAAAACCAACGATCAGCTGAACCGGGGATTAAGCACCGGAGAAATCGCCGCCCGGCTGAATATCGCAAAACAGGAAATCTCAAAATTTATCAAAAAACGCCCGTCAGACAGAATCGGTTTGATCATTTTTGCCTCCCAGCCGTATCTGGCATGTCCTCCGACTCTGGATCATGGCAGACTTCTTGCTGCCCTGGCTGATTTCCGGGCGGGTATGATCGGAGATCAAACCGGAATCGCTGGCCCCGTTGCTTCCGGAATCAGACGTTTGAAAGACAGTGATTCCAAGCGGAAGATCATCGTGCTTTTCACTGACGGTGCAAACAATGTTCAGGCAAAAGTTTCTCCCCGTCAGGCTGCGAAACTGGCAAAAACATTTGATATTACTGTCTATACCGTCGGCATTGGTTCCAGACAGTCCATTTACCCGCAGGATACGCCTCTCGGAACACAGTATGTTCCGGTCCAAAGTGATTTTGACGAACAGCTTCTCCGGGATATTGCTTCTGCAACCGATGGAAAATATTATCATGCAGATGATGTTCCCTCCATGGAAGCTGCTATGAAAGCCATTGATTCTCTGGAAAAGACCACCTTTGAACAACAGGTTCTCATCAACTGGCGGGAACTATCCATCCCCTTGATTGCCTTTGCTTTGGCTGGCTTGCTCCTGGCTTTCCTGTTGGAAAATACCGTCTTCCTGAAAGCACCGTGATTTAACAGCAATTGGCTGTCATGAAATCAATGATCGGGGTGACATCATCCAATCCATGCGGATGGTGTCCCCATGCGTTCCGTGCAATCACATCAACTTTTCCGCTGCCGTTCTGGACTTCCAGACGGGCAAGCAGCATTTCACAGTTTACATCTGCGGGAACAACATCATCGGTTTTTCCGTAAATCAGCAGAATGGGAAAGTCTTTCAGCTGCGGCGCAAGATTGACCGGCAGGCCGGGCAGATCAAAATAATCGGCTTTCCGTTTCAATCCGTATTCTTCGACAACCAATTCAACATGATTGAAATGAAAGAAATTGCACAGGGGTGCATCAAGGTAAATACAGGCAACTTTTTTCGGATGGAATGCGGCAAAACGGCAGGAATAAAGTCCGCCGAAACTCATTCCGATCAATCCGCATTTCTTTGCCAGACCCAATGTTTCTGTCAGAAAATCATGAAATGCGGCAAAGGCTTTCTGATCTTCATCGTTGCCATGACCGAAAGCCTGTAAATGGACGTGATGGAATCCTTTTTTCAGCAGTTCCGGAACTCCGGTTCGCGGAACAAATGCCGTGGGCCATTCCATACACCATGTCCAGGGATTCCCCGCAGCCGCTTTTTCCGGTTCAACCACCCATGCGGTACGCCCCTGAAAATCAAAAATATGACGCTTGAATCCATACCAAATATCAATTTTTTCGTTCTCAAACTGCATCATCAAAATCCTTATAATTTTTCCCCCAGACAGATTTCCTGATCGGTATTTACAATCCGGACACAGGTGAGTTCCGAACCTTCCGATTTCACCCGGACGTAATTTCCTGTCCATCCGATTCCATCCTGTTCCGGGATTACGGTTTGTTCCGTTCCCAGCAGAGATTGCCGGAATTCCGCAGCAAATTTTTCTTTCAGAACATTCAATTTTTCCGCACGTTCCCGGGCAAGATTATTCGGCACACACGGTTTCATGCTGTATGCTGCAGTTCCTTTCCGGGGTGAAAACGGGAAAATATGAATATTGGCGAACCGGATTTTTTCCACAAAAGAAACGGTTTCTTCAAACGTTGCATCCGTTTCTCCGGGGAATCCGGTAATGATATCCGTTCCAATGTGAATGTGCGGAACTTTTTCCCGGGCATACTGCACATATTCCGCATATTCCTCTGTCAAACAATGACGGTTCATGAGTTTCAGAACGGTATCAGAGCCGTTCTGCAGGGAAGGGTGCAGGAATTCACACAATTTTCCACCAGCCTTTGCCATGACATCCACGATTTTTCTGAGCATTGGTCCCGGTTCCGTGGAACCGATCCGGATCCGGTAATTTCCATCCGTTTCCAGAAGCCGTTCCAGAAGATCATTGAGTCTTGCCCCGCGGCAATTGTAGGAACAGGTGTTGATTCCCGTCAAAACGATTTCCTGAAAACCGAGTTTGACCAGATGTTTGAAATCTGTTACAGTTTCTTCCAGATCACGGGAACGTTCCCGTCCGCGTTTGTAGGGAATAATGCAGTAAGCGCAAAAATTATTGCATCCTTCCTGAATCTTCAAATTAGCCCGTGTCCGCTCTGTTGCGGCAGTCAGGATATTTTCGGAAAAGACTTTATGTTCATCCTCTTCATTGCGCCATTCTTCGGCAGAGGGAATTGGAGTTCCCTGCAAAAATGCTTCCAGTTCACTTTTCCACCTGTTCGGCACGATTGTCAGACCCGGAATTTCCTGCAATGCGGGATTGCAGGCACATCCGGTGAAAACAAGTTTTGTATTGGGATGCCGATTCCGTAAATTCCGGATATTCTGCCGTGCTTTCCGTTCAGCGGTGGCAGTAACGGCGCAGCTGTTGAGGATCAGCAGATCCGGCTGGCTGTCCGGGGAATATGGCACAACGGCATACCCCATCCGTTCCAGCCGGGCTGTGATCAATGCGGATTCCGCCTGATTCAAACGGCATCCCAAAGTGATAATGGAAGCTGTCATAGAATGATTACCAGTTTCTGACTCTGTCGCAAATCACTCTGTATTCTTCGAGGGAGAAGGGGTCTCCATCGGGTTTCCATGTTTCCAGATTGACGGTGAACTGTTTCTGTTCCGGGGTGACGAGATCCCAGAGACCGCGCAAATCCACGCTTCCTTCTCCGATGGCGCACATGGCAAAATATTTGCCGTTACGTTTTTTATCGGAGCCGGGGAATTCCTGATCGGCAATTTTCCAATCTTTCAAATGGAAACGGACCACGTAGTCTTTCAGTTTACCGTATGCTTCTTTTGCATCTTCTGCTGTTTCGATATTTCCATTGTCAAAAGTGATGCGCAAATCAGGAACGTTTCTGATGACTTCCAGATTTTCATCAGCGGTTGTGATGGGGCTGGTGGAATAACCGGTACTTTCGCAGGTCAGAATCACATTGGCTTTTTTTGCAAGAGGCGTTGCCCAAGCATAAAAATCTGTCCAGTATTTGCGTCCTTCGGACATTTCCGGATGTTTTTTCAGGGGGAACGGCGGGACCATCATCACAGGAGCTCCCATGGCAACAGCCGCATCCAGAGAGTATTTGAATTCATCTTTCCAGTTGTTTTCGCCATTGATATAAGCGTTGTCCAGCGGCGTGAAAGCTGCAACTTCCAAACCTGCATCACGGGAAATTTTTCCCAGCCAGGCAGGATCACTCTTGTGTGCGGTGATCCAGTCAATGGATTTCATTCCGCATTGAACTGCAATATCAACAATTTCCTGCGGGGTTGAATTTTGCATTGTCAGAGACATCATACAGATATTCATGTTTCAAACTCCTTTATGCGTTGAATACAGTATTTTCTACCGGTTCTTTTTTAATGAATTTCAGCATATCCTCAAAGGCTTCCCGCTGATGCGGACGGTCAAAGTTATAAAGGAATCCGTGTTCCATATTCTTATAAATCTTTACCGTGACAGGGACCTTCAGAGAGGCAATTTTCTTTGCAAGAGAAACTTTCTGATGAGGCCAAAACATGTGTTCATATTCTGCTTCGATGAAGAATATCCGGGGCATTCCGGCATGAATGTGATGATCCAGAGAAAGTTTTTTATACACTTCCGGATTTTCATTATAAGGTACCCGTGCGGCATGCTGCATGGAAGTCCAGATATGCGGGAAAATTTCTTCCCATGGTTCAAAGCTCATTGGGCAGGATTGCAGTACCGCACATTCGGGCGCAATCCACTCTTCTGCAGAAACAAAATCATCTCCGCTGGCTCCGGGAGCAGCAACACTCAACAGTGAGGCAAGATGCGCGCCGGCAGAAGAACCGTAAGCTGCCACTTTCAGCGGTCTGCCCATTTTTTTCAATTCATTGATAAAATGAGCATACGCTTCCCGGCAATCTTTCAGCTGTTCCATTGCGGAAACACCTAACCGGTAATCCGCAGTGGCAACAATATAACCCATTTCCGCCAGAGTTTCCACGATAGGAGTATAATAATTCGTTCTGCTTCCACCTGCCCAGCCTCCGCCGTGAATCATAAAGATTGCAGTATCATGCTGAACCGTTTCCGGTATGAAAATATCATAAACTCTTTCTTTTTGAATGGGATAATTCAGAAAATGTGTTACAAATTTGTATGCCATAAATTTTTCTCCTCTGTGAGATGTTCCGGTGTACTATACATCCGGTATTGTAAAAAGTAAAAAGATTTTCTGATATTTTTGTTGAAAAAAATGAGAAAAGATATTATATTTCCCGAAAACAGGAAATTCTCAGGAGAAAAATTATGATTGAAACACCTGCCTATTATCAGGAAATTCCCATTTGGAACGATGTGATTCCCTTTACGACCCCCGAAGATGCAAACCGGAAAGAACACCGCCCGAAGGACGGCGGAATCATCCGTATCCACGATGTTACCGTCCCCACGATCCAGTATTTTCCGGCATCCGGCTCCGGAACCCATCCGGCTGTCCTTGTCTGCCCCGGCGGAGGATATGCTTATGAAGCTGTGAATCATGAGGGGTATGATATTGCCGCATGGCTGAATACTATTGGGTTCAGTGCATTTGTATTGAAATACCGTTGTCCGGACCGGAGAACAGCAGCTCATGCAGATGCCGCCAGAGCTGTCCGTTTCATCCGTGCAAATGCTGAAGCTTTGGAAGTTGATCCTTCCAGAATCGGATGTATCGGTTTTTCAGCAGGGGCACACCTTTGTGCCACCATCACCGCTCCGGCGAATCCCGTTCCCTATGAACCTGTGGATGAACTGGATTCCATTTCATTCCGTCCGGACTTCACAGCTCTGATCTATCCGGCGTATCTTGCGGATAAAGAAACCCTCCGGCTGCAGCCGGAATTCGATGTCAACGGGGAAACACCTTCCACCTTTATTATTCAGACACAGGACGATGGTATCAATGTTGAAAATGCCATCAGCTGGTATCTTGCCATGAAAAAGGCAAACCGTCCCTGCGAAATGCATCTGTTTGCGGAAGGAGGACACGGTTACGGTCTTTTCCGCAGAGGAAATCCTGTGAATGAATGGGATATTCCCGCAGGAAAATGGTTCCGCCGCATGGCTGGATTTCACTCATAAAAGAGAGTTTTTGATCAATGGACGCTGAACAGATAAAACGTATTGCAGGAGAGGAAATTTCATTGTTGCAGGAGGACCTGCGGAGCCTTGCTCTGGATCTCTGGGAGCATCCGGAACTGGCTTGGAAAGAAGAATATTCTTCTCAGAAGTTATGCAGTTTTCTTACGGAACACGGTATTCAGACGGAAAAAGGGTATTGCGGTTTTCCCACAGCGTTCCGCAGCGAAGTGGAAAACGGTCCCGGAAAAACTTTTGCGTTTGCCTGTGAATATGATGCTCTGAAACCCGGACATGCCTGCGGACACAATCTGATTGCCGCATGTTCTACAGGAGCGATGATCGCGGCATCCCGGATCATGAAAAAACTGAATCTTCCCGGACGTCTGGTGATTCTCGGAACTCCCGCAGAGGAATCCGGCGCAGGGAAGGTGCATCTTCTGAAACATAATATTCTGGATAACATTGATGCGGTTGTGATGGCTCATCCGGGAAAATGCACGATTCCGGACAGAGGCAGTCTTGCAATCCGGCGTTACAACGTAACATTTCACGGAAAATCCAGTCATGCTTCCGGTTCTCCGGAATTGGGAATCAATGCATTGGATGCAGTCATGCTTCTCTTTTCTGCTGTAAACAGTCAGCGTCAGCAGATGCCGGAATTCTGCCGGATTCATGGAATCGTTACCGAAGGCGGTGTTGCTCCGAATATCATTCCCGATTCTGCAAGCTGTCAGTTTTTCCTGCGAAGTGCAAAAGAAGACTGGATGGAAATATTGGATGAACGTTTTGACAATATGGTGAAAGGCGTGGCACTGTGTACCGGAACAGAGTACACAAAAGAACCTTTATCAATCAACTGCCGGAGCCGGAAACCCAATACTCCGTTGAATGATGCTTATGTTGAAGTGATCACAGAGCTGGGAGAAGAGATTTCTGTAACGCCGAAGGAAGGACGAGGCTCTTCCGATTTCGGAGATTTCTCTCAGGTCATTCCCGGAATTCATCCATACTTTGCGATTACGGAACCGGTAAACGGTGCTCACTCTCCGGAATTTATGGAGGCTGCCCGTTCTGAAAGAGGGGTGAACAACATGCTTAAGGCGGCTCAGGCATTGACCTATACGGCATGTAAATATCTTTCAGATCCGGAATTTCAGGAAAAAGTAAAGGCCGATTTTGAAGAAAATTGTTGATTTTCTGGTTCATTCCTGAAATTTTAAAGGAAAAAGACTTGAAAAAAACGGAAACGGGTGTATATTAAGGATCGTTTATCATACCGGTGATTTGGAGAATTCCCTCTGGGTCATTCGTAAAATAACTGAATTGGGGCTGATACCCCCGCACTTTTTAGGAAAGATAAATCATGGACAAAGCAGCAAAAGCAGAAATCATCGCAAAGTTCGGTAAATCCGCAACAGACACAGGATCCCCTGAAGTTCAGATCGCTCTTCTGACACAGCGCATCAACGAAATCACAGATCACATGCGCAGCCACAAGAAAGATTTCAGCACCCGCAGAGGTCTGATGGCTATGGTCAACCAGCGTAAACGCCTCATGAAGTACCTCGCAGCCGAGAACAACGAAAAGTATGTTGAACTGATCAAAACTCTCGGTATCCGTGCACAGAAGTAATCGGCGGATGTTCCGGATAGAATAAATTATTCTGTATAATAAAGCGGCTCCTCCGGTGAAAACCCCGGTCAGAGCCGCTTTTTTTTATTATTAATTTTTAAGAACAGGAGTTCTCCCCGTGAAAGAACTTGGAGTAGGAATTATCGGATTCGGCACCGTTGGTGCGGGCGTTGCTCAATGCCTGCTGGAAAACGGTGACATCATCGCTCGCCGCGATGGGGTCAGGCTGGTCCTCAAACGTGTAGCAGATCTTGACATCACAACCGACAGAGGAGTGAAAATCCCTGATGGCGTGCTGACAACAAATGCTATGGAAGCCATTGAAGAATGTGACATTATCGTTGAGCTGGTCGGGGGAACTACTATTGCAAAGACATTCATCCTCGAAGCTCTCAAACGCGGAAAACCCGTGGTCACAGCAAACAAAGCTCTTCTCGCAAAATTCGGAGAAGAACTCTTTGCTGAAGCGGAAAAAACCGGTGCAGATATCTATTACGAAGCAAGTGTCGGCGGCGGAATCCCCATCATCAAGAGTCTCCGCGAAGGTTTCTCCGGAAACAGAATCAACAGTATGTACGGGATTCTCAACGGAACGTGCAACTACATTCTCACCCGCATGGAACGCACCGGTGAAGATTTCGATGTTGTTCTCAAAGATGCTCAAAAACTAGGTTATGCTGAAGCAAATCCCTCTCTGGATATTGACGGTTTTGACACCGCTCATAAAACAGCAATCCTTGCATCTCTTGCTTACGGAAAATGGTTCGGTATGGATCCCGTTTATGTGGAAGGTATCACCAATGTTTCCATGAACGATATCCGCTGTGCAGCTTCTCTCGGTTATAAGATCAAGCTTCTGGCTATCATCAAACAGGATCCGGAAACAGAAAAACTGGAAATCCGTGTTCATCCCACTCTGATCCCCGTTAACTCCATGCTTGCCAGCGTGAATGATGTGTTCAACGCTGTCAGAGTTGATGGCGACTATGTCGGAAATACGCTTTTCTACGGCAGAGGTGCAGGACGTCAGGCAACAGCTTCTGCTGTCGTCGGAGACATTGTTGACGTTGCTCTCAACCTTATTGATGGTGTCAAACAGCGCGTTCCGTCCTATAATAACGCAAATCTTTTTACGGAGCTTGTGCCTATGAATGACATTGAAACCCGTTGTTATCTCCGTTTCACAGTCGCCGACAAACCCGGCGTACTGGCAAAAATTACAAACATTCTCGCATCTGCAGATATCAGCATTTCCAGCCTGATTCAGAACGAAACCAAAGATGAAGATTTCGCAACTCTGGTTATCGTAACACATAAGGCAAAAGAATCTGCTATCAAGGATGCCATCGCGGCAATTGAAAAGCTTGAGGATGTCACAAGCAATATCAAAATGATCAGAATTGAGGATATTTGATTATGGGATTCCATACAGTTGAAAAAATCGGCGGGACATCTATGACCCGCTTCGGCGAAGTCATGAATAACGTGATCATCGCCAATAGAAAAGGCGCAGAGCTTTATAACCGTATCTTCGTTGTTTCCGCTTACGGCGGAGTGACAAACCTTCTGCTGGAAAACAAAAAGACCGGTGCTCCCGGTATCTATGGCTATTTCGCAGCAGATGATGATCAGTGGCGCAAAGCTCTCGAAGATACCCGCGCTGAAATGTGCCGTCTCAACCGTACCTTTGAAAATATCGGTCTCGATATCGAGAAAGCTGATGCGTTCATCAATGACCGCATGGACGGAATCATTTCTTCTCTGGAAAACCTCATGGCTCTCCGGAAATTCGGACATTTCAGCCCTCAGGATTATCTTCCCACCGCACGGGAATTCCTCGCAGCTGTCGGAGAAGCTCACAGTGCCTACAACTCCACCCTGATCCTTCAGGCAAACGGCGTCAATGCACGTTTTGTGGACCTCTCCGGATGGAAGAGCATGGAATCCAATACCCTTGACAGTATGATTGAAAAGAGCTTCAAAGGAATGGACTTCTCCAAAGAAATGCCCATCGTTACCGGTTATGTGAAATTCGATGATGGTATCATGCGTTTCTATGACCGCGGTTACAGCGAAATCACTTTCAGCAAGATCGCTTATATCACCGAAGCCGCAGAGGGTGTCATTCACAAGGAATTCCACCTCTCCACCGGCGATCCCAAACTCATGGGGGAAAATAATGTGAAAGTCATCGGTCACACCAACTTTGACATTGCCGATCAGCTTTCCGATATGGGTATGGAAGCAATCCACCCCAAAGCTGCCCGCGAAATGCAGCAGAAAAATATCCCCATCCGTGTCAAAAATGCTTTTGAACCGGAACATCCGGGAACTCTGATCAGCCGTGAATATGTGGCTGCTGAACCCCATGTGGAAATGATCTGCGGACGGAAAGACCTGATCGGTCTGGAAGTCATGGATCATGATATGGTCGGTGCAAGCGGTTACGATCACCGTCTGACTGCGGCATTGGACAAATATTGCGTGAACTATATCGCAAAAAATACCAATGCAAACACCATTACCCACTTCATTCCGGAACGGGCCAAAAATCTGGATGCCTGCATTGCTTCCATGCGTGAAGCTTTCCCGCAGTCCAAGATTTCCACGGTAAAAGTCGGGATTGTTTCTGTAATCGGAACCAATATGCGAATCCCCGGATTCCTCTACCGCGCTGCCAAGGCTCTTTCCGATGCAGATATCAACGTTCTCGCATTGGATCAGACCATGCGTCAGGTCAATATTCAGTTCATCATTGACCGTGCTGACTTTGAAAAAGCTCAGCAGGCTCTCCACAAAGAATTCGTGGAAAAAGACTGAGCTGAATTAAAAAAATCCCGCTGTACAGGGGGCTGTTGCAAAACCTGAAGATAAACAGCCCTGAAAGGGCTGAAGATCAAAGCCCGGGGTAAGCGGTCTGAAAAGACCGCGCAGCCCCGGGAATAGATGAAAAGAATAACATAAAGCCCCGAAGGGGCGACAGAATAAGGTTTGTTCAAGCGGATTTTTCTGTCGCTCTTTCAGAGCTTCAGAGATGATTTGTGATTTATACCCAGGGCTGCG
>JAFVTF010000125.1 GCA_017503375.1 Lentisphaeria bacterium | reverse complement strand
TTCGGATTTTCAACCGAGTTATTCACAGTTTGCACTCCGTCTCCGACGAGTTGGATAGACCCATTCTCGACGGAGTGCAAACTATGCATAACTCTACCCCTCCGATATATGCAATTTTACAGAAAGTTCGTTACACTGTCACTAGTTTCTGTCCGGCTATATTGGATTGAAAATCAAGAACATTTGAATAAATAACAAAGGAATTGATATCCAAAACAACCAGACAGTAACGGGATTGGAACATAGATAATCCTGCAAAAATAATATTGGCACTGTTGGAACGGTAAAAATACGAACTGCGGCCCCGCTTTCCGGAACGGATCTCTTTGCTGATCAAATTATTTTCCTGCAGTTCAGATATATAACGATCCAGCGCACGGAAACTCAATCCCGTACTCTTCAAAAGCTCCTGTCTGGAAACACAAATCCGGTTAAAAATGATATTTCGCATTTTTAATTTTTTTGTCGTGTTTTTCAAAGCCGTTCCCTTATGGTTTATTTTGTCAGTATAGCATTTCCGGAATACTATAATTCTATTTTAATTATTTTACAAAATTAAAATGTCTTTCTGATTGAATTAACAATATCAACACCACTTTTTTATACTTTTTTGAATATAAAATAAAATGTCTTTTCACCCCTCATAATGATACTTTTTGGTTTTATTTCTTAGGCGCTGTTCCCTATAAAGGTTGTTTTGTGATCGGGGAAGAAGGGAAAAACTTTTGAAAATTTTTCCCTTCTTCCCCGAACCCCATCATCCTTTTTCAAACCTTTTTGCGGCATTCTGATTTTTGCCGGGCTAAAATCAAAATGCCATCATAGAGTTTAAATCGTAGAAGGATTTACCAACCCTTATGGGGAACAGAGCATAAAATAATAAAAAAACATAAGAATTTACTGGAAAAAATATTTTTCGGGTGTATACTTAAAGACAATGATGTTCTCCATAGCTTACTATTCGACACACTGGAATTTTTCAGGGAGGTTTTATATGGTTTTACAATCTGATCTTATCAATCCTGCGGTAAAATACCGCCCGATTCCATTTTGGAGCTGGAATGACAAACTGGATCCGGCAGTACTCCGGGAACAGATAAGGGAAATGCATAAAGCAGGACTCGGTGGATTTTTCATGCATGCCCGTGGCGGATTGAAAACAGCATACCTTTCCCCGGAATGGATGGAATGCATCAATGCGTGTCTGGATGAAGCTCAGAAACTGGGAATGAATGCCTGGCTTTATGATGAAAACGGCTGGCCCAGCGGATTCGGCGGCGGAATCGTCAACGGAATGGGAGTAAAATATCAGCAGAAATATCTCCGCTGCGAAAAACGGAAACTCAAAGAATGCGGCACAGAAAACACCATTGCGTATTATGATGAAAATGGAATTTTTCTCAGCCGGACAGCTCCCGATACACCTGAAATAACTGTCATCCGCTGTTTTTTTGAAATCAACCCTTATTATGTGGATAATCTCGATAAAAACGTTGTTGCTGAATTTATCCGTGCAACTCATGAGTTCTATTATGAAACAATTCCCTCACATCTGCTCAAGTCTTTGAAAGGGATTTTCACGGATGAACCGCAGATTTCCAGAAACGGTTTTCCCTGGTCGTTTGTTTATGAAGAGGAATACCGGAAAGAATATGGTACGGAAATGATTGAAACCCTTCCGTTTCTGTTTTATCCGGGCAAAAACAGTGCTGAAATCCGCATCCGCTACTGGAAACTCTCGGCAAAACTGTTCAATAACAATTTCATGAAACAGATTGCGGAATGGTGTGATTCTCACGGATGGCTCCTGACAGGACATCATGTTCTGGAAGAATATTTTTCTCATCAGGTTCCAAGCAACGGAACAATCATGCTGCAATATCAGCACTACCATATTCCCGGAGTGGATGTTCTGGGCAGAGTCGACCCGAACGGGATGGCGCAGATTCAGCTGGTTTCTGCAGCTGCCCAATTCGGGAAGAAACAGCTTTTGACAGAAAGTTTTGCTTTGACCGGATGGAACTTCGGATTTCACGGAATGGGCTGGATTTATCAGCAGCAGCTCGCAAGAGGAATCAATCTGTTATGTCAGCATTTACAGGGATATTCTCTGCGCGGTCTCAGAAAACGGGATTATCCCTCCTCCAGTTTTGTTCATCAGCCCTGGTGGGATGATTACAGCATCATGAACAGTTATTTTGCCCGTGCCGGAATGTTATTAGCAGAAGGTGAAATAAAAACTGACCTCCTGGTACTTCATCCGCTTTCAAGTGTCTGGAAACTATTTACAGGAACGTACTTGGAGAGTCCGATGGAGGATTACGCACATTCATTGCAGAAAATGACCGCCGCTCTGGAAACATGGAAAATTCCTCATCATTATGCAGATGAAATCATTGCGGAGGAAAACGGCTCTCTTGAAAATGGAAAAATCCACATTGGAAAATGTTCTTACAGTCATGTTCTGATTCCGGAATTGACCAATCTTTCCGCCGTTCTGGCAGAAATGCTGCAGAAATTCCATCAGGCAGGCGGAAAAATTTATGTTCTTGAGAACAGAATCGAAAATGCTCCGTTGACCATCGACGGAGTCTCTGCCGATGAAAAATTTATGACCTGGTTCCGGTCACTTCCGGTATTCACAGATGCAAAGAAAGCTGCAGAAACGATTGCATCCGGCATGCACGGACTGGTATCTGTAAAAGAGAATGGAATCCCCGCAGAAGATATTTTAAGTACCTGGCGGGAACTTGAGATCGAGAGAAGACACGGAAGATTTTATTTCTTTGCCAACAAGAGATATACAGAGGCATGCAAAGTTGAAATGTCACTTCCGGCGACAGGAAACTGTGTGGAAGTAATCGATAAATTCTCCGGAGATTTTGCAGTTTTGGATAACGTTGTCAACCAAGATGGAAAACTTACATTCCAATATCCTTTTGCATCAGGAGAAGCGTTAATGCTCTTTGTTTCCGGCCAGACAGCTGATCCGGGAAAAGAATTTCGGCCAAAAGATTTTTCCGAACTCAAACCGCTGGAACAGCTTTCCAATGAGTTTGAAGTGATTTCCGCCGGAGAAGGTAATATTTTCACACTGGATCATTGCAGATACCGCGTCGATGGCAGTGAGTGGATTTATGATAACGTCAGTGTGATCCACCATCGTCTGCTGAAACGGAAATGTGATTGTGATCTGGAAATGGAGTTTGATTTCACGATCGGTGAATCATTTGATTTGAATAAGCCACTGACACTGATTTCGGAAACTCCGGAGCTGTTTGAATATGCGCTGAACGGAAAAACATTTTCTGCTGTTGACAGCGGAAAATTATTTGATCATGCTTTCCGGAAAATTCCTCTGCCGGACGGTTTGCATTACGGAATAAATACCATTTCCATGAAATGCCGTTACCATCAATCTCAAACGGTTTACAAAGCTCTGGAAAAAGCTGAAAAGTTTGAAACGGAATATAATAAACTGACATTTGACACGGAAATCGAATGTATTTATCTGTTGGGAGATTTCAAAGTGACTCATAGCGGAAGAACGGAGTCTCTGGAACGGAACGGAAAACGTTTTTACGGAACATTTTCGATAGATTCACCGCTTTCCGGCGCAGTTGTCAACATGAAAGATATCACAGAATCCGGAATGCCGTTTTTCTCCGGAAAAGCTGTATTTATGCAGAAATTTTCACTGACGGATGAAGAAGCAGAACAAATCCGCTATCTGCGGTTTGATCCTGCCGGTGCAAATTCCTACCGTCTGAAGCTGAATGGGAAAGAAGCCGGTTTTCTTTTCCAGGGACAATTTGCGATTCCTGTGAACGGACTGCTTGTTTCCGGAGAAAATACGCTTGAAATAGAAATGACAGTCTCTCTGCGGAACATGCTGGGACCGCATCATCTGGAAGAGGGGGAATCGTATTTAGTTCATACTCTTTCCTGGTCAAAAGAGCCCAATGCTGTCGGGATGAAAAATCCGCCATACAATGAGCATTATTGCTTTGTAGAAACAGGACTCCGGAATCTGATTCTGAGCGACTGAAAAAAGCTCTGTTGTTTTAACTTTTGCTCTGTTCTCAAATCAGCCTTTCATCCGGGATTCCGGAATTCTGCGGTGTTCTGTCAAAAGTTCAGATGAACAAAGAGCCGCGTGGTTCCTCCCCTCCTGAAAGGAAAATCACAAAAAAATAATAAAAAAACATGTAAAGTCGACTGGAAAAAAGTGCATTTTGGTGGTATCTTATAATAACGCAAAAATATGATCAGACAGGGAACGTTCCGGATTCAGGTGATCCGCAATGAAAAATTCCCGGAAAAATTGATGGAGGATTTATTATGCGCATTGTCAATTTCAGCGCCGGTCCGGCAATGATCCCGACCGCAGTCATGGAAAGAGCTCAAAAAGAATTCTGCGATTACAATGGCAGTGGATGCGGTTTGATGGAACATTCCCATCGTGGACCTCTCTTTGATGAGATCCTTGCCCGGGCAAACAACAATATCCGTGAAATCCTCGGTGTGTCCGATGAATATGAAGTCGTTTATATTCAGGGCGGTGCAAGCTTGCAGTTTGCAATGGTTCCCATGAACCTCATGCTTCCCGGCGGATATGCTGAATATGCAGATACCGGCACATGGTCCTCCAAGGCAATGAAAGAAGCAAAACTCTTCGGTGAAGTCAAATGCATTGCATCTTCCAAAGAAGATAAATACACCTATATTCCTTCTTTCGACAAATGGCAGCCCTCCACCAAAGAAGCAAGCTATCTGCACATCACAAGCAACAACACCATTTACGGTACACAGTATCAGGAATTCCCGGAAGCAAATGCTCCCCTGATCGCAGATATGTCCAGCGACATCATGTCCCGCCGTTTTGATATGAACAAATTCGGTATGATCTATGCCGGTGCTCAGAAGAACCTCGGTCCCAGCGGTGTCACACTCGTCATCATCCGCAAGGATCTGATCGCACGCACCCCCGCCAACGTTCCCACCATGCTCCGTTATGCAACCTACACCGATAACAACTCCCTCTACAACACCCCGCCGACCTACGGTATCTATATGCTCGCACTGGTCACTGACTGGGTCAAGGAACAGGGCGGTATCGACGGCATCGAAAAGATCAACAATGCAAAAGCAGCTGCTCTTTATGCTGCAATCGACGGTTCTGATGGATACTACAGAAACCCCGTCTGCCCCTGCAGCCGTTCCCGCATGAACGTTGTCTTCCGTCTTCCCAACGAAGAACTCGAAGCCAAGTTCGTCAAGGAAGCAAAAGCAGCCGGCATGATCGGTCTGAAGGGTCACCGCTCCGTCGGCGGTATCCGTGCAAGCATCTACAATGCAGTTCCCATCGAAGGCGTTGAAAAACTCATCGACTTCATGGCTGCGTTCAAGAAGGCTAACTGATTAACCTCTGGTTAATTTCCGTTCGGAGGGCTTTCTGATCTCAGCAAGCCCTCCAGATTATGTATCGTCCGTAATTTCAGGAGGTCGCGCAAATGCTTCAAAGATATACCGTTTGCGGCGGACGTATTACTCAAGGGGCTGAAGGAAGTATCCCCGTTGAAGTCTATGTCAAGCCGGATGTCAGTGAAAGAGAGCATCTTATCAACGACTATGGCATGGATGACCATACAATCACCTCGTCAATCGACCCCGGCGAGACTCCCCGTATTGAATTTGAGGATAATCATACAGCGATCATTCTCAAGTATCCGAAAAACTATTCTGCGGAAGACAACTTTTTTTTCCAGGTAAAATCCATGGGGATTTTTGCATTTTCTGACAAGGTAGTCATTATCCTTGATGAATATGTTCCCCTCTTCACAGGAAAAATTGCCAGTAATGTCAGAACCGTGCAGGACGTTATCATGAAAACGCTTCTGCTGGCGATCCGGCATTTTGAAAGCCATCTGCGAGTCATCAATATGTGCAGTGATGAACTGGAACAGGCAATTGTAAGTTCCCATGACGGAAGAGAATTGATTAATATGTTCACATTGGAAAAAGGGTTGGTTTATTACGTGAATGCCCTCAGCGGAAACCGTCGTGTGATTGAAAGGATCCGCGCCGCCGCAGGAAAAATGGGCTTTACAGCTGACCATGTGGAACTGCTGGAAGATATTGCTATCGAAAACCGCCAATTTCTGGACCAGGCTGAAGTTTACTCACAGGTTCTTGCCGGAATGATGGATGCCCGTGCGTCCATTATCAACAACAACCTGAACGTGATGATGAAAAATATGAACGCTATTGCTATTGCTATTGCGGTTCCTACTTTTGTTGCCAGCGTGGGCGGAATGTCCGAATTCACTTCTGCCATGACCGGAGTGAACCCTTATGTCAGTTACGGTATTTTTCTTCTTGTCATGCTGGTGCTTGGTGTTGTGACATTTCTTGTTACCAAGACCTTTGCCCGCCGCAGCAGATAACAGTTTTTTTTTCAGAGAATCCGTAAAAACGGCAGGAATTTCTTTTTTGACTGAAAAATCAAATAATTTTTTTATTTTTTTTCTTGTTTTTTCAAAAAAGTTGTGCTATAGTTAGCTTGGAAACCGGTTTTCAGTATGAGGTTATCATGAATAAAAGCGGAGGAAAACAGAAGAAACATTCTAAAGGTCAGGTATTTGCAGAATATATTTCTGTTGTTGTTATGGCTTTTGCAATCGTTTTGCTGCTGTTTTTTCTGCTGGCGGTTTTTGCAGAATATAATTGGCGGATGACTGCCCTTCTGGGGTGGGAACCGTAAAGATATAAACAAGAAAAAAAGAAAGGACAGAAAAATGAAAATCAATGCCAAAAGAAGATGCAAAGGTCAGGCAATCGTGGAATATATCATCATCGTTGTCGTTGTGGCAATCGCTGCATTGGCAATCATGGGAATGTTCAGCGATACGATCCGTACCAAGATTGCAGGAGCGACCTCTGCACTCGGAACTGAAAAAGATGTGAAGAGCGAAGCAGAAAAAAGCTCTGCAGAAACGCTCAAAGAACTGGATGCAGATGCCAGCAATATTGGCAACTGATCTTCACAGAAAATCCATCTTCCGGTATGATACGGCAAATTACAAAGCCGGACGGATCCGGATGCAGGAAACAGCACCTTCAGCAGGGGTCATCCATTGTTGAAGGTGTTATTGCCATACTCCTGATCTGTCTCATTCTCTTCGGACTGCTTCAGGTCTTCCTTCTTTATACGGCGCAGGAGTTTACTGATTACGCCGCATTCCGTACTGCACGGAGTCTTTCCGTCGGTTTTAATGATTCTCTGGCAAAAGTTGAAGCCAGAACGCGGGCTATTCCTGTCTCCGGAAAAATTCTTGAACCACCGGAACTGAGTGCTTCCTTCTTTGAAGAAATGTTTGGAAAAGGAAGCACTTTTACGACTTCCGACTACAGACAGAACAATGACGTTTATGATTACTACTACCGTCTGAGGCGGGCAATTCTTCACTACATGGAAGGATACCGTTATTTGGAGTGTGAATACTGGTTCGCCGGCAGAGGAAGCAGTGGAAGCAGCGGTGGCAGCGGTGGCAGTGTCAGTACCAGTATTGACTTAAACGGAAATGTTACCCATAATAACGGCAATAATAATGATGACAACATCAGCGTTTACACCAGCCTGACAGCAACTTTCAGACGCAGGAGTGAGAGTGTCTCTGCAGAAGTTAAATTTGAAAAATACCCCATGCGCCTGCCGTTTGCAAAGGCTTTCGTACCGGAGCGGCTGTTGGATATTTCCTCCACTGTTGACTTGAAGAACCATTCAAATTTATATCTGGAGCGTTAAAGTGAGACGGCACGAACGCGGACAGGTTCTGATTCTCGGGATTATGGCATTGATCATTCTGCTCCTTGCCATTTTTTCCCTGTTTGATGTTCAGAATCTGATCAGAGGGAAAGTAAAATCGCAATCGGCAGTGGATGCCGCAGCAATCGCAGGAGCAAACTGGCAGAGACATACATTGAATCTTGTCGGAGAATTGAATATTGTCAAAGCAACAACTCTGCTGATTGATGAAAGTCTTTTCGGAACAGGCGGTAATTCTGAAACCTTTATGGGTGTTCAACACAGAGATGAATTAGCCGGGACGGACCATATTCAACGTCAAAAGATGCTCTCACAATCTTCAGACCTGATTTCGCAGATGCAGTACAGAGCCTTGTTTATCTGTCCGCTGATCGGAGTTGGTGCAGCACAGACTGCGGCGAAAAATAATGGATTGAACAGTTATGACAATTTCGGGCGGGCGGTCTCCATGCAGAACTCAATGCTTGCCGGTGTGGATGAACGCTCCAACCTTTATGATTATTTCAAACAGGATGAATATTGCTCCAAGTTCCTTTATGGATTCCAATGGCATGTTCCATACCTCAATATGCTGACAACGCTTCTGCACCAGAAGGGAAGATCCGGTCTGGGGTTTGCTGTTATGCCCAGCGGGGAAATGATTGGCGCACCCTCTCTTTATACTGACCCGCCATCTTCTCCGGATTTTGCAAAATTTCTGGGAAGCTGGTCCTTTTATGATGCCATCCGCGGGGATGATTTCTGTTATCTCAAAGAATTTCTTCTTGCAAATTTTTCTTCAAAATGGTGGGGTAACATCAAAGTCAAACAAAACACCAACTTCACAAAAGAAAGTGAATATCTTCCTGTCCGCGTAAAGATTGCAGAATCCTCTCAGACAGCATATGATCTGGTCAAAGATTATGGTGTTCTGGAAGAACTTTTGAAACGGTCCGGGAAAAATTGGACACCTCTCGGAGACAGATATGATTGGAAAGAACCGGAATTTGACGATGAAGGAAATGTGAAAAGCGGCGATGATCTGGACACTAAATTGAACCCGCTTCCGGCAATTGACTGGGCGTTTTACAAAGAAGAGTGGATTGATTACAATAAATGGGTCGTTGCACACTGGGAACGGTATCTTGATGGAACATTCAAACCGGAATCAACGTATAAATCCGGAGCCGTGGCTCGAATGGATGCCTATTTTTCACCAAAACTGCTCTTCACCAGCCGGAATGACGGAACACGTCATCAATTCTCCGATGCAGTCAGCGGTTACAAAGGGACTCAAAAATATGTGGACAGCTTGAGGACTGCTGAATCAATTCTGCAGGCATCACCTCCGACAATCCATGCGTATGCGCTGGCAAAGCCTTTCGGAAAGTTGAAAATAGGGAAAAAATTTGCACCGCCCCATTACTCTTCCATGGTACTTCCGGTGTTTTCTGAAACCGCATTGATTCCTGTTGCACTGGAAAATCCGGGCATGAATCCTCTGGCAAATTATAACTGGTATCTTTATCTGCTCAATTACATGCCGGAACTGGGAAAAGCAAATTCCCTGGATCAAATCCCTCAAAACCTGCAAAGTCAATTCCGGACTTATCATAACCTCCTGAAAAAAGCAGATAATCCATCCTGGCGTCAATTCGGGATTGACTGGCTGGAACGACCTCTTGCATACGATGTAGACGGAAACGTTACCGTCCGCCAGAAGGATCGCTGTAATTACTGGCCAAGCGGAGATGGTGGAGATTGCGGAGTCCGTAACATGCCCGCAACAAAATTCTGATGGTCCATTATGCTGAACTTGTCAAAACTCCAATCGCCTGTTTTACTGAAAGGAAATGAAAAAAGCTCTGTTCCCAATAAAGGTTGATTTGTGATCGGGGAAGAAGGGAAAAACTTTTGAGGAAAGTTCTTCCCTTCTTCCCCGAACCCCATCATCCTTTTTCAAACCTTTTTGCGGCATTCCGATTTTTGTTATCAAAAATCAGAATGCCATCATAAAATCAAATGGAGCGTTTTCGGTGGTTACTCTGTGAGCAGCCACGCTCAAACTACCATTTCCATCTCATCAGCAATCTCTTTTCAGCCAAATTTTGCCGGACTTTTGAAATTACCTCACTTGTTTTTTGAAAATTTATGGGATATCTGTGAATTTTATATGCATAATTAATGGGTGTGACTGCTGTTAAACAGTTCAGCTGTTCAAATGATCCAGAATTTTGTTGGCGATCCGCCGGACATAGACCTTCAATTCTTCCGGCTCATGGATCTTTGCATTTCCGCAGGCATTCAAAACAAGCTGGGCAGCTTCATATTCGGTCAGATTCTTCAAGTGAATGACAACAGAATCTTTCTTCCGTTCTTTTACGGCTCCGGGTGAATTACTGTATTTTTCAAACATAGGAAGATCAAAGGGCGGGAAAAATTCCAATTCTACATCCAGAAGAGTCTCAAAGTTGAAAAGCCCTTTCTCTTTTACAGCTTTCAGGATTTCCGGAGCCGGAAAAAAATGCCCATCCAGAAGTTCAGCCTCAGTAATCCGGTGCAGAGCCAGCACTTGAATACGCGGTTCTTCATAGCTCACATCATCATTTTTCAGCAGTTTTCCCTTCAGATACCAGCAACCGCCGTTCCATGCAAACACGTGGGGTTCAAACAGTTTCTCAGAACAGTTTTTCTTCATGGAACAGTACTTCAAAGAAAGATATTTCCGCTGTTCCCAGGCATTGTAGCAGGTCAGAAAGATATTGGGATCAACTTGCGGCAGATGTTCCGGAGGAAGCACCTGAAAACTTTCCAACTCTACGCCTTCAGCCATGCCGCTTTCATTTTTCATCAGCAAAGCACTGACAGCTTTATTGATTTCCCCCCGCAGCGGCGCCGGAAGGATCCCGCTTGCCACACGCTCACTCAGCAATGCGGCTTTCATCTCAAACGGTTCCACCATCAGCTCTTCATTATACCAATCCGGATTGGAAAGATAAAAACCTTTCCGGGAGGCATCATAGCAGACCGGTGCGCCATACTCATCACGCAAATCGGCAATATCACGCTGGAACGTCTTACTGGAAAGTTTGTAAACTCCTGCCGGGTCCAGAGTCTTCATCTCTTTCATGAAGGAATTATAATTCGGATAACGTTTTTGACGCATCATCATGAGAATTGTCTGGATTCTCCGGATCTGATTCTTGTTGGCAGGCATGGATTTTTTCTCCGTTTTGATAAGTTTTTTTGTAAAATATCACTTTTTTTTCAAAATACAAGTCATACAGGACAAAAGATGTCCGGTATCATTGCGTATATTATGGTGTAATGCAAAACTTCAATATTGAAAGAGGTGATTTTATGGATGAAAAAGAATTTGTCAGAAAGTTTTATGAATGTGCCGCCAATGATGATTTCTCCGGATGTCTCGAAGCATTGAAAAACATTTCAGCCGGGACAATCAATGAGCAGAATGATGATGACTATGATATGCTGATCCAGGCGGTTGTCGATGGAAATGCATGCGCAGTTGAAGCTCTTCTGAAAGATGGACGCTGCGACCGTACGCACCGGGAAAACCTTTGCGGGATGACCGCTGAAGAATTCGCAAACGATTATCCGGCAGGCTCCCGCATTTCAGAAGCGTTCCAAAATGCTCCAATGTCAAAATATATTTACCGCAACGGTGAACTCATTCCCAGAGATGATATTTACGACCGGATCATGCAGGGAACATTGGAAGCTGATGAAGGCTGTATCATGATGCTTCAGGATTATCAGTGTGCCATGCTGCTGGTCGAAGGAAAAGTCAGCAAAGAGGATTTTGAATCCTGGCTGAATCCGGATGAATTATACTGGGAAGCTCAAATCATCCTGCTTGCCGGAGATGAAGAATACGGTAAAAAGTTCATCTGCTGGGATGAAGTCCGAAGTGAAGCTGAACCCCATGAATGGCTTTCATTCCTCCGGGATTTGCCGCAATATGCTCATGAAGCAGATTGGGACAAGCTGATTCAGGAAGGGAAGACCGAAGACTGGCACAGCCTGATTGAAGTCTGTCCGGAACTGAAAGATAAATACGAGGAAGGCTTGATGGGAAAATATATTTCCGCTCCATTCAATCTTTATGTTGCCTGTAAGAAAAATGACGCAGAAGTTGTCCGGGTCCATCTTGAAAGAAAAAAACACAAGCCTCTCAATGAAAACTGGATTTATCCGATGCCTCCCGGCTTTTTAATGGAGTTGCTGCTTTCTGCAGCAGTGAAAAACAATGCGGTGGAATGTGTCCGTCTTCTGCTGGAATATGGTGCAGACCCCGATATTTTCGACCGGCATAAAGAGAATCAAAAAACTCCCAGAGAACTGGCTGCAGATAAACCGGAAATTCTGAATCTTTTCAATAACCGGAAATAAGAAATTTCAACTTGAAAGGAATACTGTGATTATGGGCATTGATTTCAAACCCGAAAACATGTTGGAAAAGGCGATTCATGAAGGGAATCCGGAAATGCTGATGCAGGCAATAGCAGAGGAAACAGTCCTGACAAGACTTGTCTCCGCAAGCTGTCTCAATGCAGAATGTTTTACAGATGAAATGATCTTCTCTGTCATATTCCTTTCGATTCCGAAGAAATTGCGTGAAACAATGAGTTCCGGCTGGTTCTGGGGACATTTACACGCAGGAGAAAGAATCAAATCTCTTATAAAAGAGGCATTGGCTCCTTTGCCGCAGGATCCATCTCCGGAAGAAAAGGCTCTGATCAAAGCCATCGTTTACAAGGAAAATGAAGAAATTATCCGTTTGATCAAAAATGACGGAATCAAATTTCAGGGATTCGCGCCGGATCTGCTTCTGATGCTGCCCGGGCTTTCCGAAGAAGCTGCGCTTGTTTTTCTGAAAGACGGATTGTCTCCGAAGTTGAAGGCGATTGTTCTGGGAATCCTGCTCAAAGAGGCTGAAACGCCCACGCTGATGAAGGATTTTTCCTATGATGTCCGCGTGCATTATGCAAATCTGATGCTCAAAATCGTTTCCGGAAAAAAATTCCCGGCAGATTTGCAATAAACCTCAGCCGGGCAAATATTTTCAGCCCTGTTCCCGACAATGGTTGTTACTTGAGAAGGGAACAGAGCTTTTTTTTATTTCTGTAAACTCTGAGTTTGTTCTTTTTACAGGTTTCCCCACAGATCCATTTCTGCAATGATCAGCTCAGAACCGGCAGGGACATTCAGGTTCAAACGGAACCGTTTTCCGCTGAGATTTCCTTTCAATGCAGTCTTCAGGACTTCATTTTTTCCGGCTTTGATGTTTGCAGAACCGACAGCAACCCACTTACCGTTTTCTTCCCGTTCCAGGGTTACAGAAGCTGTTCCGTTGCAGAAAAGGCGCAATTCATTTCCCTTTACGGGCTTATCAAATGCAAGTTCAATTCTGTGATTGCCTGCACTGAACTGTTCTGTGAATTTTTCGCCGTCGAGCTGATCGAACTTTGCGGAATGTTTGAAGTAATCCAAGCGGTCAGTAAGACGGGATTTGTTCAGCGGGGATTTCACAGCGGAAGCAGTTCCTTTCTGAACAGTTACAGTTCCGGAAAGCGCAACGTTCTGCAATCTTCCGGCATAGAAGTAATTCCTGTTCCAGAATCCGTAATTTCCGGTCAGACATTTTCCAGCCGGAAGTTTCTCTTCTGCCAGTTCAGGATAAGGAAGTTTGAACCGCCAGATATCATGTCCGAGTTTACCGCCCAGAGATTTGTGGAATGCTGCAAACTGTTTGCTCAATCCGGCATTGACAGAATTGCCCGGAAGGAACATATCAAATCCGAAGAAAACAGTTTTTCCTTTGCCGAGTTTCCGTTCAAATCCGGCAATGGAACCATCGGCATAACGGGCAATAACAGAGCCTTTCACACCGGAAACAGGTGTCAGTTTCACAGTGTTTCCATCCAATGCCAATGATGTTTTGTTCCAGACGATTTTTCCGGATTTAACAGGTGCGGCACTCACTCCGAACAGACGTTCCGTAATACCTTTCTGCTGCTCGTAGAACTGATTGTATTTTCCGAAATCCGGATCAGCACAAACAAGTGTACCGCCGTTGCGGACATACTGTTCCAGTTTGTCCACGATCTCTTTGCGGAGGATTTCCCCTGCGGGAATATAGCAGATGGGATATTTTCCGAGATCAGCCCAGTTATTCATCACATGAGTATCACTGACGAAATGGAACCATCCGCTGTGATTCAGACCGACCAGAGAAAACGCTCCCCGCAGGCGGTTGAATTTTGCCGCAGATGAAATTGTATCATCCATCACAAGAACAGCAGTCTTTGTTTCCGGGAATTTCAGATTCGGCATTTTATTCAGGAATTCTGCGTAATAAAGCATATATTTGTATGCTGTGGGATGTCCGATCACATTGGACCAGGCATTTGCTTTCAAACGGCTTGTTCCGGTATATGCAGCCGGCCACAGATGGAATCCGGTTGCACCGCCTCGGATACACTGACTGAACGCTTCCACGATTTCTTCTGCACTCATGGCTCCGGAGGGATAACCGTCGACTGCTTCGTGAGGACATACCATCAGTTCATCAAGACCGCTCATATCGCGGACAAGTTTTGCCGTGAACATGTAAGTCGGGAAATCTCTTCCGCTTGTTCCGCCGCCTTCTCCGAGCTGGAATGTTCCCCAGTCAGCATATTTTTTCCAATACTGAACCCCATGTGCAGAGGGGTTTCCGTAAGCGTCATCAGAAAGAATAATCAGATTCGGATTGATCTTTTTCACAAGTTCGCGGGTCTCTCTGCCCAGTTCTGCCAATTCTCTTGCCATGTAAGTCCGGTATGCGAGAATAGACGGCTTGTAATCCGGAGATTTCTTATCCATGTTCCAGGGGATTCCATATTTTCCGCCGCCATCTTTTGCTTTAACATCCGCATTCCATTTTTCCAGGAAGTTTGCAGAATTTTTATTGAAGGGCTGATTCATTTCCAACCCTCTGGTGGTCGTGATGGTGGTCAGCTCATCTCCGTAGAAATAAATTCCGACGGAACCCTCTTTGGAACGTTCTGCCACACCTTTTGCCGCAGCAAGATATGCTTTCCGGTTGATCGGGTCAAGGGGCATTCCGCCGAATCCGGCTTTCCGCCAGGTAATACCGTTTACCTTGTTTGCATCCTGTCCGGCGATTCCGTAAAAACTGTACCAGGCTGTCGGCAGAATTTTTCCTTCTTTGAACATTCTGGCATAATCGGTCAATCCGGTTGTTTTCAGAGAACCCGGACGGTAATAGTTTCCTTTCCGCATTTCCGGAAGATTTTCCCAGACTTCTGCGGCATTGTGAATCATCAGGCGGACACCGGCTTTTTTCAGATCTTTGTAAATCTGATTTTCAGAGTAAACAATCCCGGTTTTCAAAGCCTGATGATAATTTTTGGGGTCAAACAACATTCCCCAGGTCATGTGCTGACGGGGAGATGTCCGTTTTTCTCCAAGCAATTCTTTGAACAGGGGATTTTTGGTGGGATAAACTCTGCTGGCAGGATTGAATACTTCCGGCTGAAAAGTTCCGGATGCGACAACTTTTCCATTTCTATCTTTCAACCGATATTTCAGGATTTCTCCGGGAACTCCTTTGATCTGATAAAGATAACTCAGCTGATTTCCTTTTGCTTCCTGTACATCAACTTTTTTACCGTTGACTTCAAGGGTCCAATCTGCAGCTTTTGTTTTTGCAGGGAAATCAAATGTCATCACATTTCCGCCTGTTATATTGGCATATTCAGACATATCTCCGGGATAAGAAAGAACGACTGACGGGAGTTTTCCATCGGAAGAAAGAACAAAGTTTTTGAACGCATCATGTTCCCGGTTGAAATGACCTTTGATGGGAGCCAGAGCACTGGATCCCTGCTTGCCTGTACGGTGGAATCTTCCGGCACTGATCCGCCATAATGCGCCTTCATTCGCTTCAAATCCGAATTCACGGAAGGGAAGCCGGAATGAGACTTCCCAGTAATTTTTCCCTTTGGATTTCCGGATCTGCAATTCTTCCCGGCTTACTTTGTAATAAGTAGAATAAATTCCATCCGCATTAATGGAAAAATAACCTTTACTCGGACGGACAACGGAACCTGCCATGCTCAAGTGAAGTTCCACACGATCATCGTTCCAGTCCGGATTGTCATAAGTTGATTTGCACTTGATCTTTTCCGGATGTTCTTCTGTACAGCGGAACCGGAAATAAAGATATTTCTTATCAGCTGAGAGATACATTGCTGTCGGCTGTGGAGCCGGAAGTTTTTTATCAATTCCGGTCTGGAAAAAGTTGGTGATTGCAAGCTCTTTCTGCGGTTTTCCGTTGAGAGAAAGGGGGATCACATGCGTATTTTTCCGGTCAAGTGCATTGGAATTTTCAATGCGGTTCGGGATACTGGGAGTTGCTGAACTTCCCCGTTCCAGCTTTACTTCGTCAATATAAAGGATCTCTGCCCCTTTGGTCGTTGCGGCTGCCACCATGACACCAAGCATTTTGATATCTTTCGGCAGTTTCGCTGTCACCACAAAATGTTTCCATTGCGGAGAAACCGGACCATAAGTGAATTTCTGAATCAGAGCAGTATTCCATAATTTATCTGTTCCCCAGAGATAGAGCAGAACCGGATTACCGGCTTTATCGCTGCGGATATAAGCACTGGCAGTTACCGTTTCTCCGGCTTTGAATGACTCATTTTTCGGGAAAAACAGAACCCGTTTCGTTCCGGGCGTGATTGTAAATTCCAGAGACTTTGCACCGCAGTAACTGATATCGGTAGTAATGCGGCAATCGTTCTTTCCCCACATGGGAATAAAGGTGGG
Source organism: Lentisphaeria bacterium (assembly GCA_017503375.1). Classification (GTDB taxonomy): domain Bacteria; phylum Verrucomicrobiota; class Lentisphaeria; order Victivallales; family UBA1829; genus SIG79. The sequence goes on along the minus strand of JAFVTF010000125.1, from coordinate 15,926 downwards.
ATATCCCGGCAGAGCAGTTTCAAATCCGGAAACTTCCGGCGGAAGAAGATTTTTTCTGACCGGAACCGCAGGTTTCACATCTTTGACCGCTGCAGCTTTTTTCACGGTCGGAGTATCACTGGTCAAAGAGACATCATCAATATAAACCTTTTCCACACCTTTTGCAGTTGCTCCGGCAACCATGACTCCCAGATATTTCAAATCTTTCGGCAGCTTTTTCGTCAGCTTGTACTGCTTCCATTCCGTTGTCACGTTGAAGTGAGTAAAAGATTGATAATCTGCATCCCAGAACTTATTTGTCCCCCAGAAACAAAGGAGGATCGGACCTCCGGCTTTATCGCCTTTGATCCAGACAGTCGCTGTCACGGTTTCTCCGGCTTTGAATTCTCTGTCATCCGGATGGATCAGCACCCGTTTCGTTTTTGGAGAAAGAGTCATTTCCAGAGCGGCAGAACCATTGCGGCCGACACCTGGAACGATCTTATAATCCTGATCGCGCCACATTGCCTTGAATACATTTTTTCCGGGCATGCCGGACTCAAAGCCGGAAGCATTTTCCGGGAGAAGATTCTGCGCTCCGGCAGAGCAGCACAGCAGAATCGCAGCTGTTTTCAATATTAAATTTTTCATGAATTTACTTCCTTATTTCCACATCTGTACACTTCCTGCGGCATCATAACCCCAAACGATATTGCCGAGATCTTTTCCTTCATCCGGCTCTCTTGCTGCTGAAACATGCCCATCAGCAAACAGGACATTGCATTTTCCTTTGTGCCAATGTCCGGCAGAATAATACGTATGCGCGCCGCGGAACATAAAAACCTGAGTGATGGCATAACTGGGATATGCACCGCTGGGAGCGGGAAACACACACGTCTGTCCGCCATATTCAAAATTGGTAAAACTGCGGCTGGGCTGCTTGAGTTCATTGATTTTCCGGGAAATATAGGAAAGGTTTGCGGAAGCATAATCTCCCCACGTAGTTCCCCCGCCGAACAAACCGCGGTTGAAAGTATAAGTTGTAGCATTACTGCTTGCTTCATCAAGTTTCCGTTCCAGCATAGGTTTCAACGGAGTTCTGGCTGAATCACAAATGAATACGGTTTTCCGGTTTGACATTCCGGCTCCGCTGATTTTATTCCATGATACAGTGCCTTCTCCAACAAAAGGACTGAGCTTTACATACCAGGGAGACTCATTTCCCCCATGATACGGGAACCTGTCATCATAACTCCCTGTATACTGGGCAATCCCCGTTCCGATCTGCTTCATGTTTCCGGTGCAGCTGGCAAGACGTCCCTGTTCCCGGGCATTGTTCAACGCCGGAAGCAGCATTCCTGCCAGAATTGCAATCATTGCAATCACAACGAGCAGCTCAATCAACGTAAAAAATTGTTTTTTCATCATTTCTCCTCCTCAACGGTTTTTATATTTCAGGTATTTTTTCAGCAGATTTCCTGCTGCAACATTTCCGTTCAACGGACTGAAGAAATGGGCAAAGTCAAAGGTGATGGCTTCATTAACACCCACTTTTTCAGCGATCTTCATCTTGTAATAGAGTTTTTCCCAGCGGATCGGCGGGAACGCACCCTCAACATCCCGGTCAAAGGATTCCAGATTCGTCCATAATTTCAAATCATGTTTTTCAGCAAGCGCAGCGGCACTGCCCAGATAATCTTCCAGTTCGTTCAGCAGACAATGACCATCCTGAAACGCAACAATATCAACTGCTTTGGAAATCTTACCGAAAATTCCATCCCAGTCTTCCGTGAACTCTTTCACACTCATCTGATACGGAGATTTTGTTTTATGAGCGGGAAACCCGGGAGAGATCAAACGGGGCAATCCTGGAGTCAGTTCCTGACAATGTTCTCCCATTTTACAGTAACAATCCAGAACTCTGTGGGAAACAGAGGTGGAAATTTCCTGAGAAAAATACCATCCGCCGAATGCGGAAGAATGTTTTCCGACCCGTTCATAGAATTCATCGTTGACCTCATTCATGAGGTCGCTTTCCCTGTTGACGTCGTAACTCTCTTCCAGCCAGTCGTTGCCGGAAAAATAGGTTCCGAACCAGAATTTCAACCCGTGTTTTTCCGCAAGTTCCAGAAACATTGCGGGCAAATCTTCAGGAGGTTCAAAACAGCCGCATTTTTTCATCAATACCTTGGACGGATACGAAATAAATTTCCCGAATCCGCTGCGGATCATCACTGCATGTTCGATGCCGGCTTTTTTCATCTCGGCAAACTCTGCATCCCAATCATCACGATCATAATTGAGCGCAGGAATGTCTGCTGTGATCTCATCCAGAAACGCCGCCTTGATACTCAAGCGGGGATTCTTTGTTTCATTTTCACTCATGACAAGCTCCTATGCTTTTACCTTCATAAAGTTCTACTGGAAATTGATAATGGGCATCGGGATCCCAACGCCCCAATTCGATCCGGTCAAAAATAACATCGACACATTTCTCTGCCATCTGCATAATCGGCTGCTCCAGCGATGCCACCAGAGGATTCTCAAGACATCTGTTGTCAAAGCCTATTACAGAAATATCCTGCGGAATCCTGCAGCCCATCATCAGAAGTTTGTTCCAGACACCGCCCATGATCATACGTGAATTTGTTAAAATCGCAGTCGGCGGTTCCGGAAGTGAAAGCAGCTGTTCTGCTTCATTCATTCCCTGATCAAACCAGTGAATATCCAAATCCCGCCAAATATAATATTCAGGATTCTGAGAAAGATGATACTTTTTCTGAAGCTGCAGAAAATTCCTGTCACGGCAGCGGCAGTGCGCGGAAGAAGAACAGCAGCTGATATATGCAATTTTCCGATGTCCCAGAGCAACCAACCGCCGGACAGCAGGTTCCATTTGATCTTCAACAAGGTCAACAGAAGGAATTCCCGGAATCTCATGCACGCCCAGTGCAACAATGGGAATTCCGGAAAAAATCGGATCAGAAAAGATTTTCCCATCACCCGGTTCCATCATCACTGCAACACCGCCCTCGACTCCGGTACGGATCATCTTCCGGAAAAATTCATCTGCTGTTTCATTTTCATCAAGAGAAAGAACTGCGGTTCCGCAATTTTCATATTTCTTCACAGCAACCGCGATCGCTCTCGCCGTCGTTGTCGTATACCAGTCAAAAGTTTCATTTTCGCCTTTCGGAAAAATGATCCCGATCCGGTGTTTCCGTTCACCGGAAGGCAAAATAAATGTTCCTTTGGAGGGCGTTTTCACCAGTAAACGCTCTTCCTGCAGAATCTTCAGACTTTTCCGCAATGTCATTCTGTTGACCTGAAGCTGTTTTGCGAATTCCGGTTCCGGAGGCAGACGGTCCCCGGATTGCAGAGTTCCATCTGCGATCATCTCCCGCAGCTGATTGGCAATCTGGTGGTATACTGCTTCTCCGCTTCTGCTGTTTTTCTCTATCTTCAGTTTCATACCGTAAAAACCCTTTTTTTATTTGTATACCTTTGTATACATAGAGAGCAAAAAAAAATGCTTAACCTTAAACTATAAACCGTGAAGAACTTACGGTTTATATGATATAAAACTTGAAAAACCTGTTGAGAGAAAGTATGTTATGATAAACCAAATCTAAAAAACACCAAATACCCAGCAGGTGATTCAATGGCTAATATAACACAAGGTAATGAAAAAGTCAACTCAAAAAACGGAAATATTTTGATTGGAACGCAAATTTCCGGTATGGGACTCGAAAAAATGGAACATTTGACGACATCAAAAAAACAAAACACAGAGAATTTTCTCACAGCAGCATTGTCAAAATGGCTGTGACTCTGTTGGCAAACGGCAAAAGCGATTTTACCGATATTGATTTGTATCGCAATGACTCTTTGTTCAAGACCATTCTCGATTTGAAAAAGGTTCCTTCCTCCGCAACATTCCGCCAGAGACTGGATGAACCCGGCAAGTGTAATTCAACACAAACTCTGCTTGACGAATACATCGTAAATCATCTCCGGAAAGTTTCTGATTTTGGAAAACTTGCAACAAATGGGCAGTATTGTCTGAAGATATTTTCAGTTCAAGAAATGCTGTTTTCAACATTTTTGAACGTGGTTTGATGCTGTTTGGATAACCATCTCCCACCACCATTTTTGATAATGCAACACCTCAAACGAGGTGCTTTTTTTGCCTTTTCAACGGTTTATGACATAAACTCATATCATCTTTGCGCAAGGTTCCGGAAAACAAAAAGGGGAATAGTGCACTTGAAAAATCATTTTCTGATGTTATATTAAATTTCGGAGGTAACTATGAACAACAAAAATTGGAAATACAGAACTTGGAGAATCTTCAGAGCCTTACTGATCATTCTGGTCGTTACTGTATTTTTTCCTGTCATTCTTCTTCTTTGTGCAAATCCTGTAAAAGGACCGAATATTCTTTCTGTCAAGCTTTGGTAAGCCCTTTCAAATATGTCTTTCCGGAATCGTTGTCATAATCTCTTCCGGCGGACTCAACTTGATCATTTGTACCCAAAACGATCAAAGCCCCATTGATACAGTTTATAAAACGGGAGCAAATAACCCGCAGATGTTTTCAACCACACGGATCAGATAGTTTTTCTGCTCTACATCAGATAAAAAGATTTCAGAAGAATCAGCCATCTCTGACTTGAAAAATTCATAAAGTTCCTTTGTGATCTGTTCTCCGCGGATGACGGCATCCAATTCAAGATTCAAACGGAAACTTCTGATATCGCAGTTGCTGGAACCGATCATAGCCCATTTCCGGTCAACAAGCATTGCTTTTGTATGAACAAAAATCTTTTCCCGTTCAAAGATTCTTACCCCGGAACTGAGCAAGTTGGAATATAAACTGCGGGATGCCATTTTTACATAGAAATGGTTATTCAGGTTCGGGACAATAATGCGGACATCCACGCCTCTCGCAGCAGCCATGCAGAGCGCTTTCACAAAGGGGGCATCAGGCACAAAATACGGACTGATAATCCAGAGGGAATCTTCCGCAGTTGCAGCAGCTGTCTGAAAAACATTTGCGCTGCCTTCCGGGAGCTGTCCGAATCCGGAAGCGACCACACGCATGATCGTATCCCCCTTCCATTCCGGAAGCTGCGGAGTGAAATTGTGAAAACAGGGATCATTTCCTTTTGTAACATAGTACCAGTCCCGCAGGAAAACCGCCAACAGTTCCATAACAGCAGGACCTTCCACTTTGAAATGAAGGTCATGGATAAAGCGGTCGCTCCGGTGAGCAAGATTTTTATGGCTGATATTGATTCCGCCCATGAATGCAACATCGGAATCCGTGATTAGAAGTTTTCTGTGATTCCGCAATTGCAGATTCCACTGTGCCGGACGGTTGGAAAGAGAAAATGGACGGATTTGAAAATTCGGCAAATCTTTTTTACTGTTCCGGAACAGCTTTGAAAAAGAGGGAAAAAAACTGCCGAATCCATCATAGAGCACGCGGATTTCCACGTCCTGCTCCGCTTTCTTCCTGAGTTCATGAAACAAGGTTTCACCGGCAGAATCGTTGGCAATGATGAAACTTTGCAAGTAAATCCTTTGCTTTGCGTTTCTGATTGCTTCGATCATTGCAGGATACGCATCAGTTCCATCGTGAAGCAATTCAATTTTATTCCCTTTCAAGGGCATTGTTTCCGGAAGCAGCCGATCCAATGTGCGTGATGTCTTGTATGTATCGTTGAAAAGGGAATAATCGGGCAGAAACTCTGCGATGGCGGAAAAATAATCTTTCCGTTTTGTCCGGGAGCGGATTTTTCGACGGAATTCCACCGCAGAAAATGCAATTCGGCGTCCGACAGTATCTTTGCGGCTTCTGCCGAAAAGAATATACAGCAGGAAACCGATGACCGGCTGCGTAGCCAGAAGAAGCAGCCACAGCAATGTCCGGTCCGTTTCATCCCGCTGAGTGTAAATAATATCCGCCGCCGCAAGAAGGGTCAGGATCAGAAGGAGTCCGAACCAGACGATATGAAGGTTGAAAATTATGACATAATCGTGGAACATGGTTCCCCTGTTTTATTTCTTTTTCTGCTTTGGTTTCAGTACCATGAGAGTTTTTCCATCTTTGCTTTGCAAGCACATTTTTCCTTTAATGACAGCGACCTGAGCGACCTGGTTCAATGATTCCATAAAAAGACCTTCATAAGCGGCATTCGGCCCCATCATACGGGTCATACCCATATGGGAAAAGGTAAGCTTTCTGCCTTCGATTTTGACATTTCCGAAAAAGCGGTTGTCTCCGGCACAGCCGGAAACTTTTCCCTGTCGAAATGTAATTGCGGCGTTCGGAGCCGGTTTGATCTTTTTTGCCGTCGCAGACGGAAGATCTTCTATTATCCATTCGGAAATAAGATTCAGTTTTTCAGCGGCGGTTTTCTTTTCAGCTCTGCAATCAAGACAGCTGCAGCAGCCGGATACGATGGTGAATATAAGGACGGAAAAAAAGGAGAAAAAAATTTTTTTCATAAGAATTTGCCTTTCAGTTGTTTTTCTGATACTTTAATTCATGATTTCTGAAAATCAACCTTGAAAATTAAATCAAAGCAAATATATTATTGAAAAAGTTGATCAAACCTCAAAAATAAGGAGACAAACATGATCAAAATCGGATTTACTTCCTACAGTTTCAGCAAGGCTGTCAATGCAGGAACCATTGATTTTCTGAAATCCATTGAACTCGCAGCTGAATATGGTGCCGAACACATTGAAATCGCAAAAGATCTTTCAGCTGAACAGACACTGATTGAACCTGTCAAGGAAACCGCAAAAGCCAATGGGCTTGATCTTTCCAGTTACACGATCGGCGCAAACTTTGTTCAGCCGGATGCTGAAGCTGTAAAAAAAGAAGTGGAACGTGTCAAAGGTCAGATCGAAATCGGCGCAAAACTCGGGGTTCAGAGAATGCGTCACGACTGTGGATGGCGTCCGATTCCGGAAGCAGGAATCGATCAGTTCGATAAAGAACTGCCCCTGTTCATCGACTGCTGCGGAGAACTGGCTGATTATGCCGCAAAATACGGTATCACCACCAGCATCGAAAACCATGGGTTCTACGTACAGGGAAGTGAACGGGTCAAACGTATCGTTCTCGGTGTGAACCGTGCAAACTTCCGGACAACTCTTGACGTCGGAAACTTCCTTTGCGCCGATGAAGACCCTGCTTCCGCTGTCATGAACAATATTTCCATTGCCTCCATGATTCATTTCAAAGACTTCCATATCAAACGTTCCACTCCGCCTCTGGAAGAAGGTTATATCAAGACCTTCCACGGAAACTATCTGCGCGGAGCTTTGACCGGTGACGGCGATGTTGATCTGAACCGCATCAGCGGAATCATCAATGAATCCGGTTATGATGGATATCTTTCTGTTGAGTTTGAAGGATGGGAAGATCCTCTGTTCGCATGCCCCAGAGCAATCAGAAATGTGAAAGCTCTCATGCGCGGATAACATAAAAATTATTCTGACGAACTGCTGCCCGACGAATATGTTTGGCAGCAGTTTTTTATAGTTCAGTTCCCAGAACACCACCATCCTTTTAAAAATCTTTTTGCGGCATTGCGATTTTTTGCGAACCATTCTGCTGACACTCTCTTCCGGCGGAACGGTCAGCCGGACATCTGCCAGTGACCGTTCCATCAGTTTGACTGCGCCATCGCCTGTAAAGGAGGCGATAATTTTCGGATCCAGCGGTGAAAAACCGAAATCCATCCGGGTTCGGTTATTCCTCACACGGAGTCGATCAGCGTGCCGTCAAGATCAAAAACAAGAAGTTTTTTCATTGTCTTCAGCGGGTGAATGCAGCACTTTCCTTTTTCAGTTTTGCATCAAATGCCGCATTGGAGATCGGGGACTGCTGCTGCCAGAGAGCAAACTTGAAGTCTTTCATGGCAGGATTCAAATCGATCTGAACCCAGTTTGTCCATTCGTTGACAGAGCGGATCTTTCCTTTGAGGATATTCGTCTGATCGATCTGCAGCCAGACAGGTCCCTGACCTTTGCTCTTGTCCGCAGCAGAACCGTCAAATTTGCTGTCGCGGAAAATGAAAGAGGTATCATCTTTGCCCAGAGGATAGACTTTGGGTGCAGCCGGATAGGTTCTTGCATTGGTAACGATTTCACGTCCGTATACGGGACCTCCCCAGATGGGAACTTTCTTTTCATTTCTGGCAAGAGTGGAGGGAATACAGGTGAATATAACACTTGCTTTCGTGGGTTCTTCCAGTGTGTTTTCGGAGGGCTTGATCATCCCCCAGAGAACAGGAGAATCCGGGCGCATGTAGAAAATTACATCAAATTTGCTTCCGTCAAAATTCAATGCGATTTTGATTCCGGCGTTCTTTCCATCTTTCCAGGGCTGGACATCGCTTGCCTTGACAGCCAGCTTTCTCATATGGATCCCGTTGACTTCAAACTGGAAGCTTTTTGTCAGAGGACAAAATCCGTAATCCCCTGCCCAGAGACGGATCTCTGTCTGAGACGGCTTGCCGTTCATCGGTTTGCTCATCGCAAGAACCACTTCATAAGAGTTGTACTGGTTGGAGATTTTAGCTCCCTGACGGACAGCCCAGGTGTCAGGCTGATAAACATGGATCTGTTTAACGTCTGCTCTGACGGGCGCGTGATCCTGTGCAAAAGAGGTTCCAGCCAGAAGGGTGAGTGCAATCGCTGCAATGTGTTTCAGTTTCATTTTTATTCACCTTTCCCTGCGAATTTAATGAGACCGTACATATTAAGATTGTGGTTGTTTCCAAGAGTCATTGCTGTTCCGCTGTATTCCCGGTTGCTGCCGGCTTTGTTCCGGACAATGTTGCAGTGCCAGGTGTCGTAAACAGCAGGAACAGAATTTTCTGTTTTGAATACGGAGAAGGGGATATAAAATTCCGCGGTCCAATAATCTTTTCCGTATCTGGACTCCAGTTTGAATCCGGGAGCCTTCCAGAAAGAATCGAAGGGCTGCGGGATGGGCAGATGCCGTTTTGTGCCGAGGAACATCTGTTTCAGGGGGTCAAAAACAAACTGAAATTCCACTTCTTTGCCCAGTCCGGGCGAGAAGAAAATTTCAAAATTGTCATTGTAGAAGACGTCCTGTTTTGCATCAACTGTTGTGGGATATTTTGTTTCAAAGAGACCGTAGATACCGGTTTTATCCCATGCCAGTTTGATGGACGCCGGATATTTGATCGGAGTGCTGCTGCCTTTGGGATCCATCAGTTTCATGGGCTTGACTTTTGCCCAGAACGCTTCGTCTCCTTTTCCGTCGACGGTGACTTTGTCTCTGCGGAGGAGCTGATAAACGCTGTAAACCGGGCGTTCATAAGCGAGCTGGTTTTTCACGGATTCAATGGCCTTTTTCCAGGGAGCCATAAACAGTTTCAGCCGCTGAGCTTCCACGGTTCCGGGCTTGACGGATGCCTGTGCCCGGGCGAGCAGTTTTTCCATTTTCAGCAGTTCCGGCATCGGATAAACCACATTTATTGAGGACCCCTCCGCGTTCAGTGCGTATTTCATATAGCAATCCCGGAGAAGCTGATGGAACTCCCGCAGGATCTTTCCTGTTTCTTTGCCGTAGAACGGTTCCCAGTGGGCATCAATTGCTGCGGCTGCATCCCAGTTGGGATTCCACATGGACCGGTATGCCGCATAAGAGGAGTAGTAGTAATGCCAGATATGTCCCGGCGCATTGATGCAATGGTCAAAGAACATGGTGGTTCTGCCAAAGTATTTTCCGAGAACTTTCGGAATATCTCCAACCATTTCCCCGTTGACCGCCTGAACAAAGGGATTCGTGCCCGTATAAAGCCAGAGTCCCTGCACCGGACGGTTGCCCAGTGATTCATACCATTCCTTCGTTACCTGAAGAATGAATTCCCGTTTTTTCGGACTGCGGATCTTGTTGGGAATATCGCCCAGACAGAGGAACACTTCCGTGTTGTCCGGCAGGGTCCAGCGGGGATCATCGGCGGCATATTGAACATTATAATATGCCATGATGTAAAGACTGGTTCCGGGAATCTCTTTTTTCAGTTTGTTTGCAAGATACTGATGAAGTCTTCCGTATACATTAGCCATTGCAGCAGAACTGCTTGTGCCAGCTTTGCCGTAACGTTTCAGATCCTTTTCTGTCATCAGACCGAGTTTTTTCACGATGGGGTGGCTGATCAGTTCTGTATCCGGCAGAAGCGTATCGCAGATCCCGAAGGAGAAGTAGGTGGAGTTGCAGGCATGAGAGAATCCGCCTTCATCGATTTTTCCGCCGGACTGATAAAACTTCTTGGCAGATTCGATCAGAAGATCCGCAAACGCAAAATTGACCGGATCATAGTAATTTCCAATGTGAGCTTTGGGGTTGTACCAGAGATTTCCGGCGGGGGATTTGTAAAAAATCGTTTCCAGTTTGTCCGGATAAGATTTTGCGATTTTTTCCGGGAACGGACAGTGAGTTCCGCCTCCGGGGATGGTTCTTCCCATACGCCAGCGATCCCAGAAAAGATGATCTGTATCATTCAATTTTCCGAGATAAGGCTCCCAATATTTCTTGGAAGCAGGCTTGCGGATGCTGTCACCAAGATAAAAGATCCCGTTTCTGCCGTCCATATAAGGGGCATCCGTGTAGGAAACAGGGGTAAGAGTCAGATCTTTGATCTCCGGCCAGATCGTTCCATATTCTCCGGGGAAGAAGTAACGGACTCCGAGAAAACGTTCCACAAAATCATACGCCGCATATTTTGTTCCGGTGCTGGAACCTCTTGCTTCCAGCGGTTTCATATTGTAACCCGCAATCAGAGAAGAGTCGTTCCCTGCAAGAATGATACCGCGGTCAAAGGTTTTTACTGCCAAACCCTGAGGAGGGAGCTTTGTAACATCGATCCCGTTTTTCCGGGTGATTTCATTATCGCCGACAACGATCAGGAATTGAGCTTTTGCTGCATCTTTCACATCAAGAACAGCAGGTTCTGTGCCGGTACATTTCCGGATCGCTTCTTTCAGAATTTCAATTGCCGGAGTGATACTCAGCTCAGTTTTATTTTTGCTGCGCATCCGTTTTTCTGCCTGAAGATCAGCAACAATGGCAAATTTGAGTTTGCCGTTCTCCACCATTCTGACAGGTGCATGAACAGTTTTTTTTTCAAATTTTACCGGGACCAGTTCCACCGTTTTCAGAGCATCTTCTGTTACTTGGCCCGGGGGGGCTGCGAAGACGGAATAAGACGGAGCCAGTCCGGTAATCCCAATAAGAATTGTAAGGGCAGTTTTCTTGAAAATAGTCATTTTCTTTCCTTATGTTTAAGTTTCAGTTATAGGGTGAATAACCGTAAGTATAGTCGGAGATGGGGCCCCAAACAGGCTGAACCTGAGAAACTTGAGATTGTGCTCTCCAGGGGAAATAGCCGAATTGATATCCCTGAACATTCAAACGGCTCCAACCTTCAGCAGATACATGAGAATCAGCCCAGAGAACATTGGATTTCATGGAGTGCCGGTAGCAGATCTGTTTATAAGGTTCTCCGGAAAATTCAATGTGTCCAAAGCGTCGGTGAGACTCATTATAAAAGCTGTACCAGCCGTCTGCATTGAGAAGCACATTGCTGGGCTGGTCAACTTTTTTTACATAGTTGTTGCCTGCAGTTCCCAAATTTGCAACATTTCCTCCGAAGCACTGTACGTTATAGGGATAAGAGCATCCGTATGCCAAAGTGTAACGGTCATTAATAGTGATTTTTCCCGCCATGGAGGGACAGAGAAGAAAGTCGGGAGCCAGTGTTCCACTCTCTTTGATTTCAGCCGTATGCCCGATGTAAGGTGCAATTGCATTGGGCCAGTAATAGGTTCCGCTGCTGGAATCTTTTCCATTCCTGGAAATCGGATAAAAACCGTCATACTCTGCAAGATATTGTGCAAAGCCCAAGCCGATTTGCTTCAATTGGTTTTTACAACTCGCAGAACGTCCTTTTTCCCGAGCGGAATTCAATGCCGGCAAAAGCATTCCTGCAAGAATCGCAATGATTGCGATCACAACAAGCAGCTCAATGAGTGTAAAACGCGTGAAAATCTTCTTTTTCTGACAACTGTTCATCGTTGCCTCCTTTCTAAATAAGTTTGACTTACAAAATATTATTCAATGGGGAGTCATTTTTTTTCTTTTGCTTTCCTTTGATGAAAAAAAACAAAATAACCCACTTATTATGTTTCCCTTCCATGACTATTATACATCAAAATACAATAAATGTCAATATTTTTTCAATATTTTTTTTTAGATTTTATTGACCCATTTATAACTATGTGCTATATTATAATAACAACAGGAGGCTACTATGGTTGATAAAATAAAACCGCTGATTTTGGTTCTCAAAAATGAACTGCAAAAAGGAACATATCCGGTTGGATCCCGCTTTCCTTCAGAATATGAACTGGCAGACATGTTTTCAATTAACAAAAAAACTGCAAATAAAGCTGTTACCATTCTTGTTGAAGAAGGATATTTGGAACGGAAGCGGGGCAGAGGCGGAACCGTTGTCAGACGAACCTTCAAATACCCGAATCATCATATCCTGCTTATTATGAGTGTAGATGTCCGCTTTTATGCAAAAATTGCCAATGGAATTCAAACCGCTGCGCTTCAGGATAATTCCCTGGTCAGTATTGCCGCTCCGGAGCTGGGGCAAATCTCCAGCCTCATGAAAAATGCCAAATCTATTGGAATCAACGGTATCATTTCTTCCGGATTTGGGATCCTTCCTGATGAAGGACTTCCTGTGATTTATCTTGAAGACCGGCTCGGGAATACAACATACCCGGAATATGTGTCCTGTGATTCTTATTCCGGCGGATATAAGATTATGAAAGAGGTCCTGAGCTGCGGACACCGCAATATCGTGATTCTGTTCCAGATATGGAACAATCCGGACCGTTTAAGAGGAATGTATGATGTAATGAAAGAATATAATATTACAGATTACCGGGAAAGAACTTTTATTCTGAACGAAAATTCTGTTTCCGAAACAAATATTATTCTCCGGCGGATCAGAAAACAATATCCGGACGTTACCGCCTTTGTCTCATGCTCTGATGATGATTCCTACCGGATGATTCAGAGTATGAATTCTCAGAAAATAGACTGGATCGGAAAAATAGCCGTCTGCGGATTTGGAAATATTCAGGGGATCAGCGATGTCTTCCCCGTAGCATCGGTGGAGCAGCATCCTTTCCTGATCGGAATTGAATCTTACAGACAGTTGGTAAATAAAATCCGGAATCCGGAATTGGTTGTTAAAAAATTACTGGAAGTTGATCTTGTTCAGACTGGCAATATTCCTGTGATATCCGGTTCATAATTTATTCATCAGAAAATCCTTGTTGCGATCAGCAAAAGGAGCGTTTCCTGCTCGTTCTCTGCAGCTTCAGTGAAGGAGGATGGTTGCCGCACTCAAACTGTAATTTCCAGCTCATCAACAATCTTTTTTCAGTCAATCTTTTGCCGGATTTTTGAAGTTGCCTCTTTATAAAAAAAGCTGCTGCGTACCGGATGGCCGCAGCAGCTTTGGATTTCAGCAGAAAAGGCTTACTTTGCAAGTCTTTCTTCGAGCTGAGCGAGCTGATCAGCAAGAGCCTTCGGAAGTCTGTCGAACTTCTTGTAGTGTTCTTTGATCATAGCCAGTTCGTTCTTCCAGCCTTCTTTGTCAAAGGTGAGAAGTTCAGCGATGTCAGCATCGGTGACTTCGTTTTCGATGCCGGAACGGTCGATAGCATCGGTGGTGGGCATGAAACCGATCGGGGTTTCGACAGCTTTACCTTCGCCATCGCAGCGTTCAAAGATCCATTTGAGGACGCGGCTGTTTTCGCCGAATCCGGGCCAGAGCCAACGGCCATCGGCGGTCTTGCGGAACCAGTTCACGCAGAAGATCTTGGGCAGCTTTGCGCCTTCGACCTTACCGATGTCGAGCCAGTGCTGGAAGTAGTCACCCATGTTGTATCCGCAGAAGGGCAGCATTGCAAACGGGTCGCGGCGGACAGTACCGGCCTTGACGTCAAGAGCTGCTGCTGTAACTTCGGAACCGACGGTGGAACCGATGAACACACCATGTTCCCAGCTCATGGACTGGTAAACGAGAGGAAGTGTGGAAGGACGGCGTCCGCCGAAGAGGAATGCGTCGATGGGCACACCGTTGGGATCTTCCCAGTTGGAAGCAATTGCGGGGCAGTTCTTTGCGCGAGCGGAGAAACGGGCGTTCGGGTGAGCAGCTTTGACTTTGTTGCCATCTGCATCGACCTGACCCTGTTCCCAGACGTTACCCTTCCAGTCGATGAGTTTTTCGCCGGGTTCGAGGGGAACTTCGATACCTTCCCACCAGATGTCGCCGTTTTCACGGAGAGCGCAGTTGGTGAAGATTGTTTCCTTGGCGCAGGAGAGCATAGCGTTCTTGTTGGAGTGCATGCTGGTTCCGGGAGCAACGCCGAAGAAACCGTTTTCGGGGTTGATAGCATAGAGTCTGCCATCTTTGCCGAACTTCATCCATGCGATATCATCACCGATGGTTTCGACTTTCCAGCCGGGGAGTGTCGGGATGAGCATAGCGAGGTTTGTTTTACCGCAAGCAGAGGGGAATGCACCGGTCACATATTTGACCTTGCCTTCGGGGTTGGTAAGCTTGAGGATGAGCATGTGTTCTGCCATCCAGCCTTCGTCGCGAGCCTGAACGGTTGCAATACGGAGAGCAAGGCATTTCTTACCGAGGATTGCGTTTCCGCCGTAACCGGATCCGAATGACCAGATTTCACGGGTTTCGGGGAACTGTGCAATGTATTTCTTGTCCATGGGAGCGCAGGGCCAGATTCCGTTGTCGGAAGCACCGTTTTCGAGGGGCTTACCAACGGAGTGGATGCAGGGGACAAATTCGCCATCTTTGCCGAGAACGTCGAGAACAGCGTTTCCGACGCGGGTCATGACATGCATGTTGATCACAACGTATGCGGAGTCAGTGATTTCAACACCGATCTTTGCAATGTTGGAACCGACAGGACCCATGGAGTAAGGAATGACATACATGGTTCTGCCATGCATACAGCCCTTGTAGAGAGCGCGCATTTCTTTTTTCAGTTCAACGGGGTCGATCCAGTTATTGGTCGGACCGGCATCTTCCTTCTTTTCAGAAGCGATGTAGGTACGTGCTTCAACACGTGCAACGTCAGACGGGTCACTCTTGAAGAGGACGCAGTCCGGACGGAGCTTGCTGTTGAGTCTGACAGCGAGACCGGATTTGACCATTTCGTCGCAGAGACCATAATATTCTGTGTTGGTACCGTCACACCAGTAAATGGCTTCCGGTTCGCAGAGTTCAGCCCATTCGTTGACCCATGCCACAAGCTTGGCATGATCCGGAGCTGCATTCAGTTGCTTAATCATTTTGTAACCCTCCTGAGGTTTAGTTAAAATTAAGACACGGTTTTACGGTTGTTAATATACACCCGCAAATACAAAGTTCAAACAGAAAAAGTCCGATTTTTTAAAGTTTTTTACACAGATATCCCATAAAAATCCAAGGACTGTACAGAATCACTGAATTTTTTGATGGTTCATGACTGAATTTGCAGAATAACATTATTTCTTTGTTCTGTTCCTTGTTTGCTGTATTTGACAAAATCACTTTTTCAAAAAGCGCTGTTCCCCATACAGGTTGGTAAATCCTTCTGCTGTTTCAACTTTAAAGATGGGGCTGTTGCAAAACCTGAAATTTGAAAGCACATTTTCGTACGGATTTAAAGATGGGGCTGTTGCAAAACCTGAAATTTGAAAGCACATTTTCGTACGGAGAAAACGGAGTGTACTGAGTGTACGGAGGCATTTTTGGTTATTACCGACCGATTTCTCAAAAGAAATAAAAATTTTTCTCTTGGGTAAC
>JAFVTF010000124.1 GCA_017503375.1 Lentisphaeria bacterium | reverse complement strand
CAAGCAAGCAAGCAAGCAAGCAAGCATTTAAAAATAAAGGCTGGCTTCTACCCGACCAAAGTCTTTCCGGTCGCAAACTCCACTCTTTTTCTGATTTTCAAGACATGGATTCTTTGTGCCTTGAAAAACTGTATCAATCCAATTTTACAGCCGCGAAGTCCAACAATGGATTATCGCGGATTTTTTTTGATTTTTCTTCAAAAAATGTCATTTTTCAAAAAAGAAAGTCTCTTTTGATTGCAGGAACTAAACTAAATCAAAATATAAGGATTGCGATTTATGGCAGAACACACAAAATCTTATGATGAATATTTTGAAAAAAGCTTCGAGGCGTTTCTCCAAGTCTATTCATTAAATAAAACATTTAACGATGAAAATATGTTCTTGAACTTTTGCGCAGCAGGGGTAAATGATTTTATAAACAGCAATAATGAATATATTGGAAATTTGAACACAATACACAAAAAAATCAAAAATTTTTTCATTTGTTGCCAAGATTAACGGATGATTATCGTCTAAAAGGTGAAAACAAAATTGAGAGAAGGGTTTGAAATGAAATCAATGAACAAAAAAAATGTAACCTCTGAACGGGGCTCTGTGATGATGGAATACATTGTTCTCAACCTCTGCTTCTTTGTCGTTTTGGCATTGGCTGCTCATTTTTGTTTCCCGGATTTTACTGATAAAGCTGTGTATCAGCTTGATAACAGCGGAAATGTGCAATTTGAAGAGGATAAAAATACACGTTCCGGAGCTTATGGACGATTGGGAACAGCGTTCGTTCAGCATTACAATATGATGCTGAATCTCGTTTCCATGCCTTATCCATGATCGTAAAATCGCAATGACAGTCAGGGGATTGTCATTGAAGATAGGATAGTACGTAAGAAAAATTCCCGTAAACCAACAAAACAAGGAAAGGAAAAGGGAAAATGAAAAAGAGAAACTTTATGAAAGCCAAGAACTCCTTCTTGGGTCGCGTCCTCCGTCGTCTGCTCGGAGAAGAAACCGGTGCCGTCATGATGGAATATATCGTGGTCGCATTGCTGATCGCTGCTGTTGCAGTTGTTGCAATTAGTGCATTTGGCGGTTATGCATCTGAATTGTTCGGTACTCTTGGTCATTTCATGGGTGGACGTTCAACAAAAGGTCGCGATTCTCTCAACAGAGCCGATGTTACTTATGATGCTAACATCGTAATCTCAAGTGAGCATGTTAAAAAAACGGTTGATGAAGAAATAACGAGAAGTGAAGCCCCTGAGGGTGGACGAGGAAACTAATTAATGTTATACTACCTTACATTCAGTATAATTACGATATGGCTGACCGTGTTAGGGTGGTATGACAGTTACTACCGTCGCCTTCCCAACTATCTTACGTTGGGGGGTGCGGTAGTTTTCCTGATCATGCGCTTCGCACTGGGCGGTACACAAGGCATCGTCAACGGTCTGATTGGCGGACTTATTGGCGGAGCGTTTTTGCTGTTGCCGTTTTTGCTGCGGGGCGCAGGGGCAGGAGATGTAAAAATGTTTTTTGCTGTGGGATGTCTGGTTGGATATAAACCGGTATTTCCCATGATTGCAACGATTTTTCCGATTATGATCATTGCAACAGTGTTCGGATTGATTCTTGGTGTTATCATGATCATAAAAGGGCGTCTTGACAGCAGCCGGTTGAAACACTTTTTCAAATGCTGCTGCTGTATTCATTATGACAGGGTGGAAGGACGGAAAAATCTTCCGCCGAAAAATAAAGAGGCAGTTCGGATTCCTTTTGGAGTTGCGATTGCTGCCGGAACATGGTGCGGGTTGTTGATCAATGCGATTGTTCTCAGGTAAAAACAGTATAAAAAGTGAAAAGGGCTCAGTGCTGATGGAATCAATTATCTGTCTGCCTGTGCTTCTGCTTTTATCGCTGGGTGTAGTACAGTTTGCTCATATCTGGTATAGCCGTGTGATTGTGCATTATGCCGCATACAGTGCTGCAAGAGCCACATTGACCGCACCTGCAGGTTTGGAATTGGCAGCTGCCCGTTCGGCAGCAGAACTGATATGTGCTCCTCTTGCATTCATGAATCCGACGGATAAAAATGATTTTTCTCTGCCCGGGATCACCCCTCCGGCTCCCGGCAGCGGCAATACAGTTCAGGCATCCGGAGCCGTGCGTGACGACGGCGGTATTTTGAATGTAACTTACGCATCCGAAAATTGGAGTAATACCGTTGATGTTTATATGCAGGTTCCGTTACTGGTTCCTTTTGCCGGACAAATTATTGGAAATATGATGAAATATTGGAGTAATGGCGGAGTGGATATCCAGGAGGGTACTCCGTCCGGAGCTGTCAGGCATATCCCGGGAGAATGGACTTCCCGTATTATCCTGCATGAGCAGACCACGATCGCGAAACCTTTTATCAGTACATGGAGTAATTTTTAATGTTGAATCATGTTAAAAATATGACAAAGAAACTGATTTTTGACGACAGCGGTATAGCGATTGCCTATACTGTTATGGCGTCATTATTTATCTTTCTGATTTGTGTTTCCACTTATGCCATGTCAGAGAATATCCGTCAGAAGATAGAGATGCAAAATGCCTGTGATGCCGCGGCATATTCCGGAGCCGTTGTTCAAGCTGATATGCTGAGCCGTATTGCAGTGTTGAACCGGGCTCTGAGCTGGACGTATGTGCAGACAAACAGGCGTCACATGGATTATGTTATTGATGTTTGGGTGAATGCAATTGATACACAGCACAGTCTGGATTGGGAAACTGCCAGGGCGTATAATTTTGGGAGTTGTCATCCTACGACAGAAGGCATTTTTTGGTATGCAAGCAATGTGTTCAGCACGTTCAATCCAGCAAATTTTGGGAAATTCAGAAATCGGGGGCGCAATGAAACTTCATCTGAGTACAGAGCTGCACAGGCGAAAGAAGCTGAGAGCCGTACTAAAGCTATAGACAATTTGAATAGAGGTCTCAGTTTTACCGAGTCTTTAATTCATATGACATCTCATGATGAACCTAAGAGCCTAATACGTGATTGTGTAGACGACGATCTCGTTGAAGATATACGTACTGCAAATGTAACAATGAGAACTATGTCCGCTGAGATCAACTCTTTGCGAGGCAATATCAATAATTATATAAATGTTGCTGTTCAACAGGTTCTTGCATCCAATCCGATTCCGTCAGGGAATTATACCTTATTGCTTGGAGGTACTCCAGCCGTAAGCGGAGCCATTCCGGCAGCAGCATATTTTCGCAACGAAACAAGTGAAACAAATTTTCTTGCATTTTCCAATCATACTTCAGCCAGTATGGGAACAGGGCATAATACTTGGTGGAATCTTGACCCCCCCAGGTCCGATGGTAGTTTTAACAGAGGATACCAGGGCGGTTTGAGAGCCAGCTATACTTGTTTCAGTACTTATTGGACTCATCCTTATTACGGGTGTATGATCAGTAATATTTATGGACCTTTTGTTAGGACGATCAGTCCTGATAGAACAAGTGCCGTTGTTATTAATTTCAATGCGCAATTTCCCAGTATCGTTCCGACAGGCAGAGCTGATCTTTTTGTAGGACAGCCGACATTGGGAACAGCCCTGAATCAGAATTTTTTTGGTCAGGCTGGCAGTATCGTTGTTGCAGCGAAAAGACCTGTAGTGAATCCATTTTTTTCCCTTTTGGGCGATACAAGGGGGCTTTACGGAGCATTTAATGGCATTGGCCGTGATATGTGGGCTGTTTCAGCCGCAAGAGCAGGAATCCGGCTCAATGGTGATGCGAATGGCAACTATCGGGTAAGATATCCCGGAGCAACGGTTACAGCAACCAGCTATACAAGTGGTGTTTGGAATCTTTGTGAGGAGGATTGGGATGCTGTGATGCTTCCGATATCCCGTGCATGGAATGATACCGCAACAAATGCATGGGGTTCGGAATCAATAGATGCTTCAACCCGGCGTTTGCTTGAATCAGTCAGAACAGAGCTTGGCGTTAATACGACTTACACTGATTTTGTGAACAATTACAATCCGTTTAACAGGGGAGCTGTAAAGAGATGAGATTTTTCAGACAGACCCGCGGAGTTATCATGATGGAAACGCTGATCACGCTTCCGATCTATATTGTATTTTTATCCGGATTGTTCTGGCTTGGGGATACTTCGATCTCCCGTTTGGCGTTGATAGATGGAGAGAATTTTACGTTGTGGAATAATGCAAACCGTCATGGAACTCCAGCCGGACCATATTTATTCTGGTTTCTGGATACGGAAGGAGAAGCAACCGCCAAAGCAGGAATAAAGTCTACAGTCGGTCTGAGACCTTCTTCTGAGTCAAACAGTTGGGGCGGAATCACTCAGGGACACATTGAAGGCAGTATCAAACGGTCCGGCTGGTCCTGGGGGGCAGCTGAATCTGTAAGAGCATATTATTCAGAGACTGAAACAGCGGAACCTTCCGGGAAAGACTATCTTGATCTTCTGGCGAAGGGAGGGAATGTCATGATCCTTTCCAGACGCGGCGATGGCGGTCGTTCCGGTAATACATCCTATGTCGATTCTACAGACTGGCATGGCATTGCATTAGGAAACTGGAGGGAATTTATTGTTCCGACTTCCGATCGTCCATCTAGCCGTATATCGACTTACTACAGAAATGCAAGCTATATAGGTTGGTCAAGATGAGAACGATAGTTTTGCTACCCTTTCTGGTATTGGCGTTATGCTGTTTTGCGGTGGAAAAGATTCCCGGCGGGTGGACCGAGTCGGGAACTTTGCCGTACAGTTATGCTTATGCACGGAGTTATCTCGGTCATCAGATGCGGAAAGAAGGATGGACTTGTAAAATCGGTTTTACTGCAGGGCCCAAACGGGAGCAGGAACACAGTGTCTGGCATAAAGGGAATCGCAAGATGCAGGTTATGATCTGGCGGATAGATGTAGGGAAGACGGGTTATTCCAAGGGTGAGATCATAGACGGCAAACGGGATAAGACGGGACGATGACAACGGATTCGACGAGAAATATATCACCTGCGACGAGTATAGACAGCTCGCTTCAGCATAAGAAGCGTGTGCGCTATATTCTGCCGAAGGGCTGCGTGATCGGCGGCAGTTACAAGATCGAGAAGCCCCTTGGACACGGCGGAATGGGGGAGGTATATCTTGCCCGGCACATGAAACTTGATATCTGCCGTGCGATCAAGATTCTTCTTCCGAAGATTGCGGTAAAGAATCCAGTGTTTGCGACCCGTTTTATGCGGGAGGCGAAACTTGCGATTCAGCTTCAGCATCCGAATATCATCAATGTGATGGATGCGGAATATGATGAACGTCTTTCGATCTATTACATTGTGATGGAATTTGTAGACGGTGGAACTGTCCGGAATCTGATCAAAAAGCATGGTACGATGAATGAGCTGGATGTTTTGAAGATTGTTCACAGTGTAGGCGAAGCTCTTGCGGTAGGGGAAGAACGGAAGATCGTTCACCGTGACATCAAACCTGACAATATTATGCTGACGAAAGATATGGTTGTAAAACTTGCGGATCTGGGGATAGCCAAATCCACAGCTGACAGTAATGATGTGGATGTGACAGCGCCTGAGATTCTGATAGGAACACCTGCTTATGTTTCCCCTGAGCAGGCGCGGGATGCGCAGCATGTTGACAGCCGTGCAGATATTTATTCTCTTGGGGTAACGATGTATGAAATGCTTACAGGAGAGAAGCCGTATAAAGGGATTAGTACGATAGATATTTTACAGCAGCTTTTTGAGAATCCAGTTCCGGAAGTCTGGAAAAAAAATACTGTTGTGAGTAAAAGAGTGTCAAATTTAGTGTATCGTATGATGTCGAAGGAGAGAGAAAAACGTCCACGGAACTGGAAGTCATTTTGTGATGAAGTTTCCGCATTGATTCGAGAGATCGAAGGTGACACAGGGGAAGAGACTGCTGTTACGAGTGCGGATGAGGTCAAGGCAGTTGTCAACAAGCCCGGCGGGATCGTATTGGATCGTGAACCACCGCGTTTTCAGTTCAAACTGAAACGGGAAAATATCAAAAAGATTTGCAAGTATGGAGTATTTGCACTGATTGTTTCAGTATTCAGCATTTTGCTGGTCAAGGGATATTTCAGCCGGGAATCGTTCCATCGTGCTGAATTGAAATTGAAAATGTTGTATGCCGGTGCGGAATTTGAGAGGAAATATCAGGAAGGGAAATATACAGAGGTTCCGGAATGGAGTGACTTGATCGATGAGGCAATGAAGACTGCCTGGCTTGACGGGAATAAACCGGTACCGGTGATCCCTGATCCAATCCAGCTTGCAAAACTGAATAAATGTAAAATTGTATTAAACTTGTCTGTCGTACCGGAAGTTGAAAAATGGCTGACTGGGAAAGAGATAGCATTGAAAATCAAGGGGGAGAGTGCTTCTGGAGGTTCTGTCAAAAAAGAAGAGAAAGTACTCTATTCCAAAGAGATGGAAGTTTCGATCGACCCTGGGAGGTATACGATAAGTGTGGAGGTACCAGGCTGTGAAGAAAAACGTCTCATTGGCGAGCGTGATTATGAGAGCGGAAGTTTACAGGTTGATATAAAAGATCTGGTGTTCCGGAAAGCGCATATAAGAGTTTCCAGTAATGTTCCCGGAGCTGAACTTTTGAAAGATGGGAACGTAGTAACACAGTCTGGAAAGGAAGATGGAAAATATGAGATAGAGGTGGAACCGTTCAGAGAGTATAAGTTTATGATGAGAGCGGAAGGTTACCGGTCGGAAGATTTTTCGGTAAAAGCGTTATCTCCCGGAGAGGAGTATTTTCATGATATAAAACTTTCGGAGAAGAAAAAATACAAGCCTGTTCCTGTTCCGGAAGCAGAACGGTTATATAAAGAAGGGAAATACACAGCCGCCTATGACAGATATAAAGAGGCAGTGAAGACAGGGAATGTTGATGCGAAGTACAGGGTATGGTACATTTCTCAGCATCACAGACTGGATGTGAATCCTCCGGAAGAGGATCGGAAAAATGCCCGGAAATATCTGGTGGAGGCAGCTGAAGCGGGTCATCCTGAAGCGAATTATTCCTTAGGCAAACAGTATGATGATAATGGAGAGTATGCAGCGGCGCTGGAATGTTTTAAGATCGGATTGGAACAGAATGACTCCCGTTGTCTTTTGAAGGTGGCGCGTTATCACATGGAAGGCAGAGGCGGTGCGGAAAAAAATAATGATAAGGCGCTGAATTACTGTTTAATGGTTCCGAAAAAAGATGTAAAATATTATGCAGAAGCCTGTTATCTTTCGGGACAGTGTTATGAGCTGAAGGGAGAGAATTCTTATGGTAATGAGCGGACAGTATATTTCAACTCAGCAGAAAGAAAGTATAATGAGGCTGAGAAATTCGGATATAGAGAAGCGAAAGAAGCATTAAATTCTTTAAAAATGAAGATGAACCGCTGAAAAAAAGGAGTAAAGAGAGCAACAGGGTTCGGGAGAAGTTATGAATACCTTTGCACACAGTTGGCATCCTGCAAGGGATGGTAAAAAGAACAGCCTGCCTAACATTAGCAAATGAAGAAAAGGAAAAGAAAAGAATGGCAGACAACAAGAAGAATGTAATACCGTTGGTATTGGCAGTTGTATTGGCGCTGGCGGCAGTTTTTGCTGTGAACCGTCTGATTGCACAGAAGACTCCTATGGCGGGAGAAGAGATGGTAGAGGTTGTTGTAGTCTCCAGATCATTATCCCCCGGCGAAGTGATCAACATCAGTTCGTTGAGAAAAAAAGTGATTCCCCGGACTGCGGCACCTTCCAAGGCAGTTTTCTGGAATCAGCGCTCTGTGATTTTGAATCAGAAAGTATTAACTGCTGTATCAGAAGGCGATTATCTGGTTCTTGACAACATTGGAGTTTCCAAAGGACTCAGTGACATGGTTGGTGATGGTGAATGGGGTATTCCTGTCAGTTTGAATGGCGGTGCGATTACCAGCCGTCTCCGTCCCGGAGATGAGATTGCCATTATTGCGACTTTCAAAGTGAAGCCGCGGGAAGCGGAAAAACATGAAGTCGAATCCAAGGCAGATAAGCGGTCTCAGACAGTGACAACAGTCTTGATGCCCCGTGTCAAGATTCTGGCATTGGATGGCAATCAGCAGCAGGGCGGCGATCAGTTCGTTCTTGCGCTGTCGCCTGCAGAAGCGCAGATCATTGTGAGTGCACAAGCAAACGGCATCGAATTATCTCCTGCCTTACGCCGTCCGTATGATAATGCCAACCTTGACCGTAAAGAAGCCAAGATGGTTAAGACAGAAGTCTTTGAGAAAATGATTCAGGGTATCGAAATGGTGGAAGTTCCCATCGGTCCTAAATAAAAAAATAAAAACCTAAAACAAGAAAAGGAAGAGAAAAATGAGAAAACTCAGTATGTTCCTTGCCGTTATCGGCATGGTGTCCACACTTTTCGCAGCAGACGAAAAGGTTCTTCGTATTGTGAAAGGTGAAATTGTAACGGATGACGTTCCGTTCAAAATCACCTCTATCAATGTGAGCAAACCGAGTGTTGTTGAAGTCAAAGTCCAGTCTAGTGACGGCAGACAGTTCAGCATCAGCGGAAAAGAAAACGGCTTTACCGATATTCTGCTTCGCGGAGGCGGTATGTCTCAGGTCTACAAAGTCACTGTTGAAGATGATTTGAGAGCAAAATACAATGCATTGAAGAATGATCTTGAAGAAATGGCAGGATTGACAGTGAATCCTCCCCGGAATGGAAAAATCAGCATTGAAGGTGAAATTTCCAAGATCAGAGAATATGAACTGAAGAACAAGATTGTCAAGGCCTATGGCAATGTAGTTGTTGACTACAGTACATTCCGTCCGACAGCTGACGTTCTGAACGGTCTGCAGAAAAATCTTGAAAAAGTCGGTTTCAAAATTGTCCGTAAAGGACAGGAATCCAAGCCCGGAGAAATCTCCATTGCACCGACCGAAAATATGCTGACGATCACCGGTACAGTTTACAGTGATGCAGATGTCAAGCTGATCAACTCTGTCCTGGCAGCTCAGCCCTGGCTTTCCGTCAATAAAAACAATGACAACAATGGTTTCAAAGTTCCTGCTTACGTGAACATTCAGGTTGTTCCCATCATGCTTCAGCTTGACGTTGTTCAGGTTGCTATCAGTGAAAAAGATCTCCAGAAGCTTGGTGTAGATGTTGCAGGTTTTGAAAACCTTCTTAAAGGTGGAATGGATATTGCCGGTGCCCTTAACTTTGTCCGTACCAGACACACACCGACTCAGTATGGCGGTGGAAGTTCCGGCGGTGTTGGTATTGAAGGCGGTCTTGCAGCAACCCTTGGATTCCTTGGACAGAACGGAATTACCCGTGCAAGACGTTCCGGGTTCATCACCTTCAAGAGCAATGAATCTTCCAAGACCCACAAACTTCATGACGGACGTAAAGTCTGGATTTCTTCCGGTGTTAAGAATAATGGCAGCGGAACAGTTGTTACAACCGGCTCAAATCTGACCGAAGTTGAAACCGGTTTGGTCATTAAATTCAAGGGCGGACTTCTTGGAAAGGATACGGTCTCTCTTGATATAGACCAGTCCATCAGCTATCCCACAGCCCCTGAATATGGTGAAGATTATCAGATTGCTCAGACAGCATATCAGACCTCTATTCAGTGTAAGCTTGGAGAAACCATTGCCCTTGGCGGTTTGAACAACTTCATTCAGACCTCCGGAGCTACAGGATCTATTCCTTATCTCCGCAACATTCCTGTTTTCAAATGGTTGATTTCTCAGGACAATGACACCTTTATCAACGATAAGGTTATCACATTGATCTGTGTTCGTCCGATGGTTAAATCCGGAGCGATCGACCCTGTTGCACTTGAGCTTGAAAAGATGAAACAGGCAGAAGACAAGAAAGATCGCGATTACAAGAATAATCGTGATAAGTATAAAGGTAAATGGTACGAGTTCTGGAGATGGTAATTTAACCATTTTCAGCTCAAGGAGTTTTTCATGTATCTTGTTATTAAAGGACAGAATGAAGCTGTAAAGAATATACAGCTCAATATGGATCGCAGCAGTTGGATGATCGGCAGAGATTCTGCTTGTGACATTGTTTTGGCATCAGCCCAGGTATCACGTCGTCATGCTAAAATTACGACTGCAAACAATCAATTTTTTATTGAAGATTGCGGCAGTTCGACGGGTGTATATCTTGGGAATACCAAGATTGGATCACAGGAGAAAATCACGATTGGTCAACGGATCCGTATTGCGGGCTACGATATCGTTCTGTCTCCGGAAGAAGCAGTGGAAGGTGAACCGGAAACTGTTGAAACCGGATATACGAAGATTGATGCCGCACTCCGCACCAACATGATTACTGGAAAACTCCTTCACGAATATAAAAGTGCCAATCTGCTTTACTCAGATGATATGATGGCTCTGAAACGCCGGATTCATGAACGCGTTTTGACCGGAATGCATCTGGTGGACATGAAGATCAATGTCAATGAAATGCAGAAGGAAGAAACCCGGAAGAGTCTTGAACGGACATTGAACAAGGTTCTCCGGGAGTTATGGCATGAACTGCCCCGCTCAGTTCCAGTAGAAATTTTCAAAGAAGCCTTAATAGATGAATTAATTAATTACGGACCGATTTCCTCATTGCTGCGGGCACCTGATATTGATGAAGTTATGGTGAATGGTCCCAATTTGATTTTTGTAGAAAAACACGGTAAACTTTATGAAACGGGGATCCGTTTTTTCAATGAACGTCATCTTATATCAATTATTCAAAGAATTGTAGAACCTTTAGGTCGTCATATTGACGAAGCGAGTCCCATGGTAGATGCCCGATTGCCGGATGGTTCCCGTGTGAATGCGGTGATTCCGCCATTGGCATTGGATGGTGCATCCATCACGATCCGGAAATTTGCGTCCAGGAAATTGACGACAGATGATTTTATTAATTTTGGCAGTTTGACAAAAGATATGGCAGCCTTTATGGCGGAAGCCGTAAAGGCCAGACAGAATATTATTATTTCCGGAGGTACCGGTTCCGGTAAGACTACGCTGCTGAATGTTCTCAGTCAATTTATTCCTCTTGAGGAACGGCTTGTAACGATTGAGGACTCAGCGGAACTTAAATTAAGTCACCGGAACCTGGTTCGTCTCGAATCCCGTCCATCCAATATCGAAGGCCGCGGAAGAATTACGATCCGGGATTTGTTGGTAAACTCTCTTCGTATGCGTCCGGACCGGATTATTATTGGAGAATGTCGTTCCGGAGAGGCATTGGATATGCTTCAGGCAATGAATACGGGACATGACGGATCATTGACAACGATTCACGCAAACAGTCCCCGGGATGCTCTCAGCCGTCTTGAAAATATGGTGTTGATGGCCGGTTATGAGTTGCCGGTCAGTGCGATTCGTGAACAGGTTGCGTCAGCGGTCAATTTGATTATTCAGCAAAGCCGCTTGATAGACGGGACGAGAAAGATTACCCAGATTTCCGAGGTTGTCGGTCGGGAAGGAAATGTGATCACGATGCAGGATATTTTTGTATTTCAGCAGGAAGGTCTGGATTCAAACGGCAAGGTAACGGGTTATTTTGCAGCGACAGGAAATATTCCGCGATTTGTAGAAGTTTTGAGACAAAGAGGACGTTTGAAGATAGACCTGTCAATGTTTTCAAAGAACAATAAAGTTGTTGTAGGAGGCAAATGATGCAGAATCTCAATGAACTGATCGTTCTGGGAATCGTTTTTCTTTCTGTTATTGTATTTTCTTGTGTTTTTCTACCGGAATTTTTCTTTCAGAAAAAAGTGGTCAAGAAGGAAGAAGATGCTATTGTGGATGATCCGATGGCGAGATTTATAGAACCGCAGCGTCTTCAGCAGCTCCGGTATTCTTTGTCTATGGTTATTGGAGTTGTGACATTAGCCCTGGTGATTATTTTTAATTTTTATTGGGGGCTTCCGATATGTGCAGTGCTCATGGTGATTGCATACCATATACCGAAATGGTCGATTGACAAGAAGATAAAGAAAAGAAATGATGAGTTTGAAATGGGGATGTTGGATTTTACGATATTGATAGCCAACAGTCTCCGGGCGGGGATCGCGTTGCCCAGTGCGATTGAAATGGCGATCCAGACAGTTGGCGGAGCGATTAATGAAGAGTTTACGATTGTTTTGCGAGAACATCGTCTTGGTATTGATTTGGTTGAATCTATCGAACGCTTGAATAAGCGGATTAAGAGTGAGAATCTGCAATTATTTTCAGCGACAGTCTGTGTGACGATGCGTACTGGCGGCAGTATGGCGGATGTTCTTGATCATGTTGTTGAAACGATGAGAATGAGAACTGCATTTTTTGATAAACTGAAGACAATGATCACCCAGTCTGAATTTGAAGCTATTTGTATTTCACTTTCTCCATTTGCAGCCTGTTTGATTTTGTATATTTTGAATAAAGACCTGATGACTCCGCTGTTTACAACGAAGTGGGGGTGGCTGGCAATCGGAACTGTGATTACCATTGAGACCATTGGTTTTATTGTTATTAAACAGGTCACCAAAGTAAAATTTTAATTGGAGGCGTTATGGATACACAAAGTTTGATTGTCAGTATTATCGTGTTTGCAGCAGTCTGTTGTATTTTCTGGGCATTCAAGAGTATGATTCCCAAATCGACAGAATCCAATTCCAATAGAGTTCCGGCACTGTTCAGGATTTTTGGCGGGGGAATCTTCCTGTTTTCTTATGGGGCTGGCAACACATTGAAGAGAATGTTTCCAAAACAGAGTGAACAAATAAAAGATTCCATCCGAAAAGCAGATATTGAGATTGAAGTCGAAGATGTTTATGCTGCACAAATATTTTTCTTTCTGTTTGCCGGGATCGTTGGTTTTCTTGTGATGTTGACAGTTCCACTGAGTCCTGTATTGCAGCTGCTGGTTGCTTTTATTTTTGCCTTGGTGGGGGTGCTCTACCCGCCTGTTTATATCAGTAAACTTGCGGAGGAACGTGTAAATGAGATCATGCATCATCTTCCCTTTGCAATTGATTTGATTTCATCTTCCATGAATGCCGGCTTGGATTTCAGTGCAGCTGTCAGGTATCTTCTGACATCGGGTGAAGAGGATTGTCTGCGCAAAGAATTTAAGCTGTTTCTTCATGAAGTAGAATTGGGAAAAACCAGAACGGATGCTCTTAAAGATATGCAGGAGAGAATCAATGTTACGGAATTCAGCCGTTTTGTTTCTGCGATTGCATTCGGGATGGATAGCGGATCATCCATTATTGAAATCATGAAAATTCAGGCAGCAGAAATGCGCCGTGTGAAATATACCAGAGCGGAACAACAGGCAGCAAAAGCACCGGTCAAGATGATTATTCCAATGGCATTGTTTATTCTTCCCTCAATGTTTATAATCATTGTTGTACCTGTGATTTTGAGTGTAAAAGATACTGCACTGTTTTCATTCATTGGAAAATAATGGAGGTTTAGAAAAATGAGTTTTTTTCTTAAGATAACCGCAGGAAAGAATGCAGGAAATGAGTTCCTGCTTCAACCTGGGCGAAATTTGGTTGGACGATCCCGTTCTGCTGATATTCGTGTTTTTAACGAAGATGTTTCCGGAAAGCATTTTTATATAGAAGTCTCGGAGAATGGAGCTGTTCTGCAGAATTTAAGTTCGTACGGAACAAAAATAGATGGTGTGTTGGTTCATAAAGAAAGTCCATTGAGTTCCGGACAGGTCATTGAAGCTGGAACAATCCTGAAATTTTTATTTGAAGAAACCAATGATAATGATCAGGCACAAATTCAGAATATTGATACAACACAGGTAACGAAACTGATTGGCGAATCTCAGAAGGATGACTCTGATGATCAGAATTTATCTGCTGTTACAGCTGTCACGAAATTTGCTTCAGAAGCCGAAGAAGGCGAAATGACGTCTGTCACGAAATTTGCTTCAGAAGCCGAAGAAGGCGAAATGACGTCTGTCACGAAATTTGCTTCAGAAATCGAAGAAGGCGAAATGACGTCTGTCACGAAATTTGCTTCAGAAATCGAAGAAGGTGAAATGACGTCTGTCACGAAATTTGCTTCAGAAATCGAAGAAGGCGAAATGACGTCTGTCACGAAATTTGCTTCAGAAGTCGAAGAAGGCGAAATGACATCTGTCACGAATTTTGCTTCAGAAGTCGAAGAAGGTGAAATGACATCTGTCACGAAATTTGCTTCAGAAGTCGAAGAAGGCGAAATGACATCTGTCACGAATTTTGCTTCAGAAGTCGAAACGGATGAAAAAACAACAGCGAGTGATGTTAAATCAGATGTTTCAGAATTTTCAGGCTTTGGGCAGACAAAAGATGAAAGCTCTGCATCAGAAACAAAACTTTCTGATACTCAAACGATTTTGGAAACGATTGCAGAGGAAAAAGAGAATGAATCGTTTTATGGCGGGCATACAATTTATACATTTGATCATGAAGAGAAATCCGATGATTTAGATGTTACGGTAGTAGGAGACACTCTGGATGAACAAGATTTCTTTGATGAAGATGATCTGGATGATTCAGAGAAGACAAGTACGAATGAAACTCAGGTTGTCCAAACTCGTATGGCGAGCATGGATGAAATCAACTTCATTAAAAATCAATTGAAGCGTCAGCAGCAGAGCCGATTTTTCTTCAAGTTCCTGATTTTCTGTGTGTTTGCTGTTTTGCTTGGAATTATATGGATGATGAAGTCTCCTCCGCGGGAAAAGGTTTTGTCATGGCCGTATGTAGAAAAGAATGGGAACAAGTCATATCAGACTGGTTACATGCCGGCCTTTGGTAAAGGTTCTGAGTCTGGCGGCTTTGATATTTATTATCCGAAATGGTCGCAGACTAAAATATTGAATAAGAGTCCGGATTATTCAGTGATTCACACATATCTTGGGAAAGATGCAGATGTTCCGTTGTACATACATGTTTCCCGGGAGGTCATGGTTATGGATGATAAAAAAGATGATGATAAAAATAGTCTTGTATTTGAGGATCGGGAGGTGGCCAGAAAGAATATGAAGACAAGATTAATAGAAAGTTCGAAGGACCAATTCAATTTTGACAATTCCGTTTCTGTTGACTATCTGGGAAATATAGAAAATGGTATTTTGGTTGAGCGATTTGCGTATCAGCGTGATGCCGGGAAATCCAAATCCTACTTTGGAATACTCAGATTTTTCCGTAATGCAGATTGTAACTATATTATAAGAGCAGAAGTTCCATCGGAAGAAAAACTCCGGGCTTTGCCGGTTCTGCTTGGAGATACCTTTGTTTATTTCAGCCGAACGTTCATAAGACAGCATTGGGAAGGTGCGGAACGTTATAAAAAAGGTAATCTGAAGCAATCTATGGAATGGATTCAGAAAGAATTTCCTAAAAATTCACCAACGCAGTATCCGGATCTGGAAAAAGAGATAAAAGGCGTTTTGGCAAAATCCAAAAAAGACAGAAATACAGCAGTCTATAATGAAGCAATGAAAATGCTTGAGCAGCTCCGTGAAAGACAGCAATTGTGGTATAATGGTCAGAAAATTCTCTGGAAAAAGGCTGTGATAGATAAAGATGCTGGTGCGAAAGATGAAATAAGACGGCGCAGTATAGGTGTCTTTTCTTTACCAGAAGATAAACGTAACTTTGATATATCAAGGGACTACTGGGAGTAAATAATGAGCTTTTGGAAAAATAAAAAATCTGATAGTCGCGCTATCGGAATGAAGTTTGTTCTCGAACATATGGGAACACCGCTGTATGAATTGAAAGCAGAAGAGTACAACGGTGAAATCGTAATTGGACGTTCCCAGAGTTGTATCTGGACTTTGAACGGAATAGATTCTTCTGCAAGTATGAAGCATGCGGTCATCACGAAACGGCGTAATGATTATTATCTTACAGATCTTGGCAGCCGGAACGGAGTTTATTTTCAGAATAAGCGGATCAAGGAGAGAAAGCTGACGATCGGAGACAGGATCAGTCTCGGAGAATGTACTGTCCTTGTTGAGCGGATAGAAGACGAGAAAAAAATGTATTCTCAATTTCACCGTCTTGAATATATGGATGCAAAAGGGCATCGTACGACTGTTGATATCAATAAACCGCAAATGGTTATCGGATCATCCCCGGACAGTGATATTATCATTCAGAACCAGCTGATTTCTTCCCATCATGCTGAACTTATATTGAGAAGTGACGGAAGCTGCTGGATCAAAGATTTGAACAGCCGGAACGGAACATCCGTAAATGGCATGGATTTGACCATGGAAAGTGAGCGGATGCTTCAAGATAATGATATGATCAATATTGCCTATTTTGAAATTCGTTTTTTAGATGCTGCAGTTGAACATCGGGATTCCAAACTTTGGACGACAGTGATTACATTGGCTGTTACGGTTTTGATTCTGATGGCTGGTTATATCGGTTATTTGAAATTGACTCCGGATTCCAATAAATATATAGAAATGGCGAAAATAGAGATGAATGCCGGACGTTATAATTCGGCATTAGAATTTCTTGAGTCTGCAGGTACATCGGAGGGGTCTGAGAATACATCTTATGAGCGGGAATCTCTGATTCGGAAGATTTATCTCTGGAAGAGTGTAATTGCCACATGGCGTAATGTTCAGAATGATCTTAAGAATCGGAAATATCTTAGAGCTACCCAAAAGCTGGCAAGTTTGCCCAATGATGAATTGAATGCATGGACTTGGCCGAGAGGGTCAACTGCCAAAGAGGTTGGTGTCTCTGAAAAAAATAAGTCTATACTGATAAAGAAGCTTCTTGATGCCAGATCAGCGGCTTTAGGGATCATCCAGAACGAATATGCCAGCCTGGAAGATATTAGTATCGTCCGGAGTAAATTAGCTCTTGCTTTGTCAGATGTAAAGGTCATTAATGAGGATTATACAAAAAATATTCATTCAGATATTTCTGAATATTTGGACAGAATTGATAAAATCTTGAAAGATGACAGGGATTTGAAGACCGCGTTGAATTTGCTGACAGATGTTAATCCGAATTATGAGGCGATAATATCCCGTTTGAAGAAGATTACAAAAGAGTCAAGCGGAACGGTTAAAGCCCGTGCTGAAAAAATTCTGGTTCCGATTACGGCTTTGCATAATGAGACGAACAGATTTTTGAATATTATCGACAAAGTCGGAGAAATGGATTTTGATGCGGTCAATAATTTCAGTTTGAACTTATCTGAAAATATTGATTGGGCAATCGAAAAAAACATTGGTGCACATAAACGGAAGCTGATGAGTCAGGTTGTTGAGTTCAAGGATATGGCTTTGCAATTGTCACTTATGCACAGAAGCCTTGTGAATAAGGGCGTTATTGTTGGTAAAGAAATTAAGGCGTTGGCAGATTTCCTTTCCAAAGAAAATTTGAATGCACTCTACCAGTTTGATTGCTTTAGGTATTCTGTTCCGAAACAAAAGCGGATGAAACCAATCGGGATTTATGACCAGTTGCTTGGAATCGAATTCTTCTATGATTTCATCAGCAATCTTTCTGAAGAACAGGAATTTATGCTTACACTGGAAGATTTGCCCTTTATTCCGCAGATATATAAAGCCAGACAAGTGCTTGCAGAGATTGAAAAATTCCTTTTATTTTCCAAAAGAGACGATCATCTCTGGTTTAAACGGAAAGCGTTTGCAAAATATATTGAACATTGTGAAAATATATTGAAAGAACGAGATAAAATAGTCAAGCTTCATTTGAGCTATTCTTATGAACGCGGTTCCAGAGGATTTATTGTTTCCAGAGGAATTGCAGTTTTCCTTCTGCCGGAAGGAAAGTTACGGAATGAGATAGCTCAGGAAGTCACAAAATCTCAGGACTCTCTGAAAAAACGTCTGGCTGTTGAACTCAAAGATTATGATGTGGCAACTCCAACAGAAATTATAAAGATCAGGGCTAATATCATTAAGATTGGAATGCCGGGCAGCTCTGTTGTAAAGCGGATGTGGGCTCAGCGTTGAGGGGGGAATTTGAAATAAAATGAGCGATCATTCCTCAAAGATAGATGCTTATGCATTAACGAATACAGGACGTATCCGGAAAAATAATGAAGATGCCGTACTTCTTCTTCCTAAGATGCAATGTTATGTTGTATCGGATGGAATGGGGGGCGGTAAAGCCGGAGAAGTTGCCAGTGCTATGATGGTTCAGGAGATCGAATCTGCGTTTGCAAAAGATTGCGGGATGCCGGCTGAACGGGATGGTTTTGTAATCAGGAGCGCATACAGAGTAAACGAGATGATCCGGGACTATGCTGATGAGCATAAGTATTCCTCAATGGGTGCAACCTTTGTGTGCCTTCTGATGGATGCTTGGCATCCCTCAATGGCAACGATTTTTCATGCCGGGGATAGCAGAGTTTACCGGTTCCGGGAAAACCGGATAGAACAGCTGACAGAAGATCATACCGTTGCAGCTGCTTCCAAGATGGATGAAGGAAAGCTTGCCCCCATGTTCCGCGGGGTTCTGACAAATGCTTTGGGAACAGGTACAGACTTCTTTATTGAGCGGAATTCGATTGATGTTCAGGAAAAAGATCTTTATATTGTTTGTTCCGACGGCTTGTCCAGAATGGTTTCTGATGCGAATATCTTAAAAATATGTGAAATGCTGGGGCAGGAATCCAGTCAGGTAATCTGTGAAGAATTGATAAAAACAGCTTTGGATTTTGGCGGCAGGGATAACGTATCTGTTATCGTGATAAAGGTCGATAGACTTGGCGAAGATTATCAACCGACGGAAGAGGAATGTCAACAGGAATCAGAGGCTCAAGTGCGGAATCTGATGGAATTAAGTGATACTCCTCCAACGGAGATCATCAGTGCGCTTGACACTCTATAACAATAAGGAAGTTACAATCAGGGAGCTTTACAGACAGGTAAGGTGTTTGGCAGATTCGGATCCAATTGCTGTAATGCAGAAGAATCCGAAGATTGCCCGGCAACTTATAAAATGCAGGATTGATTTGCGGGAAAATTCGATCAATGAAAGAATATGGCTGGATGTTTTGGAAAAACTTTTTTTTTCCGAATTGGTTGGACCCCATGATTTCCTGCTTGATGTTTTCCCGGAGTTTTCTGTGTTTCGTCCTGAAGAATGTTTTCTGTGCAATCATAAATTATTATCGGTTGCAGGACATGGGACGGATGCATGTGTTTTTAAAACGGCGGATGACTTTTGTTTAAAGGTTGGACCCGTCTATAAAAAGGAGAAGTTTTTGAAGGAATATCATGTCTTGCAGGCGGTACGGCATGATAATATCGTAAAAAGTTATGATTTTTACGAGACTCCGGAGATTGTTGCCATTTTAATGGAGCCGATACAATCAGTCTGGGGCATGGAAGAGGGATACCTCAAAGGGTTGGCTCATTGTCATTCCAAAGGCTTTTTGCATGGGGATATCCGGTTGAAAAATTTGGGGATTGATTCTGACGGAAACAGCAAACTTTTTGATTTTGGAAATGCCGGCCCGATAAGTTCTCCTGAAGAAACAAAGCGCGAAACAGAGCGATTGAGAGATGTTCTATCATCTCTGGTTTTTATAAAATAAAAAACAGAGGTTTATAAAGAATGCTTCTTGGCAGTTTTCAGACGGAAGCAAGTAAGCTGCAAGATAAGAAACGGAAAATTCAGCAGTGATTCTTTGACCAGAATCCCTGCGGGTTTTATGAGGAATCATGATTAATACGTCAGGTAACAGAAAATTTCAAAATGAATTCAACGCTTCTGCTTCTCAACAGTAGAACGTAGGAAAGAGATATTCTTTATGTTGATTTTTTTTAGAACTCTAAATAAAGAAATGCTGGAACTGGAACTGCCGGAGCAGGGCGGGATCGTTGGGCATGACCCGGAAAATTTTATCACAATAGAAGAGGTCGGGGTCTCATCCAGACATTTCAGATTAACTGCAGAAGGTTCTGATCTTTTTATTGAAGACCTTCAAAGCTTGAACGGGGTCTTTATCGGGCAGACTCAAATCTCTGAGAAAACTAAAATCTCAGATGGGGACTGTATTCAAGTCGGACTGCTCCTCCTGAATTTTTATGAGGGGATGGATTTCTGGTCTATTACATCTGCTTCTCCGGATAAATCCAAGTTCGTTGTCTATGAACAGAATGGACAGAATGAAGACGGAGAACCGGATGAATTTTCAACTGCAATTACAATCATTCCAGCCCTTCCTCCTCCACCTTCCAGACCTTATGGAATTTTGAAACCGCAGGATATCGGATTGCCGGCTGTTTTTGTTGAAAAAACAGACGTCCCGATCAAAAAAGTTTCCTTTGATGAATTAGAGGAACTGGGAAAATTTGAAATCATCAGAAAAATCGGAAAAGGCGGTATGGGGGTCGTTTATCTCGCAAAACATACCATTCTGAATTCTTACCGGGCTTTGAAGGTATTTTCTTTTTCGACAAAGAAAAGCAATAATGATTTTTTTGAACGGTTCGTGCGGGAAGCGCATATCGCTTCTGTCATCCGGCATCCGAATATCGTTGAAGTTATGGATGCTGAAACGGATCAGGAACTGGACCTTTCCTATATCGTTATGGAATTTATTGATGGCGGTACGCTCAGACGTATTTTGAAATCAAAGAAAAAAATGGCTGAAATCCAAGTCCTGCTGATCGCAAAAAAAGTAGCATTGGCCTTGAAATGTATTGAGGAACATAATATTATTCACCGGGATATCAAACCGGATAACATTATGTTTACAAGATCAGGGGAAGTCAAGCTGGCTGACTTGGGAATTGCAAAAAATAATGAAGAAGATGTAAGCATTACGCAAAATGATGCAATGATCGGGACTCCCGCCTATCTTTCTCCGGAACAGATCGAAAATCCGAAAGAGGTGGATATCCGTTCCGATATTTACAGTCTGGGTGCAACTCTTTATGAAATGCTGACAGGAACACCTCCTTATAAGGGGAAGAATACTTATGAAATCGTTCATAAGATGCTGACAGAACCGATTTGCGATCCCCGTTTGAAAAATCCGGCAGTCTCTTCCATTACGGCAAAAATCATTATGAAGATGCTGAATAAGAATCCCGCTTTCCGTTATCAAACCCCTAAGGATTTGCTTGATGTTCTGAACAAGGTGCTCCCGGAATATCCGGAAAAAGAGATCCTGAAAATAACTCAGGCTGCAATCTTAGGTACGGAACTCCCGAACGGGGTAAAACCCCGGCTGGCGGTTGGATTCAAAGCGTTTATGAGTTTTCTCTTCTTCAGTTTTCGTGTCAGTACAGCGGCTTTCTTTCATAAATTGTTCGGAAGAAATGATGATTCTAATGAAGCTGAATATCTGGAACCTGTATTTTCCTTCAAAGCTGATCCTGAAAAAGTTCCCTTCTCAAATATGTCTGTCATTATAAAAACATCGCCCAGAACGGATTTTGTTTTTACTTCTTCTCACAGAGAAACCGTAGAAGTGACCTCTGATTCCGAAGGATATCTCAGAATTGATGGCTTGCCGAAAGATGAGTATACGATCCGGTTGAAGGACGAAAAAAAATGATAG
The DNA here is from genome assembly GCA_017503375.1 of Lentisphaeria bacterium. Classification (GTDB taxonomy): domain Bacteria; phylum Verrucomicrobiota; class Lentisphaeria; order Victivallales; family UBA1829; genus SIG79. The sequence continues at coordinate 307 of JAFVTF010000124.1, read as the reverse complement.
TTCCCAGATACCGGAATTTTTTTATAAAAGCGAGGAGAAATATAGAAATACTTCCAAGAAAACAGATGTTTTTCCGTCTAAAGTTGTGTAAATAACAGAAAGGGGGTATAATGAAAGATGATTTGAAAAAAAATTTTGAGGACCTGTTGAAAAAAGGTGAATATGCAGAGGCAGACAAACTGCTGGTTGCCTATATGAAGGAATCTCCAAAAGATTTGGATGCAAAAATGCTTTATGGAACTTGCCGCATGATGCAAGGGGATTCCAGTACGGCAAAGCAAATCCATGATGAGGTGGAACCCCAGAT
>JAFVTF010000123.1 GCA_017503375.1 Lentisphaeria bacterium | reverse complement strand
TCCTCCTAATGTTTTTTGTGGTTATTAAACAATAGGGGCAATGCCGGTCTTTTTCAATTCCGTCTTTCTGTTTTTTCTGTTTTTCTGCATATTTTTGTCATAAACCGTCGATGAACCAAGAAATTTGATCATTAATGTCAGTCCGCTGATCTTTAAGCAGCATACTATAAGAAATACTTGCTTGCGCTAGAGAATCAGTTGTGTTAAATCATATCTGCTGGCCTTGCGGGAATCGAAAAAGTCACGTTTGGCGAAAATCAATGATTTTTATGTAATGTGGACGAGTTCGGAATTTTGTAAATTGTTCAAGTGACATGATCGAACAGTAAAAATTGGCTGTTTTTGAGCTTGAGAGAATAATTGTTTTCCAAGCACAAAATGCCCCACCAGAACAAATTCTCTGCTTGCAAAAGTGCTGACGATTGCAAGCAGTTTTTTTTGTGCCTTTTGTGGCTGAATTACAAGGTGTTACAGAAATATCTGCTCCAAACAGAGAATCTCAAAAATGGACTTGATGGCGTGTGTTTTGAATAAAATCTCTCCTTTTTCTCTGTTTCTACAGCACTCAAGTCCTGACGATTTCAAAATACATAATGCGTTAGAGAGTAGGATTTTACAGGAACATAGACCGAAATAGCGAAAATCTCTGTTTGTGAAAATTTCAAACTTCCACGAAAAATAAAACTTGAAAAAATCCTGAAAAATTCGAGACAAAAAGGAGACGAAAACTGAATCATGAGAAAAAAGAGAGAAGTGAAAGAAATGGTGCCGACGAAAGGACTTGAACCTTCACCCGCGTAAGCGGACTGCGACCTGAACGCAGCGCGTCTGCCATTCCGCCACGTCGGCATCCTATAAAAGATAACGTACTATACACCTCTTTTTTGAAATTGCAAGTTATTTTTGAAAAAAAAAATTTTTTTCTTTTTTTTACCACAGATATCCCATAAAAATCCAAGACATGGACAGAATCACTGAAATTATCTGATGGTTCATTACTGAATATACAGAATATCATTATATATTTATTGATAGAGGAACTCTTGCAGATTGTCAAAAAAGCACGGAATGTATAGAAATCATTTTTTTTATTTTCCGGCTTGACATTTCTGTAATCAGTCTGTAAAGTACCGATAATAATTTAAGTCAGGAGATGTATCTTGTTATGAAAATATTCGATTATCCGAACGGAACACGTTTTGTGTTTAATGAAGAGACCTCAGCTTTAACGTTGACCGCCATGTGCGGGATGACATGCGGACATAATGGAGCGGAAGATGATTATTCCTGTTCCGGATTGGCAGTGATCTGCGCTGATGAACAGCGTTTGGAAGGTGCAAAGCTGAAATATGAGATTCTTTCCGCAGAGTCCGGAGAATTCCGGTTTGCCGCTTGCGATGCAAACAAAAAAGTCAGATTGGAAGCAGACTGGATGTTTGAACAGGAATTTGATCTGATTGATTGCCGTTATACGCTTTCCAATACCGGAGACAAACCGGTTGTAATCCGCCGGGCTTTGCCGCGATGGGTATTCTCTCCGGGAGAGTATAATGTATTCTCCCATCTCTCCCGCTGGGGGGCAGAAAATATATTGCAGAGTCAATCCTTACGCGGTGCGGATTTCCATCTTCACGGAAGAGCAGCCCGTTCGACTGTGGGAGCAACCCCGTTTTGTGTGATTCGTGATGAGGAAAACATGTCAGCTGCGGCATTTCATGTTCTTCCGCGGGGCAACTGGACCATAGATATCCATTCTGATGTTATCAGCAATGAATCACCTTCCGCCATATTGGAAGCCGGTCTGGCTGATACAGATTTATTCCTGACTTTACAACCTGGGGAAACAATTGAACTTCCGGAAATTCTGATTCAGGATGTTCCTGCCGGAGATTTACTGAAGATCAGCACACCGATTCACAAGTATATGATACGCAAGCGTTTGCCGGATGTAAAGCTTCATCAGCCGCCTGTAGTTTACAACGGATGGCTTTACCGTTTTACCGATTTTACCAAAGAACAGCTGTCGGAACAGCTGAAAGCGGCCAAAGAGATCGGCTGTGAAGTGTTCATTGTGGATGCCGGCTGGTTTGGTGGCGATGACGGCTGGGGCAATGTAGGCGACTGGCGCGAAAAAACGGGGGCACCGTTCTATGGAAATATGAAAGCCTTTGCAGACGAAGTCCGGGCCGCCGGATTAAAGTTTGGATTCTGGATGGAGCCGGAACGGTTTGCAGAAGGAATCCCTGTCAGAAAAGAACATCCGGAATGGTTCCCTGAACATACAACCCGGATTGACCTTACGCAGCCTGCCGCAGCAGAATATTTCCGGAATGTCATTATTGATAACGTGAAAAAATTCGGTGCAGAATATATCAAAATTGACTTTAACGCAAGTGTTGGATATGATGATTCCGGCAGTGAGCTTTACTGTTATTGTTCCGTACTGAATGAACAGCTCAAACAGATCCGGAAAGAGTGTCCGAATCTGGTGATAGAAAATTGCGGTTCGGGCAGTCTGCGGAATGATCTTTCCACGGCATTGCTTTATGATCAGGCGTTTATCAGTGATAATGCACATCCATTTGAAACCCTGCGGATCCGTCAGGGAATGTTTATGCGGACTCTTCCGGGGCGCACGTTGAACTGGATTGTCATGCGTCCGGCACCTGAACGGAGAACAAAGATTTCTGATACAGATCAGGTTTTGGCATGTGCTGCCGCAACCTGGGATGAGGCAGCATTGTTTGACTTGAACTATGTCATGATTTCCGGCCTGCTGGGAATTCCCGGATTTTCCGGAGAACTTGCGGAATTTTCACCGGAAATCAAAAATAAAATCGCATCATACGTCACTTTTTATAAAGAAAACAGAAACTTCTTTGTTGATTCCCATGTTTTCATGCTGACATATCCGGATTCCAGAATTTCAGATTATGAAAAATATATTGCGTTCCAGATGCAGGGGGACCGGACAACAGACTCGCTGGTATTTGTGTTCAGCAACAGTTTTTCACGCCGTTCGGTCCGGAATTTCCGGCTGCAGGATTTGAATCCGGAAAAACAGTATTGTGTGAAACGGCTTTTTGCGGCTGATTCCGAAGAATGTATTCAAAGCGGTGCAGAACTGATGCGTCACGGAGTGAAAACTGTTTTACCGGAAAATCAGCATATCCGCCATATTGCCGGATTGTATCAGGTTACGGAATTATGATGTTTTTTCAGCAGAACTGAGGAAAACACGGAAAAACACAGAACTTTTTGTTGAAAAACCTTCAGAATGAGTTATATTGTTCTATTATGATGAAGAGAGATATTTTATTGATAGCAGATTCCCATTTGACCGAACACTGTCCGCAGCGGGCCGTGTTCCGTTTTCTGTTGGAAAAAATCTCTTCCTCAGATTATGATGTTCTGTTTCTGGGAGATATTTTTGATGTCTGGATCGGTTGTTCCGGATATGAAACTTCTGTTCATCAGGAGTTTATGGAATGGTGTCTCCGGGAAAAGGAAAACCGGAATATCTGGTTTATGGAAGGGAATCATGAATTTTTCATAAAACAGAAGCGTGCGCAATATTTTACGGAGGTCTTTCCGGATGCTGCGGTTCTGGATGACGGAGCGTTATATGCAGCGCATGGGGACCGCATCAATCAGAAGGATAAGCCGTATGCATTTTTGCGCGGGATTTTACGGAATCCGTTTTCTTATTTTATCATGAAACTGTTCGGTTTTACCGGTTTAGGGGCTTCTTTTTCGGGAAAAGTCCGGAAAGATTTGAAGGCAACGAACATGAAACAGAAACATTATTTTCCGGCAGATGAGATAAGACAACTGGAGCGATATCTGCAATCGCATGATATAACGACAGCAGTTGTCGGACATTTTCACCGCAAAGAAGAAGTTGGAAATATTACGGTTTTGGAAAATTTTGCAGAGGATGATTTTATGACCGGGATTTATCAATCGGGAAAAGGAATCCGGCAATATACTCTGCGGGAACTGTTTGGAGAATGGGAATGAAACATATATTCGGAATAACAAATCTGGGAAGCGGAAGTTCCGGTAATGCTACAGTGATTCATGGACCGGAAGGAAATATTCTTCTTGATGCCGGATTTTCTGCAAAGGAACTGGCATTGCGGATGACCGGTGCCGGAATTGACCCTGCAAGCATCCGGGGGATATTGATTTCCCATGGTCATTCAGACCACACCAAAGGATGCCGTGTTTTTTCCCAGAGGTACGATATTCCTGTTTATACGACCAGTGTCACAGGAAAGAGTCTGTATAAGAAGAATCAGATTCCGGAGCGTGTTTCCCTGTTTGCTCCGGGCGGAGGTTTTGAATTGTGCGGGGTCAGCGTGGAACCCTTCACTGTTCCGCATGATGCGGAAGATACTGTTGCGTTTGTCTTCCGCTGTATGGATCATAAAATAGCGGTGGCAACAGATCTCGGTTTTGTAAACACGCTTGTCCGTTCCAAGCTGACGGCTTGCGATGTCCTGATGATGGAGTCAAACCACGATCCCCGTCTTTTGATGAATTCCCAGAGAACTCTTTCGTTGAAACGGCGGATTCTGGGCAGATTCGGCCATCTGAGCAACAGCGATGCATTGGATGAACTGCCGAACCTTCTGACAGAGCGGACACGCTGCTTGATTCTGGGGCATCTCAGTGAAGAGTGCAATGACCGGGAACTTCTGGAAGCGTTGACCATGGATAAACTTTCCGGAATGAACCGGACAGATATATTGTTTCACATTGCGGCACAGGAATATTTTCTGCCGACATTCTGGGCTATTTAAGAGGAGAAACGGAGATGAAACTTTTCAAACGGCTGATCATTATTCTCGGCGGCGGAGCTGTCGCTGCATTTCTCATTCATGCATTAATCATGTTCATTGGCTTCAATGCCCATGAAAAATCTATTCACAGTACGATGTTTGAAATGCGGGAAGAAACCTTGAACCAATCTGTGAAAAGTGGTGTTCTCGGCTGTTCCGCATATCTGGAAGAAAAATTGAATTCCCGATTCAGACTGCTGAGAATGGTTTTGCTCAGTGATGATCCGGAATCAATGATAAAGAGTGCATTCAAGGAACGCGATTGCGGTGATATTGATTACATCATCATAGAACAGAATGACACGCCGATCTGTTATGTTAATCCTGACAGAAAATCCGGGAAAGACATCTCGAATGCAGATGGAATAAAGCAATTTGTTCATCAGATGCGGGAAGAAATCGGAAAGAAGCAATATTTTATATATGCGGTTGAATTATATCCCGGTTCATTGTGGTGTGTGAGTGCAGATCATAGGAGCGGTAAGCTGGCAGTTCTCCGCATGGATGGTGATTTCCTGCTGAGAAGTCTGCCTTCCGGTTCTGCGGATATTGCATCTGCGCTGGTATACGGTTCGGATTTTGTGGCGGTCAGCAATCCTGCCGGCACTCCGGCGGAAATTGTGGAACGGATGAAGGGAATTTGCAAAAAAGCAGATCATATCCATAACAGCCGTTTGATTACGAATTCTGTCATGACAGATAAGAGCGGAATCCCGTGGAGTACGGCATCTGCCCATCTTTATACAAAATCAGAAATTGAAACCGGTCTTCATCTGATTCATGCACAGAAGACCCCGGAAAAATCTGTGCAGAAATTTGCAGGGATCAAAGACAGTTTTATTGCGATTCAGGTTATTTTTGCAGTAACTATACTGTTTGCAATTCTTCTGTTTCTGCCTGTTCTTCTGATTGTTGCCAGACATCTTTCGCGGCAGCTCAATGATGCGGTCGTGTTTGTGAAGAATGTATTCCAATCCGAGCAGCGGCCCAGAAATCTGGAACTGAAATTTTCTTCAGAAATGGAAGAATTATCCGGAGTTCTGAATCTTCTTCGGGACAAATTAAGCAGTGCATTGAGCCGTCTTTCCCGCAGTCATGAACGGGAATTGCGGGCAAAGAAAGAAGCGGAAGAGTCCAATATACTCCGCTCCGGACTTTTGAATTCAGTGCTGTGTGAGATCCGCGATCCGCTGTCCAGAATTGATGGATTCTCCCGGATTATACAGAAGAAAGTGAACGGAGATGCCGATCTTTCCTATGCAGCCGAACAGATCCGCGTGGAAAACCGTGCGATGATTTCCGTATTCCGTGCGTTATCAGATTTGACCAGTCTGGATTCCGATTTCTGCGAACTGGGGTCCTATCAGATTGAGCCGTCCGAAATTATCCGTGATGCCATGAGCGATTTGACAGCCCGGGCAGCCAGAAGCAATATCTCTCTTGAAATCCGGAACGTAACGGTATTGAATGAACCGGTGACGACCTCTCCCTCTGTTCTGACACATACGGTTTATACCGCAGCTGCAACGCTGATCCGTTTTATGCCAATGAATACGACGTTGCGGATCAGCACAGAATTGAGAAACAATACGCTGGTATTCCGTTTTGCGGATCAGGTATCTGACCATATTTCCATTGCGGAAGTATTCCGGAGATATACTGAAACAGGAGTGATTGACACTCCGCATTGTGCAGTTGCGGTATTGAATCTGCTGATTCTGAAGAGCGAAACGGAACTTCTGGGAGCTGATGTCCGGATCGAAAACAACAAAGAAGCCAATTCCATGATTGAGATCATCCTTCCGGTCCGTGCATTCAATCCTGCCGTTACCGGAGTGTTCACCCGGCCAAAACTGACGGCGGACACTGTGAAAGTATCTTCAGCCTCCCGTTTTCATGTTGCCGGAATCATCGGTTCATCCATGTCCGGCAGAGATCCGTTCCGTGCGGAAGGTTCTATCGGAGCTGTGCTTCTTGCCAATATGAAAGATCCGGATGCGACCCTGTACCGGATGCTTTTTGAATCAGAAGGTTTTGCCATTGCAGCTGCGGAAAATGAAGAAGAACGGTTCGGTTATATCCGGAGCAACCGTTTTGATCTGGTGCTGCTGGATATGACATTGGAAAAATCCGATGATTATTCTGTCATTTCCAATCTCCGCAAGGCTCTGCCTGAAACAACGGTTCTGATTGTCTTTACGGATTCCAGAAAAGTGGAATATGTTGAAAAACTGATGTCAAGCGGTGCTGATTTCTGTTTCCGGAAACCTGTTGTGACAACGGACCTGCTTGATTCTGTCAATAAACTCAAAAACGGTGGAAAGGATTTCCTATGACAAGTATTGAATATCGTGTGCCTTATGCTGATACCGACCAGATGAAGGTTGTTTATTATGCCAACTATTTTGTCTATTTCGAGCGGCTCCGCAATGAGTTGCTGCGGGATTCAGAATGTACTTATTATCAGATGGAAGAAAACGGTTTTGCGCTTCCGGTGATTGAGGCGGTCTGTCATTACAAGTCCAGTGCAAAATATGATGATCTTCTTACAATATCGGGCTGGGTTTCTGAAGTCAAAGGAGTCCGTGTGACCATTCAATGCGAAGTCCGGCGCGGAGAGGAACTTCTGGTTTCCGGACATACAATCCACGCCTGTATTGATATCAAAACAGGCAAACCCTGCCGGGTTCCGGGATGTCTTCTTTCTGCAGTGGAAAAACGCTGAGAAAAACTTTACAGGAAAACAATATCCGTAGCAAAGGCATACCGGAAGAGAGAAGTATCGACTGCGCTCCAGGTGCTGATTCCGGAACCGCCCGCCATTTTGACCGTAACGAGACCGGGACGGATCGTTACGGTCATTGTATTTTCAGAAGTTCTTGACAATGCAAGACCGCAAGCCAGTCTCAATATTGCAGCAAGCCTGTTGACCAGAGTCCGGTCTTCTCTGGGGAGCTGGGCAAATTCGGTATGCTGAGGTTTCGGCATGGATTTCCGGTGATATCTTGCGATCAGAGCCACGATCTCCCGTTCCCGCTGAGAAAGCCCGGGGAGTTCTGTATTTCTGATGATGTAGGCACTGTGTTTGTGATAACTGCTGTTGCTGATAAAAAGTCCGGTTTTGTAAAGCAGAGCCGCAACTTTCAACAGAAGAAGACTCCGGTGTTCCATCCCGTGAAGCGGTTTCAGCTTCAAAAACAGTTTTTCAGCGAAAATACAAATATCAGTGACCATCTCCCTGTCTCCGCCATACCTGACAGCTGTCTGAATCGCCATACCGAGCAGCTGGGGTTCAAAGGGGTCTTTTTTCTGCCGGAATTCCCGGATATAATTTTCCAGCAGGGCGTGTTTTGTAGAGATCATGGGAATGAAAATTGATTTGGCATCGGTGATTCTGATAAGACTTTCCACGATCATACAGCAGGGCAGGATTGTTTCAGCCACGTCCGGACGGAGATTGTATTTTTCGCACAATTCATTTTCAGCCATTGTTTCTGCCGTATCTTTGATCCGTTCAAATTCGGAAAGAGTGAGCGTATGCACCGGATTTTGAGAAAGCGGTCTGTCCCGCAAAAGAAGAATTGCCCGGACACTTCCGCCGGTGATAATCAGAGACGAACAATCCAGCTTTCCGGAAAGGTAGGAAATTTCCCGGAACGTTGCATCAATGATCGGCAAAAGACGTTCTTTCCGTAATGCGGGGGAAACAGAATCCCCGCCTCCGAGCCGCAATGTTCCGAAACGGACTGTTTCGGTAAAACGCATGACACCGCAGTCATAAGAGCTGACCTGACAGGCACCGGTACCGATATCCGCCATCAGAAGACGTTTGGATTTCTGCCGGAATTCCGAAGGAAGCAGAGGCCGGATGGAAAGAGAAAGAAGTCTTGCTTCATCACTTCCGGAAAGAATTTCAAGCTGGATCCCGGTTAAAAACCACATTCTTTCCAGAAACACATCAGCATTTTCAGCCTCGCGGACCGCACTGGTGGCAATTGCCCGGTATTTGGTAATGGAATATTCATCCATCTTCTGTTTGAAGTTCCGGAGAATTCCGCACATAACTGTCACGGAGTCATCACTGATCTTTCCGGAACGGAATACATCTGCCCCCAGCGGAGCTGAAATCTCCAGATCTTCCAGTGTATCATAACTCATGCCGTCTTCAGTGACTTCTGCAATGAGCATCCGGGCGGAATGTGCGCCGATATCAATAGAGGCAAGCAGTTCTTTCATTTTGAACTCTCCCGGGCCAGAATAGCGGCACCGACAGCCACAGCATCGTCGCCCAATTCAGAAAGCCGGATTTCGATATCTCCCGGATTCAAACCGAACAGATTATCCCGGAAAGATGCCTCAAACACAGGAAGAAGCGATTTTCCCAGAGCTTCGGCAACTCCTCCGCCGATAACAATACATTCCGGAGAAACTGCCGCACAGATGGATGCTGCGGCAGCGCCCAGCATCCGCAGCCCCTTATCAACAACTTTTCTGACAGGAATATCTTCATTTTCATAAGCTCTGGCAAGATATTTGCTCTTGATATTACGGCTTTTTTCATTGAACTTATCTTCCGGGAGCATGGTATTTTCTCCGCGTTTGAAAACTTTTTTCTTCAGAGCTTTTACAAAAGCAATCTTACTGCAGTAAGCCTCAAGACACCCGCGTTTCCCGCAGCCGCAGCGTCTTCCGCCGACACGAACCGTGCAATGTCCAAGTTCCCCCGCAACACCTTTGTGCCCCACATGAAGTTTTCCGTCAATAATAACAGCTCCACCCAGACCGGTTCCGATAAAATAGCCGACTGATGAGCGGAAACCTTTTGCTGCACCGCAATAATGTTCTCCCAATAACCCCAGGTTGGCATCATTTCCGAGAACAACATCCTGCCGGAATTGATTTTTCAGCAGAGATTTCAGAGAGATATTTTTCCATCCGAGATTGACCGCATGAAAGCACTCTCCGGTTTCCGGATCGACCGGAGATGGAACTGCAGCTCCGATACAGCTGATATCGTTCCAGTTCAATCCGGCAGATGCAACAGCTTCCGCTGCGGTTTCATACATATCGGCAACGGTTTCCGCCGGGGATTTTTCCGGATTTGTAGGACGCTTTGCCCGGGCAACAACGGTATGATCAGGAGCCGTAACAACAGCATAAATCTTCGTACCGCCGAGATCAATTCCCAAAGCATATCCTTTTTCTTTTTTCATAAAAAATCCCCGTACATTTTCAGTTGCCGGATTATTTGAGGACTCCAACCAGCTGAACCATCAGGACAGGCTGACCTTTTGTCAATCCGAGCAGTTCAGGAGTCTTTTTCCGGTCATAGGAACCGATAATTACGTTTCCAAGACCTTCCGCAGCACAATAGAGTCCGACATTCTGCATTGCGAATCCGGCATGAACTCCGGCATAAACTTTCTTTTCCGCATCGGAATTTCCGAAATTCAATTTTTTCAAATCGGAGGTATAAATCAAAACCACTGCAGCTTTGGCAAACATTCCCTTCTGCATTCCGAACTGTTGACGGAAGTCGCCTTTTTTGAGGAATACCAATGAGTGAGAGGCTGCATCATAACGGTAAAGAGCCTGTTTGGTTGCAGCATAAAGGACCAGGTCCTGAGCATTTCTTGCGGTGGGAATTGTCAGTTTCTTTGCGTCCTTCCGGTTCATTCCGCAGGCGGAATAGAAAAGATCAGAAAGCTGTTGAGCAGAGAGTTCCTTCCCTGTATAATTCCGGTTTGTACAGCGTTTTGTCAGAGCTTCGCGGAGAGTTGCACCGCCAGACGTCTGAGGTGCAATCAGTTTCACATTTTGGGCAGAGAGTCCGGCAGTCAGTACAGCGAGGCAGAGAATCATCAGTTTTTTCATGTTCGTTTCTCCTTCATTTTGGAAGATTTGTGATATTTTCGATCATATCAAGAACCTGTCGGGAGGCATCAGGCCTTGCTATTGTTTTTGATTTTTTTCCTTTTTCCCGGAATTCCTGCTGATGTTTCAGCCAGTTCAGAATCCATGCGGTAAAACCGGCTTCACTTGCTTCTGAGTCATGCAGGATTTCCGCGCCGCCCGCAGAGACAAGCCAGCGCGCATTATCTTCCTGATGATTTTCAGCCGCAAACGGGTACGGCATCAGCAAGGCATATTTTCCATAGACAGCAATTTCAGAAACTGTGCTGCCGCCGGCTCTGGAAATCACAAGATCCGCTGCGGAATAAAACAGGTGCATTTCCTGTGCAGATTCCAATGCAAGGACTTTGCAGTTCTGTCTGTCATAAAGTTCTTTGAGAGAATCCAGTTTTCCGGGACCGCACAAACGGAGGAACTGCAAATCTTTTGTTTCTTCCGGGTCACCTTCAATCACCATTTTTTTATTGATGGTATCAGCACCCAGACTTCCGCCGAAAACGAGAACAGTCGGTCTCTCCGGGGAAAGATTTGCATTGTAGAGTCTGTTCAATTCTGCGATGGCATCCGCTTTTGAAAGTTCACCGGCAATCAATTCCGGACGCAGAGGGAACCCTGTCTGTACTGCAGGACACTTCGCCTGATCTGCGTTTAAGGTCGGGAAAGAGAGAGCCATAGCCTTTGCATAACGGCTCAGAAAAAGATTTGCTTTCCCCAGCTTTGTGTTTCCATCATGGAGGAATACCGGAACATTCAGAGATTTTGCGGCTGAAACGGGAGCCAGAGATGCAAAACTCCCCATTGCCAGCAAAGCATCCGGCTGAAATTTTTTAACGGCATCCCGGCATTTGATGTAACCGGACGCTGTATGAAAAAGAAATTTCCCCATACGGATGGGATTCGCCGATGGATAAGAAGCCGGGAACTGCATGGATACGATTCCGTATTTTGCAGCGGTTTCCATCTGTTTCGGTGCATTTTTACCGCCCAGCAGAAGAAGGACTTCTCCTCCATTCTCCTGAAAAGTTCTTGCAATACTCAATCCCGGCATAAAGTGTCCGCCGGTCCCGCCGCAGCTTATAATTAACCGTTTCATTTGAATAACTCCTTGAATTTTCTCCATTTTTCCTGCCGCCATGCTTGGATTTTTTCCGGATATTCCGGAACGACGGTATCCATTGCGATACTGAGAACGAAACCGCATGCGGTAAGACAGGTCACAAGACTGCTGCCGCCATAACTGATAAATGGAGCCGGCATCCCCTTTGTGGGAAATGCTCCGCAGATAACCCCCATATTAATGACAGCCTGAGCTCCGATGAAAATTCCGATGCAGAAAGCTAGAATCATTCCCTGACGCGTCCGCGCATTTTGTGCAATCAGAATCGCACATGTCATGATGCCGATGTATGCCAGCATGACAAGTACCAGCGCAACATAACCGAGTTCTTCCCCGACAATCGACAGGATAAAGTCTGTGTGAGCTTCAGGAAGATACGACATTTTCATGCGGCTTTCAGTAAAACCGATTCCGAACCAGTTTCCGGATCCCAGAGCAAGGAGAGAATTGTAAAGCTGATATCCGTTCCCGGATGCATACGCCTCCGGATCCATGAAAATTGTCATACGTGCCCAGCGCATACTGTCAAAAAACTTGATATAGAAAAAACCTGCCGGCAGGATCACTGCCGCCGGAACAAGAAACCACCGGAGCTTGATTCCGGCTACAAACATTGCCGATGCCGTAATCAATGTCAGAAGGATCGTTGTTCCCAGGTCATGCCCTGCCAACACCAGCATAATGGGAGCTCCGCAGCATATCCCGCATGGCAGAATCACTTTTCTGAAGGGCATGGATTCAATATATCTTGTCCGGTCGGAAAGAATTTTTGCAAGAAAAAGCGAGATAATGACTTTTGCGTATTCAGACGGTTGAATATTCCCGATTTTCGGGATTTTGATCCAGCGGTGCGCCCCTTTGACCGCCGGAGAAAAGTCCGCTATCAGCAAAAGAATACAAATCACGATCATCAGCCAGAGGCTCCAGTCAGAGACTCTCTTATAACCGAGAATCAAGGCTGCAAAAAATCCCATAAACCCGACAATCGCCCATTGGAACTGTTTGTAAAGATACATGGTTCCATCTGTGCCGAATGATGTGGAATAAAGCATGGTAATCCCGAACAGCAGAACTGTCACCACCAAAGCAACAAAAACTGCGGCGGCGGGCAGCACGACATCATAAGCCCGCTTTTTCGGGAGCTCATCCTCTTCTCTGATCCTGTCGACAATCGGTTTCATCAGCCACCGGTCACTTTTTGATGACAACCAGTTCTTTCAGTTCTTCAAGATCAAAATCCTGAAGAATACCGTCGATCATACATGCTCTTGCAGATTTTTCCGGTTCGGGAACAAGCGGCTGAACCATGGATTCCCAGGATTCAATGGGATCCCGCAGACAGATGCTTTTGATTTTATCGGAAAGAACAGCGGCGATCAATGCCGGAACAGAACCCTGTCCTTGTGCTTCCAGATGAATTTCCGGACAGTTCTGTGAAAGCAGTTCCACCGCACTGAGAATATCTTTAACACGTCCGCCCAGATAGCTGATTCCGGTCATTTCTCCCAGACATGTAAAGTGGAAATCATATTCATACTGTGCAAAGAAGTTGCACCACGGACTGCATGTTGTGGGAGTGCATTCACCCACTCCGCGGTAATCCAAACCGTAAAGGGCATATTCTTCCGTATCCTGCCTCATTCCAAGTTCCTTGTTTGCATCAAGATGCGGAATGAAGAGATTGATCGCTTTGGCTTCTTCAATATGATACAGAAGGTCTTTGCTTCTGCGGTGCAGGACACTCATAACCAGCTCATCTTCCGTTTTCAGTCCGAAGCGGGATACCCAGTTCGCAGTAGGTGCATCCAGAACCTGAACACGGAGGACACGAAATTCCGGAACAGAAACATCTCCAAGACCGAGCTTCTGTTTCAGGATGGAACGAATCTCTTCCTTTGTATATTTTCTGCGTGCGGCCTTCTGAGCGGCAGCGCGTTCCAAAATGAGATCATGCAATCTCTTTTCTCCGGGCAGAGAGAGAACGTTTCCTGTGGGAGTTGCAAAAAGTTCTTCATCCACGATTCTGCCTGGATCAGTTTCTTTTTTGGAAGGATTGACCAATCCTGCGTGACGGCAGAAGAAGTCATAAGCAGTCTCCCGGAGGGGCTGTGCAAGAGAGTGACTTCCGGGACCGATAAACAGTTCCACATCATCGCCTTTTCCCAGCAGAGTATAGAGCTGTTTCAGTTCTTCGTAAGCCTCTTTCGTTCCTCTGGGATCAAAGAAATCATTCTTTTCGCCGAGAATCAAACGGGGTCTGGGCGCACCTGCAACCAGAAGGTCAACCATTTCCATGCCAAGTTCAATGGCACGGGGAACCATCTGTTCAATATCAGCGGGAAGTTCATTTTCCACATTACGGTACCATGAGGTGATGTAACAGCTGGGGGCGGCAAAAGCAAGGCGGTCTTCCACGGCAGAGATCAAAGTCGTCAAAGTTCCACCGCCGGACGTTCCCATTACCCCGATGCGGGCCGGATCAACTTCCGGCAGACTCAGCAACAGGTCAATTCCTCTGATTCCATCGTATGTACGCCAATTTCCAAACCAGTCTCCGGTGAGTAGAAGCTGTTTTCCAAGAATATTGTGTTCATTGCAGCATCCCATCGGACGCAGTTCAGGAAACTGATGCCGTTCGCCCTGCCCGACTGGGTCAATGGAAAGAACCACAAATCCCCGGCTGGCGAGCTGACGGGCTGCTGTCTGATACATGTCACGCAAGCGTCCATTTTCAGAGTGACCGCAGACAAACAGGATCGCCGGATATTTTTCCGCTTTCTGAGCCGGATAGATCAAACTTCCGGTAACGGTATAATTTTCTCTGCTGTGATAGAGAACTTTTTTCATGTGACAGCCGGGGAAGTCCAGTTCTCCGGTAACTTGCATATCAAGCGGACATTTTTCAGCAGGAAACTGGAAAATCTTTTTGATCTTTTCCCGGATTTCTGCTACGTAGTTCAAAACATCTTCTTTTGTTTTGAAAGAGGCAAGTCTCTTTTTACGGTCCTTATAGTTTTTACGGATTGTACGAAGATAAAATTCCTGAACGGAATTACCGAATGTAATCATGAAAAAGCTCCTTTGTTTTCTTGTGATCTTATATTATGGAAAACATAGCCATCTTCATGAAAAAATCAAGCTGATTTTTTACTTTTTTCAGGAAATTTTTTTCTTTATCGAGGTAATTTCAAAAGTCCGGCAAAATTTGGCTGAAAAGAGATTGCTGATGATATGGAAAATGGCAGTTTGAGTGTGGCTGCTCAGCTTGTCCTCCGCAGCTTCAGCGAAGGAGGAAGAGTAACCACCGAAAACGCTCCATTTTCAGATCACGGCAAGAATTTTCAGACATTTTTGAAGACTTTTGAAAATGCCTCTTTATCAAATCAGAAAAATACCGGAATCAAGAAGCCGGTTACCGGACATGACTCCGGAACCACTTTCCGGTTTCAACCGTTTTCTGCTGCATTGCGGCAAGAGGGATCATAATGGATGAGAGGATCCGTTCCGGACGCAATGGAGTTTTTACTCCGGAATCAACATAATCCAGAAATTCAGCAAACATGACCTTATCGCCGCCGCGGTGGGACCCCGGTTTGGGCGGTAGCTGAAGTGTCTGTTCCGGTTCTCCGTGAAGTGCAATCGTGATCGTTTCTGAATTGATATCAGCCCGGATCACCCCTTTTGCACCCCATAACTCAATCACTCTGCCATAGGTTGCACCGCAGCTTGTGAGAGATTGACTGAAAAGGATTCCGTTATTCATGACTCCGGCAATCACGGCTGTATCATGAGAACCTGCCATATCTCCATGGCGTTTCCACAGGAAGTTCGCGGTATGTCCAGTGACTTCTTCAGCGTAAGAATCGGCAAAATGCTGGATCAGGTCAGTATCATGCGTGAGTTTTCCCAGAACCAGACCTTCCGGCTGTCCGGCAAATTTCCGCATGATCACACTTTCACCGAAATCCGCACCGACATCGCACATCCCGCGAATGCAGAGAAGCTTTCCGATGGTATCATTCCGGATCAGTTCTTTTATTTTCCGTGAGGAAGGGTAAAACGGTAAATTCAAACCAACTGCAAATTGACACGGATGCGTTTTTACATAATTGTAGAGTTTTGCAGAGTCTTCCAGATCGCAGGTGACAGGTTTATCGCAGAGAACAGCTTTTCCCGCCTCCATTGCTGTAATGGAAATTTCTGCATGGGTTTCCGGATACGTGGTAATGATAACCGTATCAATTTCAGGATCTTTCAGCAAATCCAGATAATTTCCATACCGTTTCAATCCGTGACAATTATGGTAAAGATCCGCCGGAATAACGAGATTGTCATCGGTATCAGCATAAGCCGTTACTTTTCCATAAGCCGGAAGCTGTGTGACAACCATCTTTGCCAGCTGCTGTCCTCTTGCACCAAAACCGATGATACCGATATGATGATATGTCTGATTCATAACAATATTTCCTTTTTTTTTGCATGGGGGAGATTATTTTTTGTGCAGCAATGCAATGCTTTCTTCCAGCAGCTTTGCAATACCCAGTGTCTGTTCTTTCGGAACCCGGCTTTTCCCGTCAGCAAAGAAATCAAGCATGGAATCAATCAGATTTTCAAAAATATGGGATGAGGCCGTAAAGGAGACTGAACCTTTTTCCCCTGCTGCGGTAATTGTGAAAGGCATGAAAAGAGAATAGGCAATATGAGCCATATTTCCATTTGCAAATTCGTAGGTAAGGGAAAGACGGTCTTCATTTCCGGTGAAAGAAATATTCTTCACATCAGTACCCATAACAGATGCGATCATTTCAAGCTGATGAATTCCATATTCATCAAATGTTCTGCCGCCGCCTGTGGTTGTGAAGAGGACCGGATTCAATTCCTGAGCTTTTCCGGAGAGCAGCTCATCACTGAACCGCAAAGCGGAAGATGACATAAGCGGGGTGTTATATTTTTCAGCGGTTGCAAATATCCGTTCTGCCATGGCGAAACTGCTGGCAAAGGGTTTGTCAATATAAACAGGTTTTCCGGATTTCAATGCCGCTTCTGCAAGCCGTTCATGGACTTCAGGATTTGAAGGGGCCAAAACACAGATACAATCGGATTTTTCTACGACTTCTTCGATGGATGCAGCGGGAATCATCCCCATTTCTGCACACCACTGCTGTAAATTTCGCCGGCCTTCCAGAGGGGCTTCTTCCCATGCATATCCGAGTTCAAATTCTCCGCCCCGTCCGGCATTACGAAACCATTTCGGATAATTGTTTGCGTGCCATTCATCAATAAAAAGGTCAATAAAACCGATTTTCTTTTTTTCAGCCATGATAAAAACTCCTTCTGTTTTTGAAAAACATTGTCCAACTCTGTTTATTTATCCCAGAGGGGAATCAATTCTGCCAGATTGTTGAGCGTGTAATCCGGGATTTCTGATTCCGGAGCACCCGGATGATAAATATAACAGGTAACGGTTCCGGCATTGGTTCCGACAGCGATATCTGTCTGCAAACGGTCACCGCACATAAGACATTCATCCGGCCGGATCCCAAGTTTTTCAGCGGCTGTGATCAACATTCCGGGGTCTGGTTTTCCGAGAACGGTCATTTTTTTACCCGTTGCCGTTTCCAGACAGGCAGTCATTGCACCGCAATCCACCAGGAACGTGGGTTGGTCAGTGGGACAGAACACGTCGGGATGGGTTGCAAAGCTGGGGATATCATTTGACATGAACCATGCGGCACGGCACATTTTTTCGTAGTCGATGGTTTTATCAAAAGCCAGAACAACTGCATCGGGATTTTCCTCCACGAGTTCAAAGCCTGCCTCTTCAAATTCCGGACGGATCGTGGGAACGCTCAAAAGATAAAGTTTTTTGATTTCCGGATGTTTTCTCTGAAGGTAAGAGATACAGTAATTAGTGGAACTGTAAAAATCTTCCGGAACAGCAGGCAATCCCATGCGGGTGAGTTTTTCCGCATAATCATTCATTCCGCAGGAAGAGTTATTTGTGAGGAATGTATAACCGATGCCTCTGGATTTCAGGAAGTCCAGAAAGGGCTGGGTTGTGGGATACATGGTTTTTCCCTGATAAATGGTTCCATCCATATCAAGGAATACGTGTTTGACTTTGGAAAGTTTACTCATTATAAAAGACTCCGTGAGATTATTTTTGCGGACGGAAAAGAGCTGCACAGATTCCGGCAGGAAGGAATTTTCCGTTTCCATCGGGAATCAGCATTTCTTTCGGTTGAATGTATTCAGCATCTTCCGGGAAGACTGCAGCAAGGCATCTTGCAAGAGAGACAGGGGAAAAACCGGGGGAATGGCAGCTCAGCAACAGGAAGTGAGGTTTGGAAAGATCAAGGATTGCTCTGCAGTCCAGCAGAAGTTTTTCCAGACCGGATTCAATTTTCCAGACTTGCCCCTGAGCCCCGCGTCCGAAACTGGGAGGGTCCAGAACAATGCCGTTATATTTGGTTCCGCGCCGCTGTTCTCTGGCTGCAAATTTCATTGCATCATCACAAATCCAGCGGATACGGTTGGCTGTTTTGGGATTGAGAGACTGATTGCGTTTTGCCCATTCGATGATTCCTTTGGAAGAATCCAGGTGAGTTGCTTCTGCACCGGCTTCAGCCATTGCAAGGGTTGCACCGCCGGAATAGGCGAAGAGATTCAATGTTTTGGGGGTACCGGGAATTTGTTTGACACAATCCCGGAGCCAATCCCAGTTTCCGGCCTGTTCTGCGAAAAATCCAAGATGTCCGAAGTTGGTTGGCCGGGACAGCAGCGTAAGACCGCCCCAGGAAATTTTCCATTCTTCATCATGTTTCCGTTTCCAGTTCCAGATACCGCCGCCTGTGGATTCCCGATGGAATTCAGCATCAATATTATCCCACTCTTTCTGCGGCAATGAAGGTTTCCAGAAAGCATTGAGAGCGGGACGGATGATCCGGTAGGGACCAGCCTGTTCCAATTTCCGGCAGTTTCCGGAATCCAGTAATTTGTATGGTAGAATTTCAGCCATAGATCAAAACTCCTCGGAGTGATAAACAATTTTTCCCTGAACGACTGTCATTCTGACAGTATTTGTCTGACAATCGAAGAAAGTGATATCGGCTTTTTTGCCGGGTTTAAGTTCGCCTCTTGTGATCAACCCGAGATCTCGAGCCGGATTACTGGTGAAACAGGCGGCTGCAAGTGTTTCAGGCAGATTGGCATAATTGGTCAAGTGAGCCCATCCTTTTTCCAGAGTCGTGGTGGAACCGGCAATCAATCCATCGCGCCGGACGATACCATTGGATTCTTCCACATCAATATCAGAACTTTGAATTGCATTGCTGACGCCGATGATCATATCCCTTGGTTTTACGCGGCTGGCAAGGTCCACCATCTTCGGATGAAGATGACCACCGTCAACAATGAGTTCCACAGAGACCTGGTCGTCGGTCAACGCGATCAAAGGCAGATCATTTCTGCGCTGCTGAAGAAGGGGCATTCCGTTGAAAAGATGGGTACAGCGTCTGGCACCGGCTTCGATAGCCCGGAGTGTTGCCTCGCCATCGGCCATGCTGTGTCCCATAGACGGGATCACCCCGTTTTCGAGCATAAGTTCAATTAATTTCTCAGCGTTTTCCAATTCCGGAGCAAACGTCATGAGTTTGATTCTTCCGTTTCCGGCTTCGATCAGTTCTTTTGCAAATTCCAAATCAATTTCATAGATGAAATCTTTGTTTTGGGAACCTGCTTTTTCCGGATTGATAAAAGGACCTTCGAGATTGATTCCGGCGGGAACAGCACCTTCGTAACTCTCTTCAATAAGTTTTGCCAGAGCTGCAACGTTCCGGATCATCTGCTGTTTTTCATCGGAAACGAGAGTCGGAAAGAATGTTGTAACGCCGTGGCGGGCGAGGTTGATGGACATTTTATTCAAGTCATCGCGGGAAGATTTCCATGCATTTGCGGAATCAAAACCGCCTGCTCCGTGAACGTGGCAGTCAATCAGTCCGGGCATAGCGAAACAGTCGGTCATGTCATAAATCTCAAGTCCGGGTTCTTTCATGAAAGCGGAAGCTCCGCCCAGAGCAATGATCCGTTCTTTTTCACAAAGGATTGCCCCATCCGGAATACTTTCATGAGGGGTAAGACAATGATCGATGTAGTAAAGCTTTCTGTTTTTTCCGACTGCCATAAAAATGTCTCCAATTGTTATGATGATATTTTACCACATTTTTCCAAGATTTCAAATAGGAAAAACAGCTGATTTGCAAGAAAATCAGCGGTTGACACGAAAAAACTGCATCGAAAACGGCATGAAGCCGCTTTTTTATTACAGAAAGGAGGAAACATGACGCTTCAGACAGCGTACCCCGATGAGACCGGAATACCGGAAGAATATCGGGGACTTTACACCAGAGCCGAAGACGGGAGCTGGCATCTGAGCGGAATTGAAGGGGTCCGGACAGCAGAAGAAATCAGAGAGCTGGAATCCGCATTGCTCCGGGAACGGGAAGAGCTTTCATCTTTGAAAAAGCTCATCGAAACCATCGGAGAAAAACCGGAAAATCTGGCAGCCTTTGCCGCCGAGCATGAACAGCTCAAAAACGGCTTGGCTGAGACCAGGGAACAGTTGGAATCCTGCACCCGGAGAATTCGTACGGAGACAATCGAAAAAGCTCTCCGGAAGGCTGCCTCTGAAAAGGGAATCCGCCCCGAGGCCGTCAACGACGTCCTGGCAAGAGCACCGGCTTTTGAACTGCAGGAAAACGGTTCTGTCATCATCCGTCAGAATGAGGAAGAACTTTCTCCGGAAAAATGGCTGGAACAGCAGCTCAAACAATCTCCGCATTGGCTGGCGCCGTCCAGATCTGCCGGAGTAAAAGGGTTCGCCGGAACCTTCAATCATCACTATTCCGCACCGGCATCCATCGCGGAAATCATTTCTCAATCCTGGAATAACAAAAGGAGTTAATTACTATGCCTACACTTTATGAAATCGCCGCATCCGTCAAAAGCAATCAGCAGACTGTTGTTGATGCAATCACCTGTGAAGCACCTATTCTCAAAGATCTTCCTATGGAGGAATCCACTCATGGTCTCTGGAATATCTACGAAAGTCTGACCGGCGTTACCGGCGGGGATATCGTTGAACAGGACGAAAAACTGCCGACTGTCGGTGTGGAATCCGAATTGAAACAGACCGATCTTTCCATCATCGGCGGTGAAATGGAAGTCGGGGAAGATACCGCCCGTAAACTCGGCGGCCCCGCTTCTTATTTTGCACGCAAAGCAACCCCTGTCCTCCGGAAAACCGGAATGTCCGCAGAACGCCGTGTGCTTTACGGAGGATTCCTTGATTTCGCAAAACAGAACGGCAATATCATTTCTGCCGGAGGAAGTGCAAATACAAACTATTCCATCCTTTGTGTTCATTATGTCCCCGGAGAAATCACAGGCGTTTATGATGCAGAAGGATTCGGTGACGGCAAGACATTTGACCTTGCACCCATCGCAGGAGGCAATCTTTACAAGAACGCTGAAGGGAAACTGGTTTATGGTATGCGCCTGAAAACCTATTTTGGATTGCAGCTTGCAAATCCGGAATACGTTTCCGCAATCGTGAACTGCGATATCGTCAATGACAAAGAAAGTGCACGGACATTTCCCACTGAAATGATGATCGACGATCTGCTTGTCAATGCAAAAGCCGGACAGAACACCTTCATTTTCTGCCATCCGAAAGTCAAATCTTATCTGGGAAGCACCTGCAAGCTGGAACGGCTCGCCATTCAGAACAACGGTTTTTCCACAGTCATTGATGCCTGGAACGGTGTGCCGATCATCACAAGTTTCAACTTTGATAACGGCAATGAAGAAAACGTCACCATCTGACAGGGAACCGGAGAAAGGGTCTGACAATGTCTGTTCAGGAAAAAATCATATCCGAACTCCATTCCTATGCAGGAGATATTTTCAAGGAACTGACTCTTCCGGCAAGCAGTTATGCGGTCAGCCCCGCGTTCCGGGCCTCTGCTGCAATGTCGGGAATCCGGATTACGGCAGCGGCTTTAACCGGATTCCGCTTGAAGGACAGGGAAAAAATTACATTTGAACTGTTGGAGTCAGATACCTGGAAAGGTCCGTTTTTCAACCGGGAAATCATCTCCGTGGTCTCGGGACCCGTCACCTTTTTTGCCGGGGATGAGATCATGAGCTATGCACCCGGAACCGGATTGAAACGTTATCTGAAATTGAAAGTTTCGGATAATGCAGATCTTTCTGCGGTTGCAATCACGGCTTATCTTGTCCGGAAAGGATAAACCGTTTTTATATAACACCGTCCGTTCCGGTTCGCCGGAGCGGATTTTTTTCAAGGAGTATCACCTTTATGATGAGTTATGCAGAAATCACGGAAGCAGATGCTTTTTTTGCCGGAAGGACTGAAGCCGCTCATTGGCTGAAACTGAGCGAAGAAGTCAAACTGAACGCTTTGGAACGGGGCAGCCGGATGCTGGATGAAGCTTTTGATTGGAAAGGAATTCCTGCCAATGAACTGCAGCCGCTGCGCTGGCCCCGGAAAAATGCGGTTGATTCCGATGGAAATCCCATTGATCCGGAAACGATTCCGCTGAGGATCCGGATTGCCGCAATGGAACAGGCTTTATATTTGACTGATCCGTTCAAGACCTTATCTGAAAACGGAATCAGAAGCGCAACGGCAGGCGGAATGAGTCTGTCATTAAGTTCAGAATCAAAACATTCTGTCATTGCTCCTGCGGCAGCCGCAGCAGTCCGTTCTCTGGGTGTTTTGCGAACTCCGGGAACCGGTGCCGCTAAATGCGGTTCTGTTCTCAGAGGGTAGCCGCAGACGTCCCTGCAAGAAATCCGCCGGATAATGCCCAGCGGATATGATATCCCCCGCAGGGTCCATCCAGATCCAGGATCTCTCCGGCAAAATAAAGTCCGGGGATGATCCTGCTTTCCATCGTTTTAGGGTTGATTTCCGAAAGTTTCACTCCGCCTTTCATTGCCATTGCACAATTCATCGGACCGACTCCCGCAACTGTCAGAGCAATACCTTCCCCAAGCATTTTTATCAATTTATCCCGGGAACTGCCTTTCAGTTCACAGCAGCGGGATTCTGAAGCATCTGCCATTTCACAGAATCGGTCTGCCAGTGCATGAGGAAAATATTTTGCAATCCAGGTTCGGACCAGCTTGATTTTTCCTTCCTTCCGCATCAGTTCCAACTCGTTCTGCCAGAACTCAACAGAGTGTTTCCAGCATGGACGGAACCGGATTTGAAATGATTCTTCTTTTGAAGCTGCTGCGGCAATATTCCCGGACAGATTCAAAGCACACGGACCGGAAAATCCTTTGTGAGTAAACAACAATTCACCATGTCCGGAACATTTGTTTCTGCCCTTTCCGAATTCCAGAGCAGCATCGGGCAGAGAAAGTCCGGCATGAGCGGAAACCCATGTTTCCTGAATCTGAACAGGAGCCAGCGCAGGATATGTTTCCGTAACTGTGTGACCGACCATTTCTGCCAGTTTCAGTCCGCGGTCTGTTCCGCCGAGATTTGAAAATGCTTTTCCGCCGCAGGCCAGAATCACCTTGTCTGCGGTCAATTTTTCTCCGGAAGAGAGTTCCAGCTGAAAGCCGAGAGAAATATCAACAACTGTTGAATCGGTCCGGAAGATTGCTCCGTGAGCAGCCGCTTTTCTCCGGAATGCGGAAGCAATATCAGCAGCCCGCTCGGAAACCGGGAAATAATGAAATCCATCGTCTGCGGAGACAGGAACATTGTTTTCTTCCAGAAAACGGATGAGAAATTCATTTGGGAACCGGTTCAGAGCATCCTGCATAAAACGTCCGTTTCTGCCGAATTTTTCCATAAATTCAACAGGAGAAAGCGTGTTGGAAAAATTACATTTTCCACCGCCGGATGCCCGGAGCTTGACGCTCAGTTCCGGCATCCGTTCCAGAACCGTTACCTGAGCCCCGTTTTCTGCCGCTGCTGCAGCAGCAGCCAATCCGGCAGGACCTGAACCGATAATGATGATTTTCATTTGACAGCCGGATCTTTCATACCGAGTTCTGCAAATGCACGCTGACGCAATGCACAGCTGTCGCATTTCAAACAGGGGGAACCATCCGGAGCCGGATTATAACAGCTGTGCGTGAGAGAATAATCCACTCCCAGTTCCAAGCCTTTTTTGATAATCTCCGCCTTTGTCAGAAATTGCAGAGGCGCACGGACATCGAAAGTCCAGTTTTCATCCACAGCTTTTGTTCCGAGGGTTGCGGTCAATTCAAATGATTTGATAAACGCCGGACGGCAATCGGGATATCCGGAATAATCCAGACTGTTGACTCCGACGTAGATGGTTTTTGCACCGATTGTTTCAGCCAGAGCTGCCGCAAAAGAGAGAAAAATCGTATTTCTTGCCGGAACATAGGTGACAGGAACTTTTCCGCTGTCCAGTTCTGCATCCGGCACTTCGATATCAGAAGTCAGGGCAGAACCGCCCCATTCCCGCAGATCAAAGCTGATCTGATGCCGCTGTCCGGCAGGGATTCCGGCTCTGTCTATAATATTTTTTGCAGCCTCCAGTTCCACTTGATGCCGCTGTCCGTATTGAAAGGTCAGGGTATGAACATCGAAACCTTCTGCCTGTGCAATAGCAAGACAGGTTGCAGAGTCAAGGCCTCCGCTCAAAAGGACAACTGCTTTTTCTTTCTTCATGGTCAACTCTCTTTCTCGGGGGAATGGAAAACGGTTAAACTGCCGCCCTGTTTCATGGCGGCTTCTGATTTTTTCAAACGTTCCCGGTAATATTGATAAAGGACACTCTGCGCCCTTGTGGATTCAAATTCTTCTTTCCCTGTCCACGTGCGGGAATAATGATAAGCAGACAGCAATTTTCGGCCTTTCCGTTTATCGGAAAGAACTGTATTCAAAATAAAATCCAGCTCCCTGCGAATCTCTTCTTTTTCCACTGGAACCAGAATTTCTATACGGCGTCTGAGATTTCTCTGCATCAGGTCTGCGCTTCCGATATAATATTCCGGGGAACCGTTATTCCCGAAACGGAAAATTCTGGAATGTTCCAGAAAACGGTCCAGGATACTGACAACTGTAATATTTTTTGCAGCTTTTTCGGGGAGGACTTCCGGATTCAAACCGCAAATTCCCCGGACAGCCAATTCTATTTTCACATGTTTTTTCGCGGCGGCATACAGATGTTTGATGATTTCCGGGTCAATCAGCGCATTGATCTTGATCCGGATGGAACCGGGATTCTGCGGAGTGGAAAGTTCCGCTTCACGGTCGATCATGAATAAAACCCGTTCCAGCATATTGAACGGAGCAACCAGTAATTTATTCCAGACAGGCGGATTGGAAAAACCGGTAATCACATTGAAAAGAGAAGAACAATCCGCCGCAATTGCCTTATCATCTGTAAAAAGTCCCAAATCAGTATACTGGCGCGCCGTTCTGTCATTATAATTTCCCGTTCCGATATGAACATAACGGCGGACACCATCTTTTTCCCTGCGGACAACCAGAAGCGTCTTGCAGTGAACTTTCAGGTTCGCCACACCATAGATCACATTGGCTCCGGCACGGTCAAGTTCCAAAGCCCAGTTAATATTGTTCTCTTCATCAAAACGGGCTTTCAGTTCCACAAGAACTGTTACCTGTTTTCCGTTTCTTGCCGCCTGCATCAGTGCTTTGACAATGGGAGAATCCCCGCTGACACGGTAGAGTGTCTGTTTGATCGCAAGCACATCCGGATCATCTGCCGCTTCATTCAGAAAACGGATCACAGGAGCAAAGGATTCATAAGGATGGTGCAGCAGAAAAGAACCGTTACGACGGATGGATTCAAATACCGTTTCCGTCGGTTTTACGGCTGTGGATGCAAGCGGCTCCATTTGCGGAGGAAGGAGCTCCGGACGGTTCAAAGATGTAATTTCAAAACAGGATTTCAGATTCATCAAACCTTTTATGGAATAAATATGATCTTCCGGTAATTCCAGTTTTCCATAAAGCCATTTTCTGCTTGAAGAACTCATATTGGAGGCAATCTCCAAACGGATCACCGGACGCTTTGCATTCCGCTGAAGCGCATCGCGCATTTCTGAAAGCAAATCTGCAACCGTTTCTTCATCAATGGAAAAATCCATATCCCGGGTAATGCGGAACTCGGAACATTCCACAATATCGCATCCGTTAAACAGAAGGTCAATATTCCCGGAAATCAATTCATCCAATGTCAGAAAGGTATATTTTGTTCCGCTGTTTTCCACCTCAATAAACCGGGAAAGCCCCTGAGGGATTTCCATAACCGCATAACGGTCCTGTTTTTCTCCGGAACGGCGCAGACGGATCAGCAGTTCCAATCCCAGATTGGGCAGCAGCGGGAACGGATGACTCGGATCGATTCCGATCGGAGTCAATACAGGCAGAATATCGGAAATAAAAAATTTCCGCAGATTTTCTTTCTGTGTGGATGACAAATCATGCCACCCTTTCAGCCGGATTCCCTCCGATTCCAATTCCGGCAGAATTTCCTTGTAAAACAGCTTGTACTGACGGCTGACAAGAGCTTTCGCACGGGTATTGATCCGCTGCAGCAAATCCCTGTGTTCCAAGCCGGAATGATCCTCCTGTTTATAGAATGAATGGTTGATTCCGGCTACACGGACCATGTAAAATTCATCCAGATTACTGCTGAATATGGATATGAATTTCAACCGTTCCAATGGGGGATTTGCACGGTCTGCCGCTTCATCAAGAACTCTTGCATTGAATTCCAGCCAACTGAGTTCCCGATTCAGTACTTTACCTGCCGGAGACTTCATTGCTGAGGCCCGTTTGTGGAAAGAGAAACTACCATCTCTTCATTCATGGGAATTCCTTTCCTGTCATACGTTCTGCCGTACGAACGCTGAATATCCAGCACAGGAGAAAGATTTTCGGTAAACGAAAAACGGAAAATTCCATCACCCGGGTACGGAACAGGCAGATGAACCATCTCTATGGAACGCTGTTTGATTGCAGAAAGATCCACTCCGATACCGTTCACCGTAATGACCGGACGGTCTCCCATGGCAACCACAGCAACAGATACTGTAACAGGGGTTCCGGGCGCAAGCTCTTCTTTCAATTTAAACTTTTTATGCAGCAGCGGTGTGCTGAACGGCAACCATCCGCCCAAAACACGGGGACCGTGATCATAAATCAAACGCCCGCCTTTCCTGTTCGGAACATTGACTCCGTAAGGCCGGACCGTCCTCATGATGATTGGTTCATAAAATGTACGGTAGTAATTATAACCGGGGTAAACAATAAACCAGGAAAGCAGAAGAACGAATAACGCAATAAAAATGTTCTTCGGCTTATTTTCTTTTGCCTTGAATTTGAATATCAGGAACATGATCCCGCATCCGCCGAGAACACACATCAGCGGAACACACGGCACCCGGAATCTTGCCAGATTGTAAAACGCAGCCATGGCAAGACAATATAACACGATGAAAGATGATGCTATGAAAAGCCGTTCTTTTCCTTTGAACATCCTGCGTAATCCCATAAATATACCGGACAGAGCGGCTATCATGATAAACCCGGTCGGGATAAAATGAAACGCATTCAGAACAGGAGCTTTTTCCACAGCTTCTTTCGGCGAAATATTATTCGGGATCTCGCCATGGTTCCAGAACAGATAAACCTTCCGGAACTGAAGTTCCAGAAACGCAAGAGGCTCCTCTTTCGCCCAGTCAAACATTCGTCTGGCTATGGAAACTTCTTTTTCCTTATCCATCCACAACTGATAACTTTCCGGATAAACCAAACCGCCCGGAGGCGCTTCCGGAGTATTCCCCAGCGCAAGCACGTTCCCTCCGGCAGTGGACGGCCCTTGAAGACTGCCGCGTTCAACACTGTTCACAATAACAAACGGAAGCTGCGGAAGAATTGTTCCGAGAAGTACAACTCCGCAGGCAATCGCGGTAACACGCTTGCGGTGTTCTTTTTTCCGTGACGCAAACCAAACCGCAAGAAAGACTGCCGGAAGAAAAATCCAGGCATTCCCGCGGGAAAGAATCGCAAATGATAAAACCACCCCCGTCAAAAGCCATTGCCATAACTTATTCTGACTCCATGCAATAAATGTCAGGTACAAAAGAAGAATGAACCAGAACGACTGCATGATTTCCAGCAATGCATAGGGCGTGTAGACAATACAAATCTGAGAAAATGCAAGCAAGCCAGCTGCAATCAAGCCTGCCTTTTTTCCGGCAATCCGGGCAGCAATCAAGCCTGCAAGATAAATGGAAACTGCTCCGCAAATGCTCTGGGCAAAAATAACGGGCAGTACGGAATCCCTGCAGAAAAAACGGACAACCGGCAGGAATACACTGTAATAAAACGGCTGGTAATAAAATTCCCGCGGAGGAGATCCGGAGAGAATCTCCCCCGACAAATGCAGATAAGTCCACATATCCGTTACTTTCGGCGGATTCGCAACCCTGCTTTCAAATTGAAAGAGCTGAAACCCGGCAATCAAACGGATCAACAGTCCCACAAAAGATATGACACCGTTGAAGATCAGAAATTTTCGATCTCCCGAGACTTTTTTCAAAATACACCCCGCCTGATCAGAAGGAGAGAAGTTCTTTTTCTTTTTCTGCAGCCAGTTTATCAACACCGGCAATATAGGAATCTGTCATTTTCTGGATATCTTCCAGAAGTGCCTTCAATTCGTCTTCTGTCAGTTCAGAATTTTTCTGAGCTTTCTTGGCGGCATCATTCGCTTCGCGACGGATATTACGCATGGAAACACGGGCATCTTCCGCACGGGATTTCACCTGTTTGGTCAGCGCAACACGGCGTTCCTGTGTCAGAGGGGGAATGGGAAGACGGATGATTCTTCCATCGCTGACAGGAGAAATCCCGATATTGGATTCGGTGATCGCCTTTTCAATGGATTTGACAGCACTCTGATCCCAGGGCTGAATTGTAATCAGACGGGCTTCCGGTGTGTTGATTCCGGCAATATCTTTGATACGCGTCTTGGAACCGTAGTAGTCAACCAGAATATTTTCTACCAGTGCAGGTGATGCTTTTCCTGTGCGGATAGCGGAAAAATCCAACTTCATCGCCTCTTCGGATTTCATCATGCTTTCTTCCATGTTGTCGAGCAATTCGCTTGTGTCCATTTTTGAACCTCCATATTTTATTTTTTGTTGTTTCAGGATACGACTGTCCCGACGCTGTTGTCGCCGGAAAGAATTTTCATCAGAGCATTCGGCTCGTCAAAATTAAAAATCACAATGTGAAGATTATTATCGCTGCAAAGTGAGAATGCCGTGGAATCCATGACACCCAGTTTCCGGGAAAGGACTTCTGCAAAAGAAATCGTTTCAAAACGGGTTGCTGTGGGATCTTTCTTCGGATCTGCTGTATAAACACCATTGACTTTTGTTGCTTTCAGAAGAGCCTGACAGTTCACTTCCAGCGCGCGCAAAGCACTTGCGGTATCTGTTGTAAAATGAGATAATCCGGTACCGCAGGCAAAAATCACAAGTTTTCCTTCGGAAAGCTGCTTCATGGCAAGATCACGGTTGAACCGCTGAATGAACGGTTCCATTCCGATGGCAGAATGAACTTCCACATCCACACCGGCAGCAAGAAAAGCATTCTTCAGACACAAGGAGTTCATTGCGGTTGCAAGCATTCCCATCTGATCTGCGGAGACTCTGTCCATTCCGCTTTTTGCGCCCTTCAGACCGCGCCAGATATTTCCTGCTCCGACAACCAGCGCAATTTCCACGCCGAGAGTCATTGCTTCTTTGACCCGTTCCACAACACTGGAAACAGCTTCCGGATCATAACCGAATCCCTGTTTCCCCTGAAGAGATTCTCCGCTGATTTTCAGCAGAACTCTTTTATAAACTGATTTTCCCATATTTCACTCCATAAGAATTTTCACGGAAATATAACTCATATTGTTCAATAATTCAATCTGTATAACGCTTATTTTTACGGAAAAAATGAAGTTTTCATGATTTTTTTCCGGTCAGCGCAGAAAAAAAAGGCTGCCGCAACCTTTTTCTTTGCAGCAGCCCTTAAATCTTTCAGAGATCAAAAACTCAATCTTCCCAGGCAGTATTTCCAAGAATACCATCATTGTTGAACACATGCGTGTAACCATTTTCCGTGTAGATTTTTGCACAGAGAGCAAGACGATCCAGATGATCCGGAATGTAGTTCGGATAATAGGGGAACGTGTACTGTTCATGACTTGCATAGTCCATTGCTTCAACCCCATTGCGTTCTGCCATTTCCAGTAAGGATGTCAATCTTCCGGGAATCTCTTCAATAGGAACAAGGTTTCCGCAAATGGTACCGCGGAAGAAAATCACATCCACAGTCGGGTCATAATATGCAAAATGACGGCTCAGGTAATCATTTTCTTCCGGATATTCATAGTGCATTTTCAGCCCTTCCGTATTGGCAGCTTTATCCACACCGGAAAGGGAACGGCTCTGGATCTGCTGCATGTTTCCGCCCTTCTGACGGTCGCTGAGGCTGGGTCCGCCCATGACTCTTGCACGGAAATTATTGGAATAGCAGCGGGTTCCGCGCTTGATAATTTCCTGTGCAGCTGTCGGATGGATG
Source organism: Lentisphaeria bacterium (assembly GCA_017503375.1). Classification (GTDB taxonomy): domain Bacteria; phylum Verrucomicrobiota; class Lentisphaeria; order Victivallales; family UBA1829; genus SIG79. Next base: position 11,684 of record JAFVTF010000123.1, on the reverse strand, counting down.
TTTGCCCAGTGGATCACAACAGGAGGAATGAAAGCGTTTTCTCCGGCGAAACGGACGATTTCATTTTTGACAAGATCATAATCTCTTCCGATTTCTTCTGCAGAGGCTTCCAGATATGGTCTGTCCGGAAATTCGCTGTAAGCATGGAATGAAAATTTCAGCCAGTCTGAATTGTCTTCAAATTCAGATTTCCAGATATCCGGCATTTCATTGAGAAGATAACCGTCCTTGTCATGGTCATTGCGGTAAAACGCGTTGAGCGTAACTTTGAACCCGTATTCATCATGGATCTTTTTCAATCCTTTGAGATAGAAATGATCGAACGCGCTCTGCGGACGCTGACGGGTAAGATCTGTAAACAGAAAACTGTGGTCGTCAATATAGCAGTTGACGCGGCGGGTGGATTTTTTGTCCCAGACCAGAACCAGTGTCTGGCTGTATTCACCGTAAGGTGTGACAACAGAGGCCGTAACCGGGTTGAGTTTCTGAGTCAATTCAATTTCTGCGGAGAAGTTTCTGCCTTCCATAAGCGCAGGCTTGCCGTTGACTTTCACGGGCTGACCGCTGTCAGAAATTCCGCTGACGGTGATTTTCAAAGATGTTTCGGATTCGATCCCGTGATTGTGGTTGAGGATCGCTCCCTGACGATGACTTGTGATTTCAAGCATGGTAAATATCCTTTTTGTTAAAAGTACCAGTTCTCGTTTAATATATCTTGCTTTTTCTGCTGATACAAGCCTTAAAATATAAGAAATGAGCCATTTTATAATAAAAAGAGGTCATTTTTCCGGATTTTTCTCAATCGTGATCGATCTCTCTGATATCAGCATCAAATTCCTTTTCCCAGGGATAGTGAATCGTGAGTTTTTCGCCCTTTCTGACGGCTGATTCAGCAGCATAAATTCCGGGCAGAGTCATGCGCAATCCCTCTCTGAGCGATATCGGAAAGTCTTCTTTCCGGAGGAACGCCTGGAACATGTGATCCAGCAATGCATAATCAGCTCCGCCATGTCCCGCAGCAAGAGGATTCCCGATATATTCCTGCGGCAGCATGCCGATCGGAAGTTCTGTCAGTGTTTCTGTTCCATAAAGTTCTGTGGAATCAAAGCGTGTGATCCCCGGAGTATCTGCACGGGAATCGATCCGTTCATAATATCCCTTTGTACCGAAAACACGGTAGGAATGAGGTCCGATGAAGGCACGGCATTTTCCGTTCCGGATCAAACGGACCGTCACACCGGATTCTGTCTGGAACAGCGCCGCCATCATATCATCTCTGGTATCGGAAGGATCGACATGCGCTCCGGTTCCAAGACAGATGGCATAACGCAGATCTTCTTTCAAAATACGGAGCAGCGGACCGAGTGAATGGGTGCAATACCTGATCGGCGGCAGAGTTTTCCGCCAGGGGCTGTGTTTTGTCAATTCTTTGCTGTCGATGGAATTAGGACGGGAACAGTGAATGTATTCTGCCTCCATGTAATATGGTTCGCCCAGCAGACCTTTCCGGTAGAGATCGACCATGGCATTGATGAATCCCCATTCATTGGGATTTGCGCCTGTCATCAGCTGAGCCTGTGAAGCCTGTTCTGCTTCCCAGAGCAGTTTCGCCTCCCGGAGATTCGCAACGGAAGGAATATCTGAAAATACATTGATATTCCGGTTCAATGCCTTGATACAGAAATCGGCATGAACATCCGCCCCGGTTTCCACCAGCATGATATCAAACTGGTTTTCATCCAGCATTCTGGTGTAATCATCATAAAATTTTGTTTCCGGAAACTGATTTTTCATAGAATCATTCTGCAGCCACTGCTGTTCATTCCACAGTTCCGGATCCAGATCACAGGCAGCTGTCAGTTCCACAAATTCAAACGCATTTTTTGCCAGTGCAGCCATGTGACGTCCACGGTGACCAAGCCCGACTACTCCAATTCTGATTTTTTCCATAATTTCACCTTCTTTTTTGAGGTTTCTTCAGAATACTATATTGACTTTTTTGAAAAATGCAATATTTTAAAATATTAAAATCGAGCCAAACAATTCTTAAAAGCGGTCATTTTATGCAGATAAAGGATAAAAAAGATGTCTTACGGAAAACTTTACCATGAAGAGTACCGGTTCAATCCTCATCCTTTTGATCCGGCAGCGGATTCAATCCAGCTCTACTGTGCGTTTCATTCCTGCTGGAAGCCGGGTTTTGTAGCAAATTCCGGCGGCGGACAGTATGCTCTTTATACGCTTGTAAAGAGCGGTAGCTCAAGTTCAACGTCCCATTCCGGACAGAAAACATTCCGTTCCGGACTTTGTTTCACTTACAGCCGTTCACGGAAAACGTATCAGCAGTCAGAATCTCTGGGACCGGAAGATCTGATCCGAAAATCGATCATGGTACATTTTACACCTTTTCATGAACTGATATCATCCCATTTCCTGCCTGCACAGAAAGATACTTTGAATATAATTGCTCCGGAACGGATCGAACCGATCATGGATCAATTTTATGAAGAACTGGGAAAAGAAAATCCGAATCAGGCTTTTCTTTCCGGATTATTCCTGCAAATGCTGCAGGAAGTCGCAAATCAGCAGCAGAAAAAAATGTATCCGGATATTCTGCACAAAGCTCTCCGTTATATAGCAATCAATCTCAATGATCCGGAACTTTCCCGGGAAAAAATTGCATCTTCCTGCGGAACCAGTGTCCGTACTCTGGGACGTCTGTTTTCCGAATTACTGGGAACGCCTGTCATACAATACGTGATCAAACAGCGTTTGGAACAGGTTTGCGGGATGCTGGCTCTGCCGCGATTTTCCATCAAGGAAATTGCTCTCCGCAGTGGCTTCCAGAGTGCCGGATTCCTTTCCGCTCAATTCCGTCAGCATTACGGTTTGACCCCGAAAGAGTACCGGAAAAAACTTTTTGCAAAAGAAAATCATGACACCCCTTGATTTCGCCTCAAAGCTTTTCCTGAGCCTGTTCTCAAAAACTGCCATCTTTGGGTTGAATAGAATCGGAGAACGGAGCTGTTCACAAAAAGTAAGGTCGTTTCCCTGTTTGATGAGCATCTTCTGATCTCATGGTAACGATGTCTCACTTTTTGGGACATTTTGGCACAGTTGAGCATATTGTTCACGTTCAAATCATTCTTGGCACGGTTTTTGCTAATAAAACTTATGTAAAAACGAAAACATAAGGAGTTTTATTATGGAAAACAGAGTATTTCAGACAGAAGTCAAACAGCTTTTGCACATGATGATTCATTCGATTTATTCCAATAAGGAGATTTTTCTCCGGGAATTGATCGCCAATGCGGCGGATGCTATTGATAAGGCCCGCTTTGAATCTTTGACAAATCCGGAATTTGCCAAAGAATGGGAAATCCGCATCAGTCCCAACAAGACTGCCGGAACATTGACCATTTCTGATAACGGGATCGGGATGACAAAAGATGAAGTCATTGAAAACCTCGGAACCATTGCACATTCCGGAACGAAGGCTTTCATGGAAGCCATGCAGAACGCCAAAGAAGGGCAGTCTTCTCCTGAACTGATCGGTCAGTTCGGGGTAGGATTCTATTCTGCTTTCATGGTTGCTGACAAGGTTTCTGTTGATACCTGTAAAGCAGGCGGAACAGGTTCTGTTCTCTGGGAATCCAATGGCGAAGAATCTTTCTCAGTGACCGATGGAACCCGGGATACTCAGGGAACGTCGATCACTCTTCATCTCAAAGAAGATGCAAAAGAATTTCTTGAAAACTGGCAGATCTCTACAATCGTTAAAAAATATTCCGATTTTATCGAACATCCCATCAAGATGATGGAAACGGTCAAGGATAAGGACGGCAAGGAAACGATTGAAGACCGCACTTTGAACTCTCAGACCGCAATCTGGCTCCGTCCGCAGTCTGATGTCAAAGAGGAAGAATATACCAACTTCTATAATCATCTGACCGGACATTATGATGATCCTGTTTCCCGCATCAATTACAGCGCGGAAGGTGCTTCTGAATTCAAAGCTCTGCTTTACATTCCGTCACAGTGTCCTTTTGACTTCCATTTCCCGGGAAGAAAACGCACGGATCTTCAGCTTTACATCCGCCGCGTATTCATTTCCGATGACTGCAAAGGTTTGCTCCCCAATTATCTGCGCTTTGTTGCCGGAGTCGTGGATTCCTCCGATCTTCCTCTGAACATCTCCCGCGAAACATTGCAGGATAATCCCATGATCGGAAAGATCAACAAGGCAATTACCAAGCGGATTCTGACTGAATTGGAAAATCTTTTGAAGAACAAGCGCGATGAATATACAGAATTCTTCAAGAATTTCGGACCTCAGCTGAAAGAGGGAACTCATGAAGATTATGCAAATGCGGAAAAACTCCGCAATCTGCTGCTGTTTGAAACATTGAATAAACCTGCAACCGAATATTCCACTTTGAAAGAATATGTTGCAGCCATGCCGGCAGATCAGAAGGAAATTTATTACATGACCGGAGACAGCCGCGAATATATGGAAGCATCTCCCCATATCGAAAGCTTCAAAAAGGCCGGTTATGACGTTCTGATGATGCATGAACCCATTGATGAATGGGTTGTTCAGGCAATTCCGGAATATGAAGGCAAGAAGCTTGTTTCTGTTGCAAAGGCTAAGATTTCAGCAGATTCTGCTGCGATGAAGGAACTCAACGAAAAAGCAGAAAAAGCTGCCGGCGAACAGAGCGGAAAAGATTTGATTTCCAAGATCAAAGAAGTTCTCGCTGATAAGGTGAAAGATGTCCGGTTCTCCGGAGCCATGACAGAAAGCGTCAGCCGTCTTTCCGGCGAAGAAAACGATCCCAGCCCGCACATGCAGCGGATCATGAAAGCCTTGAATCAGCCTGTTGTGGAAGTCAAGCGGATTCTTGAGCTGAATCCATCCCATCCGCTGATTGAAGGGTTGACCAGACTTGTGGAAAAGGATTCTTCCAATCCTAAGGTTGCAGAATATGCTGAACTGCTTTTCGATCAGGCTCTTCTTGCTGAGGGCAGTCCCCTGCCTGACCCCGCTAAATTTGCAAAACGCGCCGCCAATCTCATGGCTCAGAGCATTGAAAAAGAGATCTGACAATCATGGATTATTACGAACTTTTAGGCGTTGACCGTTCTGCTGATACAGCCGAGATCAAGAAGGCTTACCGGAAACTTGCTATCAAGTATCATCCGGACAGAAACCCGGATAATCCGGAGGCCGCAGAAAAATTCAAAGATATTTCCAAGGCTTACGAAATCCTTTCCGATGATGAAAAGCGGTCTCTCTATGACCAGTATGGAGAGGATGCTTTCAAAGCCGGAGGGATGGGCGGCGGAGGCGGAAGCGATCCTTTTGACATCTTCAGCAGTTTCTTCGGCGGAGGAAATCCATTTGAAAGCTTTTTCGGCGGCGGAAATCAGCGGAATTCCCCCAATGCTCCGCAGGATGGAAACGATCTCCGTTACAGACTTGAAATCAAGTTTGAAGATGCTGTTAACGGAATGGATAAGACGATCGAGTTTCACCGTATGGCAGCATGCCCGACGTGTAATGGTTCCGGCTGTGCGGAAGGTTCTAAAAATGTCACCTGCCGCCGCTGCGGCGGTAGAGGACAAGTCGGCGTTTCTCAGGGATTTTTCACCGTTATGCATACCTGTCCGGAATGTAACGGCAGAGGAGTTGTTCCCGAAAAGAAATGTCATGCCTGCGGAGGAAAAGGGCAGACTCAGGTTCAGAGAAAAGTTGCTATTCATATTCCGCCCGGAGTAGATACCGGAAACCGGTTGCGCGTAGCAGGAGAAGGTGAGCCCGGTTTGCGCGGCGGACAGAATGGTGACCTCTATGTAGAAATCGAAGTCGCAGAGCATGAATTGTTCCAGCGTGACGGTTGTGATATCTATTGTGAGGTCCCCATTGATTTTCCGACAGCTGCGCTTGGCGGAAAGATTCAGGTGCCTACTGTTTGCGGTAAAACCGATTTGGAAATTCCTCCCGGAACACAGACCGGTGACAAGTTCACCCTGCGTGAAAAAGGTATGCCTTCCTTGCGCGGAGGCCGGAGAGGGAATCATTATGTTTCAGTCTTTGTGGAAGTTCCAAGAGGCTTGAAACCTGAACAGAAAGATCTTTTGCGGAAATATGCCGAAACCTTTGCATCTTCTGCAACAAGAACGGAAGAACATCCGAAGTATGCCTCTTTCTGGGATAAGGCAAAAGAGTTTCTCGGTTTAGACTGAAAATCCAGTCAACAGATGAAAGATATTATTAAGGGATATTCTGTTTCTCTTATAATATCTTTTTTTTGCCCGGTTCCTTGAGGACAGAGCCTTTTTTGTAAGAACAGCAGATAAAATCTCTATTTTTCAAAATATTTCATTTCCTGTTTGAAAATTTTTTTTCCTTGTGATAAATTAATTTCCAGAGGTAATTTCAAAAGGGTTTTTGAAATTGGCTCAATATATCACAAAGGAGTTTTTCTTATGGAAATTTTGAAGAAAGAGTATCCCAGACCGCAGTTTGAACGCAAAGAATGGATCAATCTCAATGGAGAATGGAGCTGTTCATTTGATTTCTCACGCAGCGGAGATTTTAAAAATTGGAAAAATTCTACCGGATTTGAACAGAAAATCCAGGTGCCATTTTGCCCCGAAAGCAAACTTTCCGGAATCGGTTTCACTGATTTTATTGAAATGATGTGGTATCACCGGGAAATTTCCATCCCTTCAGAATGGAATGGAAAAAGAATTTTACTCCATTTTGGAGCCGTTGATTATAAATGCGTGATTTATCTTGACGGCAATGAGGTTGGACGGCATACTGGTGGTTTTTCTCCCTTTGCTCTGGATGTAACTTCTGCTGTCAAATGCGGTTCGGTTCATCAAATGGTTGTGCGGGTGGAAGATTATGGCAGAGATGGGCTGCAGCCTCTGGGAAAACAGAGTCCATGGTTTGATTCAAGGATGTGCAGTTATACCCGGACAACAGGAATCTGGCAGACTGTCTGGATGGAAGCCGTTCATCCGAACGCAATGAAACAGTGCAGAATAGTTCCCGATTTTGATAACGGAACATTCTCATTTTTCCCTGTATTCTATCAGGAACCCCGGAATTTGAATCTTACTGTTTCTCTTTGTGATAATGGGACGGAAGTCATTACAAAAACTGTAAAAGCCGGAAACGGAACCTGTTTGACATTGCAAATTCCCAATCCGAAAGAATGGAATCCGGCAACACCGTTTCTCTATGATATCGTTTATCGGCTTTCCGATGAAAACGGTGTGGTTGATGAAGTGAAATCATATTCCGGATTGCGGAAAATCCATATTGAAAACGGATGTTGTTATCTGAATAACAAACCGGTTTATCTGCGGTTTGTTCTCGATCAGGGATTCTCTCCGGAATCTCTCTGGACAATGAAAGATGATGCTGCGATCATTCGTGATATTGAACTTTCCATGAAAGCCGGATTCAACGGAGCAAGGCTTCATCAGAAGATCTTCGATGAAAGATTTCATTATTACGCTGATAAAATGGGCTATTTGACCTGGGCGGAATTTCCCGATTGGGGGATGAGTTTCTGGGAACATTTTCAGAAGGCAAATCCGGATTACAATCTGAGTTTCCGGAATTATCTCACCGAATGGAGCAGCATCGTCCAGCGGGATTGGAACCATCCTTCCATCATCGCATGGACTCCTTTCAATGAAACATGCAGTATTTACAATCTGGAAGAACACCGCAGATTCCTTTCCGATGTTTATGAGCTGACAAAAGCTCTTGATCCCACCAGACCGGTCAATGATACTTCCGGTTATATACATGTCAAAACCGATCTTTGGACGGTTCACCATTATGCACAGGATCCGGAATATCTTGCCAATGTCCTGAAAACAGAACCCGTTTATATGCTTGATCCGGAAAAGGAATCCGCCGCATGGGATGGTCAGCCTTATATCATTGATGAATACGGCGGGGTCAAATATCTTCCGGAGGGAAAAAAGCCCTACGCTGCCAATTCCTGGGGGTATAACAGCGAAGTTCTGAACAGGGAAGAAACCATGGAACGGATCAATGCCTTAACGGAAGCAATTCTCAAAGAGCCGAAAATAACCGGGTATTGCTATACGCAGCTGACTGATATCGAACAGGAAGAAAACGGTATTTATAATTATGACCGGACTGAAAAATTCGATATGGAAGTGATCCGGAAATGTTTTACCGCAAAACCGGAATGGAGTCTTTATTAAATCAACAACAGACAAACGGTTCCGCAATCAGAGCAAAGAAATGATTGCGGATTTTTTTTGATATTTGATATTTGATATTTGAAAATCACCTGATCAATGCTATATTCCTTGAGATAAAAAAATAAATTTTCCGAGGCGTCTTTATGAAATATTCAAGTCTGATTGCTATTGTTTCAGTATGTTTTGTAAACATTCTTTCCGGTGCAGTACCAACCTTCGATCCCATCATGTCTGCTGTCAAGGCAGATGCAAAAATGACTATTGATGGAAAAGATACGGAAGTCTGTTATTCCAAAGCGAAACGGACTGCTGCATTCAAATCAAGATATGGTCAGAACGTTTCTCCGGCATCTTATGTCCGCGCAGCTTATGATGAGAAAAAGTTTTATTTTTTCTATGATTGTCTGGAAGTTTCCAATAAGAAGTCCAGTAAAAATGATTCGATCGAATTGTTTATCAAAGGAACCAAAGAAGAGAACGGCGATTATTATCAGGTATATGCCACACTGAATGATCTTCTTATCATCAATAAAAAAGAATCTCCTGTGGCAGATCCGGAAATAAAAAAGAAATTTGAAGTGAAATTTCAGCGGAAAGGAAATGGATTCTGTTGTGAAATTGCAGTCTCCCGTGATTTATTTCCGGCCGATTCTGAGATGTTTTGGCGCGTGAATTTCAACCGGGCAAGAAGTACCGAGGACCTTGCCCAGCAATTGTCCTGTTGGTCTCCCACAGGCAGCAACTTTCATACACCGTCGCGTTTCGGTTACATGATTCTGGAAGAACCGGGGGCTTTTGCAAAGAAATATTTCACCGGAGAAATAAAAAAACAGATGCGTCTGATCCGCAATTTTGCAGGGAAATATCCCAATGCTGTTTCTGCAAAAAATATCAGAAAAATGAACAGTCTGTACCGGGATTTTGAACGTTCCATGTCAACGGCTCCCAGTATTTCTGCCGGGAAAATTTTTCTCAAAAAATTTGATAACTTCCGGAATGAACTGATTCTTCAACATATTCAGAACAGTTTCAGAAGTGCCGGAAAAGATATCTCTGAAGAAGAATTGAAAAACATTCTTTTTGCTTCAAACGATTCCAAAACGATTCAGGAAAAATGGCAGGAAAATATCAGAAAAAATGCCGTTTACAGTCCGGAACGGAAAGGCGGAAATTTCTTTGATTCCTCCCTTCCTGCGGATCTTTTTGACAAAATTGCAAAAGGAGAATTCAATCGCAATCTGTATCCGGTATTTTCCGATCGTAAAGCATGGGAAAAGGCCCGGAAAAGCAAATATGCGGAGCAGATCATTGCACTGGCAGATGCTGTTCCGGAAAATCAGGTTCCTCAGCTTCTTTTTTCCAATTACCGCCGTTTTATCACAGATGGTGACAGAGTCGGCTATCAGACTCCGTATTATCTCAGACGGAAAAATGTTGCAGCTCTTGCGCTTGCACTTTGTTTGACAGGCGACAGAGAAAAGTATATGCCACGGCTTCTGGATCACACGATTGCAATTCTGGAAGAAACCACCTGGTGTGTTCCGGCTCACACACAATGGATTTTTAATGAGAAAAAAATGCTGGAACGTCCTGTTTCTGATCTTTTCGGTTCAGAAACAGGTGCAGAAATGGCAATGCTTTACCATATCCTCGGAAAAGAACTTGATAAATACATGGAAAATCTTTCAGTAAGAATCCGCCGTACAACATTGGAACGGACTCTTTATTCCATCATGTATCATCCGAATTCAAATGAAATGCATTGGTGGTACAGAGCTGCAGGCAGTTCCAATTGGAGTACCTGGTGTTCTTACAGTAACATGATTGTTGCTGTTCTGCTGGAAAAAGATCCGGAAAGAACAGCAAAATTCCTCCGTGAATTTTTGAGCGTCAACGCTAATTTTGCATACTATTATGCAGAAGACGGTTATTGTGATGAAGGTCCGGTTTATTACAGCAAGGCAGGTTTGAAGTTGTTTTCCTCTTTGAATCTTCTTCATAAAATCCGACCGGGAAGTATGGAAAAATTATTTGCCGTTCCGCGTGTCCGTGCGATTTTTGAATATATTGCCCATGTGGGAATCGGAAACAATCATGTTGTAAATTACGGTGATAACGGACCGCGTCCCGCCAAGGATGTCAATGTTGCGATCTGCGGAGAAGTTCTCAAATCCGATCTCATGAAAGGATTGAACAATAAGGATTCCAAGTTCTATCTCGGTTCCAATGCAAACTATCTTAATAACGGTTTGCAGCTTCTCTTTGATCTGCCGGAATTGCAGAACAATCAAAAATATGTACATCCGATGTCCCTGTTCAAAGACCGGCTTGCAATTCTCCGGACCAATGGTTTTTCCGTTGCAGTCAAAGCCGGACATAACGGAGAGGCTCACAACCATAATGACCTGGGAAATGTTACGGTTTATTTCAAAAATCAGCCGATTATCATTGATGCCGGAAACGGTGCTTATTCAAGAATCAATTTTTCCGATAAGCGTTATACCTTGTGGTATACCAGAGGTTCCGGACACAATGCGCCTGTTTTCGGAGATGTGGAACAATGGGCAGGGAAGCACTATTCCGCGAAATTCATCCGGGCAGATTTGAATAATGTTACCGTTGACCTCGGAAAAGCATATCCGAAAGAAGCCGGAGTAAAGAGCTTTACCCGCAGTGTTGATTTTTCCGAAAAAAAGGTTTCCATTTCAGATAAATTCACGCTGACCTCGTCAAAAGCAGTTTCTCTGATATTCCTGACCCCGTGTAAAGTTCAGAAACTTTCAGACAACACCCTTTTGCTCGGAAATGTGAAAATGGTTTTGAACGGATTGGAATTACAGAAACTTTCTCCGAGAAATTTGGGGTGGTATTGGGATAATCTGACAGCGATCGAACTGAGAAGCTGCGGAAAAGATTATAAGATCACCTTTGAAGAGAAATAATTCAGCGGTTTTGATCATTAACCTTTCATATTTCAAACTGTTCTTCACAAAGGTTGTTCCTTGAGGAGGGGAAAAAGACCATTTGAGGAAAGGTCCTTTTTCCCCTCCTCAACTTGTCACGGCGCAGATATTATGAGAGACACAAGAGGTCTCTCATTTTTTATGTCTGAAAACAAAAAAATGGTTTGCCTCTTGATAAAAACGGATTTATGTTAATCCAAGAACACCGAAGTCGCATAATGCGCTTCAAAAATCAGGAGGACAAACCATGAATAATGTATCACAGGAACAGGAAAAAATCTACTTCGGATTGGACATTTCACAAAAAACTATTGAAATTTTTGCTTTGAAAGGCGAAAAAGGAGTGCCATTTGGTAAAATCCTAAATAATCAAAAAAGTTTGAATGACTTTTTCGATAAAGTACCTTTTCCTTCAAAAACAATAACTGTTGCACTTGAAACTGGCACACATTCTGCCTGGATAAG
>JAFVTF010000122.1 GCA_017503375.1 Lentisphaeria bacterium | reverse complement strand
CTTTCGCTGATTATCAACTTTTTTAACGTTTTTTTGCAAACACGACTTGACAAATAGTCTCTCATAGGAGCCTGAAAGGCGAAGACGGAACTCCACCCTTTTCCAGTCCTCCGGAGCCTTGTGCGGAGGAGGATTCCCAAACCTTTTTGCGGCATTCCGATTTTTACGATGTAAAAATCGAAATGCCATCTTAAAGTTAAAATAGCAGAAGGATTTACCAACCTGTAAGGGGAACAGCGCTTAAAATAAACTTATATTTCCATTCACTCATTTTCCGCCGTTTTTCCGGAATGTTCCCGGTGTGATTCCCTTATACTTTTTGTACAACCTCGAAAAATAGTAATGGTCCTCAATGCCGATGGCTGATGCAATATTTTTCAACGGGAGATGCGGCTGTTCTTTCAGTAATTTATCAGCCTCCTGCAGCTTTCTCCGGATCAAAAGTGTTTTAAATGATTCAGCGTGACGTTCATTGAGGAAATGAGAAATCCCGGAAACACTTTTCCCAAGGTGTCTGGCAAGCTCCGAAACCGTCGGATTCGCACGGAAATTCCGTTCGATAAAAGAGAGAATTGCATCATAAAGATCATCCCCTTTCTGTGTGATCAATTCATGAGTGACAATATAATCAACCATCAAATCCAGCAATCCCAGAAGATTTTCCAGACTTTCTTTTTCAAAGTATGGCAAAGCAAGAAAAAGCTGTTCCATCTTCACCCGTTCCTGTTCATCTTGGCATCGTTTTGCAACCGAAGCCGGAAGTTTCCGGCTGGTGCGGAACTGACCGAACAGAATGAATCCCAACAATTTTCCATTGGCGCTGACGGGAGCAAGGATTTCATGGAGTCCGCCGTGGCACTGATAACATTTCAAACAGAGGTCTTTTCTGGATTCCATTTGTTTTTCATTATCAAGATCGACACATTTTTTCAAAGAAAAATACTGGTTCTGCAAACAGGTACAATAAGCAGAATTGTTTTTATCCCTGCCGCCGCTCCGCAGCAATTCCCCCTCAGATGTAAAAAAAACAGTTCTGATTTTCATCACTGAGGCAAAGGAATCCAGCAGCTGCTGAACTTTGTCATGTAAAATTAATTCCAGTGGTGTATTGTTCATCATTCTGTTTCCCGTATGAAAGGACTTTCTCTCCATATTTTTTGTACTTTACCCCATTTTTCACAATTTTCAAGTTGAAAAAATATGTAACAGGGGATATATTTTATACAGGAGGAAGAGAACTTATGGAAACTATTGCAGAAGAGATCAAACGATTGAAGACAGAACGCAATGCAGTGATTCTGGCTCACAACTATGTCAATCCCGAAATTCAGGATATTGCAGATTTTCTCGGAGATTCTCTGGAACTCAGTTTCCGGGCGAAAGAATCCGGAGCGGATGTCATTGTTTTTTGCGGAGTCCGTTTCATGGCTGAAACTGCAAAACTGCTCTCTCCCAAATCAAAGGTTCTGATTCCCATTCCCGAAGCCGGCTGCGCGATGGCGGATATGGTCAATGCAAAAATGATTCAGGCATATAAAAAAGATCATCCGGCTGCGTTTTTTGTGGCGTATGTCAATACCACTGCAGAAACAAAGGCGGAAGTTGATCTCTGCTGTACCAGCGGAAATGTGGAAAAAGTTCTCAAATCCATCCCGGAAGATCAGGAAGTCATGTTCCTGCCGGACCGGAATCTCGGCGGAAATATGAACCGGAAAATGAACCGTGCCATGGAGCTCTGGAAAGGATGCTGTCCGGTGCATGATGCTGTCACACCGGAAATGATCCGGCAGGCAAAAGCGGAACATCCCGGCGCCCTTGTTCTGGTTCACCCGGAATGCAAGCCGGAAGTTGTTGCAGAATGTGATTATGCGCTCAGTACCGCCGGAATCCTGAAAAAGGTGAAAGAACTGGATGCAAAAGAATTTATCATCGGAACAGAAAAAGGGATTTTCCACCGGATCCAGAAAGAAAATCCGGAGAAAAAATTCTATTCCCTCAAACCGGAGCTTATCTGTCCGGATATGAAAAAAATCACTCTGGAATCGGTCCGTGATGCGCTGAAAAATCTGTCTCCCGCAATTGAACTTCCGGAAGACATGATGGAATCCGCTGTCAAGCCCATCCTGAAAATGATGGAACTTTGATTTCTGCTCTGTTCCCAATACAGGGTGGTAAATCTTTCTACTATTTAACTTTATGATGGCGGTCGGGGAAGAAGAGAAAAAATTTCTTCAAAAATTCTCCTCTTCTTCCCCGATCTCAAATCAACCTTTATCGGGAACAGAACCTGGATTTTTTACGGATTGACCATTGCCGCAGTCAGAAGGACAGCGTTTGTCTTCGTATCAAACAGAACCAGAACAAACGGTCTATCTGCATAAAAACGGTTGAATACAGGTTCTTCTCCCGGTGCTGCTGATGCCGGTTCAGGCATTGCATAAGTCACTGCGGAAACTTCCGTTCCGGTTTCATCCAAGTTCAATTTTACGACCTGTTGGGATTTTGCCACATAAAGGTCCTGATTCTGCACCATTCTGTTCAAATCACCAAATTCCGGATGGAAGAGATATTTCATTCCTGCGCTTTTCAACAGTTCATTCAAATCGTTTGAACTTTCCAGTTTCATCCGGGGCAATTTGATGAGTGTTTCATTCGCACGGGAACCATTTCTGACAAAATGTCCGATTCCCATTTCTTCTAATGCACGGGTCACTTTCTGCAGCGGAATATTTGCCTTTACGGGCATCAAAGCAACCAATTTGAATCGGAGATCTTTATAATTCAATGTAATTCCGTGAATCACACCATCATTATAATACGGAACCGATTTTATATCATTCATCATATCGACTTTGTATGGTACTCCGGAGAATGGAGTGAAGTATTCTTTCTTTGTAAGGTATTTTTCAAATGGAGATTCCCATTCACTCTTGAAGTAAAGAACATTCAAAAGTACCATGAGCGGATTATTGGCAAAATCATCGTTGGAAAAAATCTTTTCAAACATCCCCCTGCTCTCACGCTTGATAATATTGTTGAGCAAATTCACACAGGCTGTTTTTCTTGAGAAATCCAGACGATATACTTTCCCATCGTAATATTGTTTTACGTCATCCACAAATGCCTGTATACTTTTGCATTTCCGGTCAAAAAGGACAGCATTGAAAGAATTGAAATCAGCTTTACTGTTTTTCAAAGATTCTCCGGCCTGCTTCAGTTTTCCCGCAGCATTTTGATCCAATCCGAGAACATCCCGCAACTCTTTTCCGGTCTTCATTCCGGCTCCGCAACTGACCATTCCGAAACATTGCTGAATTCCCCAGGGTGACAGCAGAACATTCTCCTGCGGAGTCATTTTACAAGCCGCATCAAAAACTTTCAGCATCTGTTTTTCCGGAATCTGAGCAAACAGCTGAAGACATCCCAGCAGACTCAATACAACCATCTTTTTCATTTTCAACTCCTATATCACTTTCAATTTTTCTTCTATAACATCCAAAATAAGAGAAAGTTTTTCCCGTTCTTTGGCTCTTTTGTAATATTCATACAGCCAGGATAAACTTTTTTGAGCATCATCCTGCCGGTTCAGCCACATATCCAGATATTTTTCAGCCAAATCTTTCCGTTTCATTTCCAGACAGGTCACGATCAGACTGTGTCTGTCACTATCCTGATCTTCCACTGGATTTGCGCCGGACTCAACCAGAAAATCCAGAATTTTGATCACCGTTTCTTCCGGCTTGATTCTCCCGGGTGAAGTCCACTCTTCTTCAACGATCCGGAGCGTAGTCCTGCTCTCCCAGCCCAATGCAACATTCACACATCGGGACAGAATCTCCGGAGGATATGACATGAGTTTTTCCAGATTCAAAGCACGGCATGCCGTCATAATTCCTGCAAAATTTTCATCATCATACTCTTCAAGCAGAAGATAAATTTCCCATTCAGTTCCTATATCTTCATCTGCAAAAGGATATTCCATCTGGAAACGTTCAAATGGTGTTTGCAAATCCCGATTCAGTGCTTTTGGGTCAGCTCCACGTTCAAGCAGATATTGAACTGTATCAGCCTTCAGTAAGTACGCTGCTTGATGCAGAATCGTCTCTTCCCGGTTCCGGTCATTCACTGAAAAACCGTATTTTTCCACAAGATATCTGATGTTTTCATACTTGGACAACATGTTCATAAAAACGTCATTACCGTTATTGTCGCGGGCCTTGAGATCAACTCCGGCTGCAGCCAGCAGATCGAGATGCCGTAAATCATAATAATGACGGATAGCAACCGTCCCACCGGATAATGTTCTTGCAAACGGATCAGCCCCCTGTTCCAGCAAATAGTCAAATATATGTTCTCTAGCCATCATCAAAGGGACTTCACCGGATTTATTTGCACAATTCACATCTGCTCCGGATTCACACAGATATCGGATCACAGACTTTTCTTCTTCCTGATAGTTATAGTCAAATTCACTCAAGGAACGTTTTTTATCATAATATGTCAGAGCTGACAGCAGGAGATTATTTCCGTCATCATCCTGTGCATTTATTGAAAGCCCCTTCTGATTCAGCAAATACTGCAGACATTCCAGATGCGCTTTATTTACAGCATAAAACAGCACATTGCATCCATTTCTGTCGGTAAAAGAAAGATCTGCGCCGGACTCAACCAGTAACCGGAACGCCTCCATCATCCGTTCCGGATTCCCATGGGTTTCCAGAATATACATCAGAAGATTTTTGCCATTTGCATCGGTTGTATTGATATCTGCGCCGTGTTCAATCAGATATTTCATCAATTTGCAATTGAAATTATTTGCCGCAGCAGTCAAAGCATTCCACCCATGAATATTTTTTTCATTCGGATCGTTGTGCAGTTTCTCAATCAGATAGTGAACGATCTCATCCTGGGAACACCATACAGCACGGAACAGCAAAGAATCTTTTGCTCCGTTTTTTTTCGATGGATCGCTTCCGGCTGATATCAAAAATTTCAATGCATCCAGACTGCCATTTTCAGCGGCCGCAAAGAGTGGTGTTGTGAGGTCGTCATGTTCATATTGAAGTTCCACGCCAGCATCAAGAACCTGCTGCATCAAATCGATCCGGTTTCCTTCTGCATAACGGATAAGATCCAAATAGAGAGCCCGCTGTTCTCTATCGTGATCGGAAAGTTTATGATAAGCCGGCTCTGTAAATTCCCATTCCGGATCGATCCGCAGCCAGGGGATTCCTTCCCGACGGTATGAATCAGCAATTCCATGAGACTCTTCCTGTTCCTCTGTCGATTCTGCTGAGATGATCCGATCCAACCGGAAGGTCCGTTCTTCTTCTCTCAAATGACAATAAACTGCAAGGTACCATTCATCATTCCAGTAATAAAGAACTTCCGGCAAAACCCGGCGTTTTACTCTTGCGCCCAAACTGTCCTCATATAAAATATCCAACAGAATTCTGTTCCGCAAACCTTCTGCCACAATATTATAAACGGAAGAAGGGATTCCGGATAAATCCTGCGGTAATTCAGAATCGCTGTAATAAAGTTTTTGCCTGACTTCACTCATTCTGGAAAACCTCAATGTTTTTTTCTTTTTTTCTGAAGTCCTGCGGTATTCCGTTCCCAGAATACGCCGTCAGTATATCCTTGAATAGAGGAATCTTTTTCTGCCATTTCAAGCCGTTTTTCAGCCAGGGCACAATACAATTCATCTTTCTCAATTCCAATATAATGCCGCTTGAGTTTTCGGGCTGTGACTGATGTGGAACCGGACCCCAGAAACGGATCAAATACAACATCTCCGGGATTGGAACTGGCAAGAATCAGTTTTGCCAATAATTTTTCCGGTTTCTGAGTCGGATGATCTGTATTTTCCGCCATGGACCAATACGGAATGGAAATATCATCCCAGAAATTTGACGGGTACGTATTGCGGAACTTTCCCTGTTCCGTCTCCTCCCAGTCTTTGGGTTTTCCACCAACTTTGTACGGAGCAATGACCCTTCTCCGGAGTTTGACATCCCCGACATTGAACGTATATTTTCCGGATTTTGTCGCAAACCAGATATCTTCCATGCCGTTTTTCCAGTTTCTCAATGCGCCCCGGCCTTTTTCCCGCTGCCAGGTAATCCGGTTCTGAATATGAAAATATTTTTTCAGGACACGATAAATTGCCGGACTTGAAACCCAATCACAGCAAACATAAATCGAAGCATTTTCCTTCAACAGCGGTAAAATTGCCTGAATCCAGTTTTCAGTATATTCTTCATAACTTTCATCGGAGATCTTCTTGAATCTTGCCCCATTGAAATCTTTATCCAGATTATACGGCGGGTCTGCAATCAGCAAATCAACAAAACATGGCGGCAAACAGGCAGCAGCATCAAATAAATCTCCATGAACAGTCCGATCAAGAATCATAGAAACTTCAACCGGAGCAGTCAAAGTGACACATTTTTTCAAATACCGGACTTTCTCTTCCTCTGTAAGTGTTATTGTTTTGTTTCTTCCTGCTTTCACCGATACGACTCCATTTTCAGCAATTGATAACTGAACATAAATAATCTACTTTATTTTCATTTCATTACAAGTAGAATTCCAAAGATTTTTTGAAAATTATCCGGCAATACAGATTTATGCAAGAACTCGCCGGATATCGCAGATTTTTCACAAACAAAAAACACAGATATCCCATAAAAATCCAAGGACTGTACAGAATCACTGTATTTTTTGATGGTTCTTTACTGAATATGCAAAATAACGAGGTAATTCCAAAAGTCCGGCAAAATTTGGCTGAAAAGAGATTGCTGATGAGATGAAAAAGGTAGTTTGAGCGTGGCTGCTCAGCTTGTCCTCCGCAGATATTATGAGAGACACAAGAGGTCTCTCATTTTTTATGTCTGAAAACAAAAAATGGTTTGCCTCTTGATAAAAACGGATTTATGTTAATCCAAGAACACCGAAGTCGCATAGTG
>JAFVTF010000121.1 GCA_017503375.1 Lentisphaeria bacterium | reverse complement strand
TCCCCATACAGGTTGGTAAATCCTTCTGCTATTTCAACTTTAAGATGGCATTTCGATTTTTACATCGTAAAAATCGGAATGCCGCAAAAAGGTTTGGAAAAAAGGGGTGGAGTTTGAGGAGGGGAAAAAGGACCTTTCCTTAAAAGGGCTTTTTCCCCTCCTCAAGTAACAACCTTTATTGGGAACAGAGCTTTTTTTATCTAGTTTTGCAACAGCCCCTATCAATTTTCTTACAGAGAACACTCATATTCTGCAAACGTGTTCTTCTGCTGATGTTCCGTTCCATCCGGCAGAATCACACGGCAGGGAATTCCTTCCGGAATTGTCAGTGACAAATGGAATCGTCCATCCTTCTGTTTCCAGTCAACTGTCACTTTTCCGCTGGCAAGTTTACTGCTCACACGAAGCGATTCCAATTCCTGCGGCGGGAAAGGACGAATCGTCAAAGCAGAAAATCCGGGAGCTGTTTTATCCGGCGTAATTCCACCTAAGTACTGAATCATCCATGCGGCAATATCGCCATGCATAATATGACACCGGGAAGCAAACCCTTTCCACTGTTCCCAAAGTGTTGTTGCTCCGAGATTGATCCAGTTTACCCATCCCGGATATGCCGGCTGCATCAGAATCCGGTACGCTGTTTCTGCATAGCCGTTATCGGAAAGAACACGCAGAATATATTTCGTTCCGAGAATCCCGAAATCAGCTTTGTACTGACGGGAAACAAAAAGATCGTTCAGCCGTTTTGCCGTGATTGCCCGGTCAGACTCCGGACACAATCCCCAATAAAGGGCTGTTGCAAGCGCTGTAACATCATCTTCACGCAGCGGAGCATCCTTGCACCCGTACAAACCATTACCGCGGTAAAACGCTTCATGGAAGGCGTTTTTGATTGTTTCAGCCAAAACACCGAACTTGGCAGCATCCTCTGTTTTCCCAAGCAATGCCGCTGTCTTCTGCATCATGACCGCATCTGCATAATAATATCCTGTGGAAGTGATCCGGGAATCTGTGATCCGGGTCAAATCAACCGGACACCAGTCTCCAAGCCCGAAAGAAACAATATTGTCTGTTGCCATACTTGCCAGATACTTCAAATACTGCTTCATCTTATCATAATTTTCTTCCAGAATACGGGTCTTGCCGGTATAGACATAAACATTCCACGGAATCAGCAGAAATGCGCTGTCCCATGCAGGACCGTTTCCCCAATTGTACCCCCAGCCGTGTGTGGGCGCAATACCGGAAAACTGTCCGCTCGGACGCTGAGTATCAGCCATGATCTGAAGCCAATGATGATAGGAATCTTCAAGATCATAATGGAACAGCCCCATTTCGGACGCCTGAAGAGCATCACCCGTCCAGCCGTTTTTCTCGCGGTGCGGACAGTCTGTCGGAATCCCTGTATAGTTGTCAATGAAACTCCAATGAGTATTTTCATGGAGCTTGTTCAAGACAGGATCGGAGCTTTCAAATTCTGTCAGAAACTCAAAGTCCGTATGAACTACGCAACCGGAAATCGCCAGCACTTCAGCTGTTCCGTCAATTTCAACAAGGATATACCGGAAACCGTGATACACAAAACGGGGTTCCCATTCTTCAACGCCTTCTCCCTTCAGAATGTATTCATCTTCCTGAAACCGTTCAGACATAACATAGACTGCCTGATCTTTCCGATCCAGATTGGCATTGTAATGATCCATCAATTCAGAATAAATGAATTTAACCTTTGTTCCGGATTCCCCCTTCACCTTCACATTGACCCAGCCGGTAATAATCTGTCCGGCATCGTAAGTCACTCCTTTCGGAGAACCGGGAAATACCTTTGTCATCGGCAAACGTTTTGTCACACGGCACGGCGGCATTGTCTGCTCTGTCATTACTCCGCCTGCTCCCGGAACAACAGAAACAGTGCCCCAACCGCTATCATCAAATCCGGGCAGATTCCATCCGGGAATTTCCATCCGGGCATCATACGTTTCCCCTTCCCGCAATGCATCAAAACGGATCGGCCCTGAACTTCGTTCGATCTTCCAGCTCCGGTCTGAAACCACTGCAGGAACACCGTCAAAATAACATTCAAGGATCATCTTCGGATAATCACGCCAGGACGCCCGTTCAAAATACCAGGTATTCTCAGTACTGCAATTGTACCATCCATTCCCGAGAATGACTCCGAAAACATTCTCACCTTTCTGCAAAAGCGGTGTCACATCATACCGTAAATAACCTGTACGTCTGTCATACTGTGTAACAACAGGCTGCAAAACACCATCATCAACTTTCTTTCCGTTGAGATAAAGCTCCGAATAACCAAGACCGCAGAAAAAAACTTCTGCTTTTCCAGGTAAATCCTTCAATATGAAAGTCTTTCGTAAAAATGGGGCAGGCTTAACAGGGGATGTCCGTCCAAGAGCACCACCCGCACCAATCCATTTGCCATGTTCAAATAACTGTTCCATAATTCTATCCTTTCAAAAAAAAATCAGTGAGTCGCTTACTCACTGATTCCAATTTTCTGACGCTTTACGCACCATATCGTGAAACTCTTCACAGGAAACATCTTCCAACCGTTTCCCTCTTCTTGCCAGCTGCTCATTCACTTTTATCGCTGTCTCAGACATTCGTTCATGCGTCTCTTCACTGCCGCCGGCAAGGACAAAATTCTCACCTTTCGTGAAGCGCTTGTGCCCGTCTCCGCCATCAAGGCCGAGACCGAGCATCATCGCTTTGTTATTCTTCTCCGCCATGTTTACTGACGGAAGGAAGGCAATCCGCGCATTTCACTTTCACGGACAGGTGTACCATCCGGATTGATCAGACGGCAAGTCATAAAGATCAGAAGATTCTTCTTTTCTGAAACTTTTGACTTGGACTGGAAGAGACGTCCGATCAGCGGAATATCTCCCAGAATCGGATACTGGTCATCGACAGAATTGCTGTTGTCATGGACCACACCGCCAAGAATGATCGTTTCGCCGTCATCGCAGGAAACCAGTGTACTGACAACTCGTTCTTCAAAGATCGGCATACGGATAATGTTGGTGAATGTTTCGGAAACGTTTTCTTCCACAGAAACTGTCACAGGATAACTGTAATCAATCCAGCCGACATGCTCACGCACAGAAGGCTTCATCGGCAGAGTAATCGTTCTGCCATTAGTGGAAATGCTGGGCTGAACGTCAAGACGAACCCCGATTTCATCTTCTTCCAGTTCAGGAATGGATGAGGTAAACAGAGGAACATCACGTCCGCCGGAAGCAATGGTTCCTACTTCAGCTTCTTCCCAGTCTGTCGGGAAGTATTTCTTTGTAACCATCTTGATTGTTGCAGGATAGTTATTTGTAGTGGTAATTCTGGGACAGAACATCACATCGGCAGAGTCTGCCTGGTCAATTGCACGGATCGCACCGGAAATAGACAGACCTGTTCTATAATCAGTATACTGAGCACTGAACAGACCATCCATCACTGTTCGGCTGCCAATGTCATTGACATTGCGGACAAGGTTCGCAGAGTTGGGACGGAATGTCAGCTGGCTTCCGCCCTGCTGAATCGGTGCCTTATTATAGTAGTAGGTGGTATTTCCTGTCGCAGCAACATTCTGCCCGGGAGCTGTTGTTCCCAAATACTGGTAATAGCCCTGCACCTTATCCTTTTCCGGACGATAGAAGTTCCATGTTTCAGTATTTTCCGGAGTATTGTAAATATAAACATTTTCACCAGGCCCCGTTGCGTAGTTGCCTTCCACTTCCTTCACATATTTCAAGTTGGCATTCTGACGGGACACCTGATACTGGAATCCGAGTTCTTCGATATCGTTCATGGCAACTTCCATAAACTTGGTTTCAATCAGAACCTGCGGATCAGATTTATTGTGTTCATCAAGATACTGCTTGATCTTCTGAATATTTTCAGGAGAATGGGTAACAACCAATCGTCCGGAAATGAACTTAACACCGGCATTGTCTGAGAAATCAATGCTCAATGTTTTCTGGAAAAAGTCCTTGAGAGAACCGCCGGCAATCAATTTGTCATAAGTGGATTTCTCAATCGGAAACACGCGTGTTTCATGTTCATCCAGAGGTGCATTCTTCGGAGCAATCACAACCGCATGATCTTCAATTCTGTATTTCAGTCCGGCAGCTTTACAGATGGACTGGATTGCATGACGGAGCGTAACGCCCTGGTTGAGAATTGTAATCGTTTTTTCATCTTCTGCGCCGTCATCAGCAGCATTCGTTCCATCGCCGGCAGTCTTGACAGCTCCGCTGTAGGGAAGATAAATGATATTAACGCCGCTGCCGTTAGTCAATTCATTGCTGCGGTCCTGAAGGCGTTTCAGAACTTCAGAAACCAGTTCCCCTTCAAAATCAAGAGAAGGAATCACAATCTTATCAAGTTTTTCGTTGATAGAACGGTCTTTCTGCTGCTTGCTGATCACTGAATCTTCATTGGAAACAGAGTCACCATCATTCTGTGCATTTGCACGGGGAATCAAAGGAATGACAGGAGTCCAGATTGCTTCAGACATATATTCCTGGCGGGCAACATCACGACGGCGTTTTCCAGCACGGATCAGACGGATATTTGTTCTGCGGATCGCTTCGATAGCCTCAGTATGATACGGATTCAAAGCAAGAACTTCTTCATACTTGGCTCTGGCCTGAGGCCACATACCTTCCGCATAGAAAGCATCACCCTGACGCATCTTCACATCAATGGAGAATGACAGGGATTTACCTTCCAGCTCCGGATCATCTGCCTTTTTCTTACGCAGCGCTTCTGCATCTTCTACAAGCTTGTCTTCTTTCGTATTTGCAACATAAGTCTGAGATTTCTGCAGCTTCTGAATTTTCTCAATTGCTGCATCCATCTTCTTTTTGTAAGAGGGCTGAATATCTGCAGCCTTACGGCATTTTGCAATAGCAACATCATACTGCTGTTTTCCAGCTGCATCCCATGCCTCAAAATAAAGCTGTTCCGCCCAATAGAAATAGCATCTTGCAACAGCCTCTTTGCAGAGTCTGATCTTCTTATTCAGAGCTGGATTGCGGGGCGCAAGTGCTTCCATCTTCTTGATTGCTGCAAGATAAAAGTCTTTTGCTTTTTCATATTCAGCAGACTTGTATGCAGACGTTGCTTTCTGTACAAGCTGATCTGCATTGAGCTTCGCATCTTCTGCAGTCTGGGCCTGATTCTCATATACCAACGTTTTAATATTGCGTTCTGTCGTAAAATCAGTTGCCGCAGGAACCCCGTTCTTGTCATACTTTGTCACAGGAAGAGCTTTCATCTCAGCGTTGAGGTGAATAGCTCCGGACAGGGCGAGCAAACCAATGGTTGATGCAGCATAAAGTCCGGCCGTGCTGGATGTGCGCATTTTACCCTCCTTGGATCTATTATATTTCATCATTTTTATCACCTGTTAAAGTCAAATCTGCCATTGTCTTTCACCGGATTGACGGGCATACCGTCATAACGGATCAACCGCGGTGTGACAAAGATCAGCAAGTTCTGTTTTGTGGAACGGCTCGCCTTGTTGGAGAACAAGGTTCCTACAAGCGGAATTTCTCCAAGGAACGGATACTTATCATCACGCTTCATCGCATTTTCCTGAAGTACACCGCCAAGCACAACAGTATCACCATCATAGATCTTCAACTGTGTACTGAGCGCACGTTCTGAAATTTCCGGCATCTTCATCTTTGCTGCATAAACAGAACTGTCAGAACTGACAGAACGGATACTTCCGATAATGAACTGATAGTCATAATCTGTCCAGCCGGTAAGAGCCGTGATACTGGGGGAAAGGTCCAAAGTGATCGTTCTCAGGTTGACTCCAACCGTCGGAGTAACAGTAAAGTTTGTACCGATGGGAACAGCTTCTCCCATTTCCGGAACAGGCGGAGTATACTCAAAGGTATTGTTGCCTTCTTCCAGTTCAGCTTCTTCCCATTCTTCCGGGAAGTACATCTGCTGAACCATCTGAATCGTCGCAGGTTTACCGGATTTCGCAAGCACCTTCGGAGCCGCAATCACTTCACCTCTGGAGGACTGGTCAACTGCATGAACGGTCAGGAACATATTATATGCACCATTCTCTCCAAAGTTGGGAATAATATTCAGATTGTTGATCAAGTTCAATGCGCTGGTAACATCTTCTGTGCTGAAGTTACCGCCGGAGCCGCCGCTGCCTGTATGACGGACAAGAACCTGATTGATAACAGCTTCTCCCAGAGAGTAAGTCTCTGTTGAACCGAAAGAACTGTCTACCTGTGTAGAATTTCCATACAGGAAACGCGGATTGGTGTTGTTATGGGTCAATGTCCAGTCAAAACCAAGTTCTTCCAAATCAGACACTGCGATTTCAATAATCTTGGCTTCAACAAGCACCAACTCAGTTTCAACGTCAATCTTTTCCAACAGCATTGCCATTGTCTTCAGATTTTCCGGAGTGTTGCGGACGGTCAGTTTGTTCACGTTGTCATTGTAGCTGATTGCAGAACCTTCTCCGAAGGGAACTCCGCACTCAACAAAGAACATCTTGAGAGAGTCATTATCTCCGGCTGTACTTGTTGCTGTTTCAGCAGGGGTGTTCTTGGTATCCTTTTTATCATCGCTGCCAAAAAGATCATCACCGGCTTCTTCTGTCAGAAGATTCTTGGTTTCACCGAGACCGACACCAGTAATATTCTTGAAGAGGGAACTGGACATCGTAAAGGTCTGCTCTCTCATATCGTCGAGATCGCTTCCGCCGATTTCCACACCAAGCGGGGTGACTTTATACTTCAAACCAGAGTACATACAGACATAGCGGATCAATTCGCCAATGGGCATCTGACCGACTTTCAAAGTCACAAACTTGTCTTCTTTAAATGCAGGATAGAAAATAGGCACACCCTTCTTTTCCGGATCAAGCTCACGGCTGCGACGCTGAATCTGTGAAAAGACGTCTGTCACGTTTTCATCTTCAAAGTCTGCTCCGGGATAAATAATGTCCTGAAGTTTCTTGTAAATAGAGGCTTTTTCGCTTGTCTTGTCATCGGGAAGAGGAGACTCTTCCAACTGGTCCACATGACGTTCACGGGAAGGAAGAATCCATTTCCATTCGACTTCATCAATACGCTCAAGAATTTCATTTTCACGACGCAGCCATGCTGTATCGTTGATCTTGCGGTAAATCTTGCTGAGCATAATGTTGGCCTGTTCATTGAACGGATCAAGCGTATAAACTTTTTCAAAAGCATTGCGTGCTTCAGAATACAGTTTCCTGCGGAAGAGAGCATCGCCTTTTGCAAGCAGGGAATTGATTTCATCTTTTCTGATGGCAATTTTATTGATTTCATCTTCCGGAAGAGCACTCAGCTGAACAAAATCAGCAGACTTGAAAAATCTTGCACATGCTTCTTCAATGTTCTGCAAATCTTTTGAAGGTGTTCTGGTCGGAATTTCGCCGCGGCCTTCAACAGCTCTGCGCTGAGCCCGTTTTGCATATTCAACAGCTTTTTTGATATCCTTGGGAGCAAGTTCCATTGCGATAAGATAATTCTTACGAGCATCCATCACATAAGCGATTTCCCACTTCCGGACGATCTCATCTTTTAATGCAAGAAGACGGCTTTTTACTTCAAGTACTTTTGCGGAGTGAGAGTATTTTGCACTGTCAAGTGTCTTGACAGCCTCCATTAACTTCGTATAGGATTTTTTGTAGAGATTGTCATTCAGAAGAACAACAGCCTGATTGTACAGCGGATCAACTTTTTCTTTCACAAAACGTTCGCGATCAGCAATTGCTGCTGCATTTTTCACACCCCATGCCAACTTGTCTGCCATATATTTTTTAGCAGCAGCCTGAAGCGTTCTTGCCTGAGCAGCAACTCCGGGATTTTTTGCAGCGATCACTGTTGTACGGGCAATAACATCATTAAGACGTTCTATGGCTTTTTTCTCGTTTACAGTTGAGTTCTTTCCATTTTTTTCTGTAAACAAACGGTCTGCTTCCGTATACATTTTTCTGACGTCAGCCATCTGGACAGCACCCCATTTCGCCTGAATTTCAGACTTGAGCTGAGAGACCATCGTCTTTTTCGCTGTGATCTGTGTTGAAGGCAGATGTTTTGTACGGGCAAACATTGTGTCGATCTCTTTACATTTTGCCAATGCCTGCTCATATTTATTCGCCTTGTAGAGCGAAATAGCATCGTTCAAAATCGGGTCGACAAGCCCTGCCATTTTGGCGTCTGACTCCTCAGTTGCAGCCTTCTTATCTGCTTGAACCGTAATCGGCAATCCTGCAGAGAGGGCGAAAACAACTGCAAACAGGCCGAGCGGACGGACCGCTGACCACATTGTCTTAGATGTTTTTTTCTTGATCATCTTTATCTCCAAAATTACTCTTTTTTATTCAAAATCTCTTAATCGTCTGCTGAGGCTCATCAGGCATGGGTTCCATACCTCCAGTGATATCTGTACGACGTGTTTTCACGTCCTCAACGCTTCCGCGCTCAACATTCTTAACCTTCGCAGTCATACGGTTTTCAGCTTCTTTTTCATCAGGTCTTTTCACTGCGGAAAGGGTAACGAACTTATCAATACCGGTATTTTCGTTACCGATCTGGAATTCCTGACCGGTTGTAACTGTAATTTCTTTCCGCTTATCAATGGAATCAGGAACCTCAAGTTCATAAATAACTTCTTTTCTTGGGTCAATGAAATCTTCTCCATTCTTGGCTTCAAAAAGAAGACCATCGCTCTTGCGTTTCAGGATAACGGTCGACACATTTTCACGGTTCCCCTGATTATCATCAAACTTTGGAATAATTTTTTCAAGAATATAATCTTCTCCACTGAGGCCTGCTTTTTTCAACTCTCTTCCAATGCGGGGAACCTTCATGGTTCTTCTGGTGACGCGCTCTGTTTTTCCTCTTTTGATCTTAGTTACAGAGTCAAACTGAACGCCCCATTTACTCACATCTTTTTCATTTTTGTCGTTCTGGATTCGGACAACACGGATACCTATCTTAGACTCTTTGATCTCCTTCACAAAGAGTTTCTTTGCATAGGAGTCGCGACTCTTCGGGTCTTTGATATCTGTCTTGGAACGATATTCTTCCAAATTGGAGAAACCATCTTCATCTGTATCTCTTGCTGCATCATTTGCATTGTTGGGATCCAAACCGAGCTTGACTTCATCCGCATCCGGAATTCCGTCATTATCAGAATCCTTTGTACTGATCTCCGGATCGACAACTGCAATCTGTTCAGGCGGGATATATTCCAGCGGACTGGAACAGAATGAACATTTCTTCTTTTCCAGTTCTGATTTGTTGGCAGGGAAATCTGTCACAGGAATCAAATGTTCTCCCTTGGGACACTTTGCCAGAACAGGAGGCGTAATCAGATCAATCCCGAGCTGTGCAGTTTTATCTGCAGATTCAGCAGAATCCTTTTTGTCTGTTTTATCCTTTGCATCAGCTTTCGGAGTTGCAACAGAAAGCTTCCTGCAAAGCTTTTTCAATGTAGCTTCGATATTGTACGCTTCACTGTTAAGTTCAAGTTTCTGATGATTTACACGTGCGGGAGGAAGGACAAAACCATCCCCCTCGTCATCGTTCCCGATTCCCAACTGCAATCCGAAAAGCACAAGGAAGAGGAACAGCAAAGATATGAAGATAAATTTTTCATAATGTTTTTTCAGCAATTTCATAAGTCAACTCTCCTTATTTAACCTGCCGCTGAAGGAGATCCTGCACATAAATAATATAATCAACCAGGATTTCACAATTCGTATTCAAATCTCTTCCGATCACCACACTGCCATAGGAATCAGGAACTTCCTGTCCTTCTCTCTTCGTGGATGAATCTTTCTGAGTCAAAACATCGGGGAATTTTTCTGTTGCCAGTTCTCTGGTCAAAACAAGATCACGCACATTATAAGTCCGGTAATCCTTATAAGCATCATTCAGACTGTCAAGCAGTTTACGGATATTCTCAAGCGTACCGGACAGCTTGATTCTATAGGTATAAACTACAAAAGAATTTCCGAGGACAGGAGTCCCTTTCAAGGGGTCTGCCGCAGGAGTGTTACCGGTAGAACCCGGAAAAAATGAATCAGCATTTGCCGCACCTTTCGTCTCCAGCAAAACAGAATCCACTTTAGCAATTCCAGCCTTTTTCATCCGCTTGTAGAGGTCCTGTTTTATCTGCAGCTGCAAATAGATCAAACTGAGTTGATTTTCATTCCATGAACGGAGATCCATTGAAATAATGAGAGTTTTCAACTGTTTTTCAATATCAGTACCGGATTTACTGTTTGTGTCAGTGGATGTCAAACGTTCCTTCAGTCCCGGAATCAAATCAAACCAATACTTCTGATTGATAAGCAAATCATTCAAATCGCTCAATTCGCCGGTAACGCACAGCCCCAAAGCATCAAGGAAGCATTTATACTGAGTTCCAGGGACCTGGTATTCAGCATACTGCTTTGAATATTCTGCAAAGCGTGCAAAAGCGTCTTCGACTTTTTTCCTGTCAGCTTTATATTTTGCTTTTTTCACAGCATCATATGCAGCGGTATCATCTTCAGAAACCTTCTCAGTTGTTCCAAGATAGGTCATTGTATCCGGATCAAACTGCTTATCGCCGCCTTTGGGGCAATAAAGGAGCTTCATAAACCCTTCCCAAATTGCTTTATCTTTTTTATCAGTAAAGATACCTTTCTTTTCATCGGGGAGAGCATTGTAGTAATCGGCGAAACTTTTCAGAAGCTGTTCTTCGGTCGAACCGATTGCTTTTGCGAATTCAGACAAAGCCTTTCTATGAGGTTTTCCATGCTGCATTTTAAACTGGCTGATCACAGACTTGATTTCTTCAGAGTACTTCTGCAGAGCTTTTCTGTTTTCATCATTGTATGACGGCTCTTTTCTGCTGTTGTCCGTAATTTCCTGCTGATAACCCTTGATTGCTTCATTGGCATCAAGATAGCTGATATAGGTCTGAATATCCAACACGGCCATTGTCAGGGAAACAATAACTGTCAAAACGACAAAACAGAGAAGCGGTATTTTTTGCTTATAATTCATTTGTCACACGTCCTCATCTTTTATACGGCACTTTGAGTTTTGCCTCAATTGTAAAGGTTGAAATATTCTGACCGGACTTCGGAGTATCAATTTTATCCTGGAGTTTAAACCTGTCACTTTCGGTAAAAGGCTCAAAGATTCCGCAGCTTCCGATATAGTTCAAGAGTTCTTCGTGAATTTCACGGGAACTTTTTGTCTTTCTATTGGGGTCATCATCAGGAGACAAAACAATAATATGACCTTTGAACTCAATATAATTGACCATACCCGTTTCTGCATTTTGTCCGGAGTTGGATGCGGCGGGGAAGAACCCGAACTGGTTATCAGCACTTTCATTTGTTCTGGCTGCTCCGGCAATTGACTCAATTCCGCGAATGGAGGTAAACCAGACACCAGCGGGGAGACCACATTTCAAAGTTTCGTTATACTGAATTGCGGACAGGATATTATACCATCTGCCACGATCAGCAACCAATGCAGCGATATCCTTGAATTCAGACAGCTGGGAATTCAGGGTGGAATTGCTTTTCTGAACCAGATTTGTACGGTCTTTGATTGACATACTCTTTGATTCGTACTCGGCCTTCCTTACCATAGCCTTATGTTCCTGATTCCAGAAATTCCAATAGATAACGAAAACACAGAACAAAAGAGCAAGGCAGGAGCCATAGAAATAGGGCATCCGTTTTGCCATTTCTTCACGGGCTTTCCGTGCGGGAGGGATCAGGGATATTCCTACAGGACATGCAACTGCATTACGCATAGAAAGTCCGACAACCTCAGAGAACAAGTGGGCCATAGATGCCAAATCTTCCTTGTTTACTGAAGGAGAAATTGCAATCACCTGGAAGGGGTTCAAATACTCTACAGGAATCCGTAGTTTTTCGGAAAAGAAATGCGGAGTATATTTCATCACAGAACTGCCGCCGGTAAGATACATTTTTTCCGGTTTCCGTCCGCCGCCAGCACGATAAACGTTTACGGTACGGATAATTTCGCCATGCAATCTTGTCATCACATTTCTGATAATCTTGGAAACGGTTGAAGCCACAACAGAATCCGGTTCTTCATACGCACCGCCCAATCCGACAAAGCCATGACGTATTTTCAGTTCTTCGGCTTCAGTGTAAGAAATATTGAATTCCTTGCTGATCTGCTGTGTAATAGCATGTCCTGCCGTCAAAAAGGTTCGGACAAAGAACTTATCGCCATCAATAAAAATCAAAGTGGAAGAACGACCGCCGATATTGAGGACCATTTCGCACTGTTCAACACCGACCCCGTTAAACTTGCATGCATTATAACTTGCGGTTGCTGCAATTTCTACATTCTCAACTTTTTTCTTGAGCTTTTCCATACACTGCATGTATGTTTCGGCATCACTGCTCTTGATGATTGCAAACATTGCCTCCACCTGAGCATTTTCTGTATCTGTAAAAATGATTTGGGAATCGTAGGCGATCTCATTTTCATCAAAAGGAATATTCTGTTTGGCTTCAAATTCCAGCAACCGCTGAATCTTTTCAGGCTCATCAGTCATTGCCGGAACTTTAACAAAACGGATAAACGCATTCTGTCCGGAAATAGAAAGATAAACATTTTTTGCAAGGAAGCCATTCGCAAGAATAAGGTTCCGGATTGTTTCTATGACAGAAACTTTAAATTCCGGATCATCCGGAGACAAATCTCCGAGACCGTTTTCCATAAGGGCATACTTTTCCAACAGGATAGAACCGGCACGCGGCTGAGAGAACTCGGCAGCTTTTACGCTGTCACTCCCGATATCGACGCATAAGATATGAGAATCTTTAAGAGCCATTATTTATTCCCTTCCATCATACTTTTCGGTGTATCAAAAATATCCACATCAACCCACTGCCAGGGAGTTTTCTCCTTCGGCAGGATAGCATTTTCCAATTTCATAACACCAATCTTAGAATTATGATACTGTTCAAACAACTTTGCAATATCTGAAGATGTTTTATTCTTCATTGCGCCATAACCGACCGCAAGAACCTGATTATTCTTTCCGCGGCGGAAAATCACAGCAGTATAAACATTGCTGTCAATACTGCGATTATCATACTTCACGAAAGATGTATATTTTTTCAGGATCGCCGGAGAAATCTGGAAAAGAACATAATGCGGCTTTCCGTCTCCGGGAACAGAAAACAAGACTTGTTTTCCCGTCAGCATGATCACTTTTCCGTAGCCCTCGCCTTTTTTAGCCGGGAGCAAAACCATCATTTCCACGCTCAAATCATCTTCCCATACAATATTTTTCTTAGCAGAAACAGGAGTATAGGTCACAAGAAACTGAAGCCACCGCACTTCATTAACCGGTTTGGACAATGATTTGTAAGTCCGCTGTGCCAAATTAAAAACCGGAGCTTTTACAAATTCCCGTTCAACTTTAATGGAGGATTTATTAATAGAAAACCCCTGTGCCGTAAGGGTACAACATCCGAAGACACACAATAAAAGCATTATATTGAACGACAATTTTCTCATATTCCGCCCCTGTGTTGGAATTATTTCTTTTCAGCTTTGGCTGCAGGTTTTTCTGCAACCGGTTTTTCCTCATCCACTTGAGCAGTCAGAACTGAACTTCCCGCTGCAGTGCTTTCTGCAGAGTCTTTATGTCCGGAAATTGCTGCAAGTGCGAGTGTAACAACAAAGAAAATTGCGATAAGGACAACTGTCAATTTGGACAGATGGTTCATTGTCTGAGCACCGAACACAGTTTCCCCGGCTCCGCCGAATGCAGAACCCAAACCGCCTCCTTTTGACGGCTGTACCAGTACAAGACAAATCAACAGAATTGCAATAATTACAGCAACTGTATAGAGAATTACGCTCAAAACGCCCATTTTTCTTACCTTTCCTTGGTTAATGACAATATTCTCACCTGATACAATAGTCTATATTTTGCTATTTTTCAACCCCGAACAACAGAAAATAGAGACTTTTTTTGTAAATATTTTAATTTTTTTTCATTTGACAAGCCGTTATCCGGCATTTTCCAGAATTTTTTGAAGAAGCAAAACCAGCAAAAAACCGCCTATCATTGAAAAAGTTGCCTGTTTTTCAATGCCATGAGCATGGGTTTCCGGAATCATCTCGTCACTGATGACATAAAGCATCGTTCCGCCGGCAAAGGACAAAAAGAACGGCATCAGGACCTGAGCCACATTGATCACACCATAACCGATCCCCATACCAATCATACTGACGGCGCCGATTGCAAGCGAAATCAGAAGAGTCCGTTTGATCGTAACCCCGATAGCCAGCAGCGGGGCAACAATTACAACAGCTTCGGGAATATTCTGCAGGGCAATACTTCCTGTTACAGTAATAATATCACCGGTATTCCCGGTTCCGAAACTCACACCTGCCGCCAAGCCTTCCGGAAATTTATGAATTGCAATGGCAGAAATAAACAGCAGAACCTTTCCGGTTCCGGCATTGTTATCATGATTTTCCTGATCAAGCCCGGCCAATCTGTGCAGATGCGGCGTTATCTTATCCAATATACTTACGAGATAAGCTCCGCAAAGCACACCGGCTGCAGTCATCAGCAGAGTATACTTTCCTTCGGCATCAGCGGCGGGGACAATCAATCCGAGGATAGCGGCAGCAAGCATGATTCCTGATGCGCCGCCGAGAATCAAGTCATTATATTTATGAGGAATTTTCCGGATCAGAACACCGAAAACAGTTCCGATAACGGTTGAAATTCCAACTGCAAGTGCTGTAATCAAAAACAAATTCATCTGTTACCTCTTGAAATTTGTAATATCGTCAACAGTCCCGAACTTCTGTCTGTAGGTACCATTTTTCGCCCTGGTGAGATCTCCGGGGATTGCGTTTTTTGTTAATTTTGCTGTGTTTTCTTCTCCAATCATTTTATTGGCTCCGGCAGAACCCAAATCATATTTTTTTCTGTTGAACACTCCAGGATATACATAAATAATCGGAGATTCCCAGCCATCAAGGATAATGATTGAGTTTCCATCTCTCACAATATTTACACCTTTGATTCCCGTGATTTCATAATCTCCATTATACGTTACATCATGAAAAAAAGAAGTAAGTTCATCTGTTTTATCATTCCCGGAATCCCCTTTCGGTTTCAAGGGGAGTTTGAAAACTGACTGTCCGAGATTTGAATCCGGTTCAACGATAGCCGGATAGGAGCCATATTTGCTTTTATACTGTTCCAGCACCATTTCCAGCATCTTGATGGTTGTCTGGGTTTGGACTTCTCTGTTCCGATTTGTGACATAGGACGTGACGCCCAATCCGATTCCGGCAAGGATTCCGATAATAGCAACGACGGTCAAGATCTCGACCAGGGTGAAATTTGAGATTTTTTTCTTCATAATAACAGACCTTTCCTTTAAATCGTTCTCTGCATAACATAACAGCTCAAACATCAGCTGTCAAGTCCGGAGTATAAAAAAAAGACGATCCCGTCTGGAGATCGTCTTCTGATTTGCGCCAAGAACAATTACTTGACAGCGTTTCCGGACACATCAACAGTTTTGATTGCGAAGGGGAAAATCCAGAAACTGCTTCTGAAGGAGGTGAGGTCTGTGACTGCAGTTGCATCGAGAACAGCAGCTTTATGGGTAAGCATGCGGACTGCATTTTCGACTTTAACTGTATCTTTGAAAACCACACACTGTCCGACCTTGGAAGTGTTACCGGTAAAGACGGGGAGAAGGTTCAGGAAATAAATGCCCCAAACCTGTCCGTTCAAATGGGCATAAGGTGTAACATTGCTGTTTGCTGTCAAATTCATATTGTTGAGCTGGGGAGCTGTTTCCACGGAGGAACATGCTGTGAAGCCGGCAACCATGACAGCGGCCGCGAGAATCATGAGAGTTTTCTTGATCATTTTTTTATCCTTTATGTTATGTTGATCTTCCTTGTACTAATTTACATCCGTTTCCGGATTCTTGCAAGCGACTTTCTGAAAAATCATCCGTTTTTTTCAGAATCATCCGTTTTTTTCACGCCGCGTTTCTTGGAATCCGGCCGCAAATAGACGGTTGTCTTCTTCGCTTTCAGCTTGACACCGCGGTTTTTGCCCTGTTTCTTTACGGTGGCTTTATGTTCGATAAAGACCAGTTCCCGCCGTTCTCTTGCGCGGAATTCCAATTTAATCGGCATTCCGGTAAACCCGAACGCCTTCCGGATGTAATTTTCGAGATAAACTTTATAGTTATCTGCCAGAAGCTTCGGATCATTCACGAAAAGCGCAATCGTCGGCGGCGGATTTTTAATCATGGTTCCATAATAGATCTTGAATGCCTTGGTTCCTTTGATCGGAGCACTGTATCTGTTTTCGGCATCCTCCAGAATCCGGTTAACCATGGCAGTGGAAACTTTAATGGACATTTGAGCGCGGACTTCTGCAATAGCAGAATAAAGCAATTTCACATTGTAACCGCTGATCGCACAAGTGAAGACAACCGGAGCATACACCAATTTCGGCAAGGTATAACGGATTTCCTTCAGAACATCCTGCTGTTTCAAACCGGAACAGGTATCCCACTTATTGGCTACGATAATACATGGTTTTCCTGCATCGCCGATCATTTTTGCAATAGTTTTATCCTGAGCCGTCGCACCGAACTGGTCTGATGTCACAAGAAACAGAACAATATCACATTTTTCCACAGCTTCAGAAGCCCGCATCATACTGTAGCGTTCCACCGCACTGTCGACTTTGGATTTTCTCCGGAGTCCGGCAGTATCAATCAGGGTTGCGGGGACGTCTTCATCACCGCATGGGAGAGTGAAATCCACGTCAATGGAATCCCGTGTAGTTCCTGCGACATCACTGACGATCACCCGTTCTTTTCCCAGCATTTTGTTGACAAGGGAGGATTTTCCTGCGTTTGGTCTTCCGACGACAGCGATTCTCAATCTGGGTTCATTTTCTTCTGTTTCAGCTGCATTTTTTGCAAATTCAGCGAGAGCGCCGTCCAGAAGATTCTGAATACCTTTTCTGTGCAGACTGGAAACGGGGTATACTTTTTTGAATCCCAGTTTCATGAATTCTTCCACGCCTTCGTTGCGGCCGTAGTCATCCACTTTGTTAACGACAAGGATAATATCGCGTCCGGTAGCACGGAGACGGGCGGCGATTTCCTGATCCAAAGGCGTCAGACCGTCATTGACATCTGTCACAAAAAGAATTGTATCAGCCTCTTCAATAGCAGTTTCCACCTGTTTTTCAATGGAGTTATCCCAGAAACCGACACCTTTCTTTTCGCCTGCGTACATTGCAAGTCCACCTGTATCGACCAGCTGATAACG
This sequence comes from Lentisphaeria bacterium, assembly GCA_017503375.1. Classification (GTDB taxonomy): domain Bacteria; phylum Verrucomicrobiota; class Lentisphaeria; order Victivallales; family UBA1829; genus SIG79. The sequence goes on along the minus strand of JAFVTF010000121.1, from coordinate 27,449 downwards.
TTTCCCATTATAAACACCTGTTGTAGAAACTCTGTCACGGGTCACACCGCTGTCAAAATGCACAATGGCATGGCGCCGTTTGAGAATCGCATTGAACAGGGAAGATTTTCCCACATTCGGGCGTCCGACGATCACCAGAGTCGGGAGAGTTTTTCTCATTTCTTCTTCCATATTTCAAAAAAACCTTTCAAAAAATCAAGTTGTACGGATCAGTTGATCGCATCTTTTGCAACTTCTCTGTCGTGGAAAAGAGCGATTGCAAGTGCAGACCATGCTCCGGCATAGAGTGTACAGTAAATGAAGGCATAAATCACATAGGAAGCGGGGACCTGTGTGTGAGATGCCAGGGCATCCGCCATCCAGAAATATTGCCAATCGGGTAAAAATAACCTCGCAACCGCTCCGCAGATACTCTTGAACGCATTGGCAACAGGCTCTGCGATTTCAAGAGGCAGCCAGGAGAACATGGAGTCTGCCCCTGTTCCCTGTGCCCAGTTTCTGGAAATGAACTTGGAAATCAAGCCGAGCAGAAACAGAAGAGAACAGACTGTGAGGTTTGCAACGACTCCGACGCGGGTTGCAAGAGCTGCAGCAATCGCGCCCATAATCCAGACAGCCGGAAAAAGCAGCAGAACAGCTGCAATGTATTGGGACGGAGCCACAAATCCTTCATCATCAGGCACACCGCGAATCAGGAAAACAGCAATGGAAAAGAGAGGAACCGCACATGTCATGAAAATGGAAGCGTAAGAGGAAAAGCAGACGCCTTTCAGATAGTTGCAAACACCTGCGGCACCGCAGCAGAGTGCGAGCAGGAGGAAATATGCAGCCATAACAGGCAAATCAATCCGGAACTGATCTTTTGCAATCATAATTGCCGAAAAACCTGCAGAACCAAGCAGAAGGGTAAACATTGTGAGAGCAGCCATCAGACCGGTCAGCTTGGCAAGAATAAAACTCCATCTTGTCACAGGCTTGGAAAGGAGGAGGAGAACTGTTCCGTTCCGCATTTCACGGGTGATCGTGTGACTGGCGCACAATGTTGCAGTAATCAGTCCAAGCACCAGAGTGATTGCCATGGCACTGTCAACAACAAGTTTGATCTGTTCCCGGAAAACATACATGGTAAACGTCGGTAAAATCCCGATCATGCAGACACCGATCAGGAGCAGCAGAAAGTAGACCGGCTCTCTGACACACTCCCGGAAAGTGTTCTGAACAAGACGAAAATAGATATTCATTGCAAAAATCCTCATTTTTTTCGGTTTTTTTTTCATTTTTCATTTGCCGAATTGCAAAGATGGTATATTTTATATGTTCATTGTGAAAAATGCAAATGCGGAGAGGCCATGAATTGCAAACTTTTTGAAAAAAAATTGCCATCTTTTAACAAAATAGACCATTTGGACGGTTCTTCCGTTCCCTCAGCCATCATTTTTATGAGCGGCTCCGGAACCAATGCAGAAAAATTGCTGGAATCGCCGGACCATGGAAAATCGTGGAAATGTTCTGCCATTGTCACGGACAGAGTAAAGGGATGCAGAGCAAAGGAAATTGCGGAAAAATTCCGGATTCCTTACATTCTGCATGATATTTTCCAGTTTTACAAAGATCATGGACTGGAAACAATTTCTGTTGCAACGGAACGGGGATTGGAAGTCAGAAATCTGTGGACAGATGCATTACGGGAAAAAATTACAGATGTCCCCCATGATTTCGGTCTGCTTGCCGGTTTTGTTCCTCTTTCCAACATCGTGGGAGATTTCCCCTGTCTCAATGTACACCCAGGAGATTTGACAATTGAACGGAATGGAGTCAGAATTCTTGCAGGTCTTCATTCCGGTCCTGTTGAAACTGCGATATTGGAAGGACATCCTGCTTTGAGAAGCAGTGTTATCATTGCAACACCGTATATTCCGGGGGAAAAGAATGTGGATTCCGGCTTTGTTCTCGGAGTTTCCGCTCCGGTTGCAATCGAATTTCCGGAGGGAGTTACCCTTGAAAATCTGCAGGAATGTAAAAAAGCCAGAGTAAAAGGCCGGGATGATTTGCTTGGCAGAATTGCTGATGAACACATTGACCGCTTGAAAGAAGGCGGGGACTGGAAACTTTTTCCGGCAGTGACGAAGGCGTTTACGCAGGGGAGATATGCTTATAATGAACAGAATCAACTGCTGTGGAAATGCGATGACGGAATATTCAGAGCTGTCAAAACAGTAAAATTTGAAAATGAGGAAATGAACCCCGTATTTCTTTGACAGTTTTTATATTTTACTCTTGACTTTAGAGCGGAAAAGCTGTATATTTCCGGTAAATTCAAGAGTTGCAACCGTATAAATCAGGATTTTTACTATGTCTGCCATTGGTTTTGATAATGAACTTTATTTGGAACTGCAGTCCAAAGAGATCATTGAACGAGCAAAAAAGTTTGATAACAGATTATATCTGGAATTCGGAGGGAAATTATCCTACGATATGCACGCGGCACGTGTTCTGCCCGGCTATGATCCGAACGTTAAACTTCAGCTGCTTCAGAAATTGAAAGATCAGATCGAAGTCGTGATCTGTGTCTATTCCGGAGATATCGAACGGAAAAAAATCCGCGCGGATTTCGGAATTGCCTATGATGAAGATACCATGCGGATCATTGACGGTTTGCGCTCAAGAGGAATTCAGTTCAACTCTGTTGTCGTTACCCGCTATGAAGATCATCCGGCTGTCAACAACTTTATCCACAAACTGGAACGGCGGGGAATCAAAGTCTACCGTCACAAAGGGATCAAGGGATATCCGGCAGATGTTGACCGTATCGCCAGTGATGAAGGCTACGGCAGCAACGAATACATTGAAAGCACCCGTCCGATTATCGTTATGACCGGGCCTGGCCCCGGCAGCGGAAAAATGGCTACCTGTCTTTCCCAGGTTTATCATGAACATAAACGCGGTGTCGCTGCAGGTTATGCAAAATTTGAAACGTTCCCTGTCTGGAACCTCGCCCAGAACCATCCGGTCAATATCGCTTATGAAGCTGCAACAGCTGATTTGGGAGATGTCAATATGGTGGACCCGTTCCATATGGAAGCATACGGCGAAGTTGCGATCAATTACAACCGGGATGTTGCAATTTTTCCAGTAGTCCGCCGGATCTGTGAACGGATTATGGGGGAAAATCAGGTTTATAAATCGCCCACAGACATGGGTGTCAACAAAGTTGGATTCGCGATTGTCAATGATGAAGTTGTGCAGGAAGCTGCCCGGCAGGAAGTCATCCGCCGTTATTTCCGTTACCGTTGCGAATATATGCTTGGCGGAACAGATGAAGCAACGATTGACCGGATCAAAATCCTCTTTGAAAATCTCCGTTTGAAAGAAGAAGACCGGAAACTTGTTCCCCTCGCCCGGGCTGCAGCTGAGCTGGCATCCCACACCAAAGGAAAAGGGAATAACGGTTTCTTCTGCGGTGCTGCATTGGAACTGCCTGACGGCAGAATCGTCACCGGAAAAAATTCACCGCTGCTTCATGCTTCTGCAAGCTGTATTATCAACGCAATCAAAATGCTGGCGGGAATTGACGACAGTGAATATCTGATCTCTCCGGAAGTCGTTAATTCCGTCTCAAAACTGAAAAAGAATATTCTGCGGAGCAATCACCCGAGCCTTGATCTGGATGAAATGCTGATTGCCCTCAGTGTCAGTGCGACACAAAGCAAAGCCGCTAAGAAATCTCTGGATCAGCTGAAAAATCTCAGCGGGTGTGAAATGCATACATCCCATTTACCTTCAAGAGGTGATGAAGCCGGGTTGCGCAGATTGGGAATCAATCTCACCTGCGATCCGAATTTTGCTTCCCGGGAGCTGTTCCTGGATTAAATTAAGGAGTTCTGAAAATGAAAAAGTTATTATTGGTTCTGCCCCTGCTGGCCCTGTTGAGCTTACTCTGCGGATGCTATGGAGATTTACTCCTTCTGGAAGAAGGAATGCCTGCTGATATTACGGTTGATGAATTACTGAAGAAAATGGACAGGGCAACTGATCCGCAAAAAGTTTATGCCAATATCAAATCATATTACATGAAGCAGGTATTAACCAATGCTAATATCAATGGCAGTGATGAAAGCATCTCAGAAATCTACTGGAAGGCTCCGGGTTATTTGAAGCAAATCTCATCCAGAAACGGAGAAGTTATCAACATCATTATATCCAGGAATGGACGATTCTGGTATGTTAATCCTAAAAACAAGAAGAGCCGTGAAGTAAAAGGGAAAGATGCGCTCTTGATCAAAACATTCACCGATATTGCCACGCCTGGTATGGATTTCAAAAAAATCTTCCATAAAGTTGATATCGACCAAATCCTTGATCCGGAAAAGAACCGCAAGGTTTACCGTTTGATCTGCCGGGTCAATAATCCGGAAATTGCACCGTATGTCTTCTATATCGAACCGAAAACATGGCTGACTGACCGTTGCGAAACAATTCTGTATGGTCCGGATGGCTCCCAAAGGCTGTATGTCTCTGACTCTGAAGAGTACGAAATTATCAACGGAGTCCGGATGCCCAAAAAAACATTGGTGACTGTTGATGGTAAAACGGAAACGGCAAAAATCGTGGAATTCAAATTCAATCCTGATATTCCGGAAAGCACGTTTGATCTGGAAAAACCGTGGAATCACTGATTGAATGTAAAAATCCGGTTCTGTTCTTCTGTCATTTTCGCTCCGGCAAGAATATCCCGGATAAATGATTTGAAACCAAAACCATACTGAAAATACTGTTTCAGAATCAGAATTGCTCTGATCCGGAGCAGGAATGGTCCGGCAGCATAAAACAATCTCTTCCGGAAAAAATCTCTTGTGCCTTCCAGCAGAAGCAGATTTTCTCTCCGGATTCCGGAAATCTCCTGTTTTTTCAGCATTTCAACCGCTGCACTCAGATGATTCCAGGAATCAAACAGTTCAGAATTTCTTTTTCCGGACAGAATATTCCGGATTCTTGTCCAGAAAGTTTCCTGACTGGAAAGATTCTTTCCATGCCTGCGGAATAAAGTCAGATTGTCCGGAACACTCCGGAGCACGTAAACCGATGAAATATAATTCAGGTATAAATCATGAGATTTCACCCTGGCAGGAATCGGGAGCGCACCGCGGAGGACATTTTTCCGGATTGCAATATTATGCCCGTACATCATCGGAGATTTGATAAAATCGCTCAAATCATTCTGTTCATTGATTTTTCTGACAGCCTCCGGGGTAACTCTGAGGATATCTGCCGTGGAACATCCGAGATCGTTCAGTTCAGCATCAACAAATCTGCTGTTGCAGAAAACAACAGATGTTTCCGGATGTGCCTCAAATTCCTGTACCATTTTTTCAATTTTCTCCGGCAGCCAGACATCATCATGATCACAGAAGAAAACAAGATCGCTCCCGGCAGCCTCAGCCAGCATGGAAAAATTCTGCACACATCCCATTGCAGAGTGGTTTTTTATGATTTTCACAGGACATGGAGCTTCGGGTATCACAAGTTCTGCAGCTTTTTGAGTCAGATCATCGGAGGAATCATCCCCTATCAGGATTTCAGAGGGCACGTACGTTTGTCTGAAAAGACTCCGCAGTTGTTCTCCGATAAACTGTTCGCCGTGATAAGCCGCTATTATAACTGAAACAGATAATTCACTCATAATGCTTTTTCCTTGCGGGAGAGATGGGAAAGAATCATGCCAATGATTTTTTCCGGTTCAATATCCATAAAACAGGACTTGGAACAGCTGTATCTCCGGTCTGCAGAACAGAATTGAATTTTCTGCCGGGGTGATTCCGGACAGGAGGAACTCAAAGTTTTTACAAAACGCCCCAGCGGTCCGCAAAACAGAGGATTTGTTCCGCAAAACAGAACAACAGTAAACAACCCCATCGCGGCAGCCAGATGCGCCGGTCCGGTATCTCCGCTCAAACAAACTTTTGCAGATGCCAATCCCCGCAGCATATCATCCGGAGAACCTGTCAGGATTTTCACATTGTCTAAACCGCAGCCAACGGTTTCACATAAAACTTTTTCTTTCGGTGAACCGGCAATACAGATGGAATATCCCTTTTCAGACAGAGTTTTCGCAATGCGGTGATATTTCTCCGCCGGATATTCTTTTGTTTTCCATCCGGTTCCGGGAAAAATCATCACGTCACACTCCGTAGTTGCCGGATTTGAAACCTCCGGTACAACTTGCGGAAACTCCAATTCTTCCCCAATCAAAGCCATTGGACGGCGGGAAAGATGCAATCCGTATTCCGCATGTCTGCGGCTCATGTACAATGATGAAAACCGGCCGAGATGATCATAACCGACAGTATGTTTTGCACCTGAAAGTGATGTAAAAACAGCTGAAAAAGGCGTTTCGGTAAAATCAAACAGTAAATCCGGTTGAAGGGAACGGACTTCTGCAAGATCTTTTTTCCACTGTTTCAGTGAAAAAAATTCTCTGCGGCAATCACTGATAATCTGAATGCTGATATGAATTTGTCTTTCCGGCAGGAGTCCGCAGAACAGAAATTTTGAAAACGGCTTGATTACAACATGTATTTCCGCATGCGGATAACGTTTCTGCAATGATGGAATAACTTGCATGTCCCAAAACGTATCACCGATCCATTTACACATGATCAGAACTATTTTTTCAGCCTGTTCCGGCATCGCTCTTTGTTCAGAATATTTCTTTTGCAGAAGATACCGCAGAAAAAAATATGATTTTTGCAGAAATATATTCACTTTCATTACCTTTCAATAAAACTATATCATACTTCAAAGAAAAATCAAGTCTTGACGTACCATATATATAATGAATTTTCATTTCCGTTTTTCAGTGAAAATATTGCTGAAAAATAAAAAAGATAAAATATTTTCTAAATATTAAACAATATTTAATATAATAGAACGTTTATTGTTTAGAAAGTGATAACAAACCAAAATCAAGGAGGTCATCATGAAAAAAATTTTGTTAACAGCTCTCATCGTTGGAGGAACCTTTGCGGGAGCCTTCGCCCATGGACATCGTGGTCATCACCGTCATCATGGATTCCATGGACACAGACCGCCCCCGCCGCCAGTCTTTGTCAGACCGCTCCCCCCGCCAAGACCTGTCGTAGTAGTTAATCCGGTATATCCATCGGTATACCCTCTGGTCCGGCCTGTCGTGGTTCCAGTGCCGTCACCAGTGATCGTCACACCGCCTTACCGGTATTGCTGGTAATGATTTCTCTAACATAACGTACGATTCAAAAAACAAATTTGCTGACACACAATAAATACCATTTCGTCAGCGTTCAAAGGAAAAAGAGCTGAACAATCAGCAAAGGAGGTAATTATGAAAAAGATCTTATTGACAGCATTTATCGCATGTGGAACAATTGTCGGGGCTTATGCCGGATACTTCGGACATCGTCCGGCTCCGCCGAGACCGCATCATGTGAAACCGGCTCCACCGAGACCGCATCATGTAAAACCGGCTCCGCCTAAACCGCATCATGTGAAACCGGCTCCGCCGAAACCGCATCATGTGAAACCGGCTCCGCCGAAACCGCATTATGTGAAACCGGCTCCGCCGAGACCGCATCATGTGAAACCGGCTCCACAACAGCCGCATCATACAAAACCTGTTCTGCCGCCGCAGAAACCCGGCCGCAGATGAACCATCCACCATCCGGGAATCAACTTTCCCGGATGGTTCGTTTTTTCAGAGAAATATATCCTGTTATCCGGAAAAATGCTTACTTCCGGATAAATCTTTTATTTTTTTGTTCTATATTATTGAATTCAACTTGACTTTTCTCCCTGTCCCGGTTAAATTATACGGATAACAAGGGGAAATCATTATGTCAAAACGGGTTAATACACGGAAAGTAAGAGTTGGGAATGTCGAAATCGGCGGTGGAGCTCCGGTATCCATTCAGTCCATGTGTAATGTTCCGACCTCAGATGTGAGAGCTGTTCTTTCACAGATCAAGACACTTGCCAATGCCGGCTGTGAAATCACCCGCTGTGCAATTCCAGACCAGGCAGCCATAGAGGCTCTGCCGGAAATTCTTGCCAGCACCCCTATTCCAATAGTTGCAGATATTCATTTTGATTATAAACTTGCCCTGGGAGCAATTGCTGCAGGGATTCACGCAGTCCGGATCAATCCGGGAAATATCGGTTCTTCTGACCGTGTTCAAAAAGTGGCAGAAGCGGCAGGGGAAGCCGGAATCCCCATCCGTGTCGGTGCAAACTCCGGAAGTCTTCCAAAAGGGCTTTATGAGTCGAAGTTAAATTCCGGGTTATCACCGGAAGATGCCATGGCACAATCTCTGGCAGAAGCGGCACTCGTACAGGCGGCAATGCTGGAACAATTCGGGTTCAAGGATATTGTCGTTTCATTAAAATCAAGTTCACCTTCCGCAACTGTTCTGGCATGCAGAGCCTTCGCGGAGCGTTCTGATCTCCCCCAGCATATCGGAATCACTGAAGCAGGCATCCCCGCACACGGAATTATTAAATCCGCTGTCGGGATTGGAACGCTTCTGATGGAAGGAATCGGAGATACTATGCGTGTCAGTCTGACTTCTGATCCTGTGCAGGAAATCAGAACTGCAGTTTCCATTCTGGAAGCATGCAGTCTGCGGCAGGCTGAACCGGAGCTGGTCTCCTGTCCGACATGCGGAAGAACAAAGATTAATCTGGAAGCAATGGCAACAGAAATCAGTGATTTTATACAGTCTCTCAAAGATCAGGGAAAGAAAATCAATCTCAGTAAAATTGCTGTCATGGGCTGTATTGTCAATGGGCCGGGAGAGGCTTCTCATGCAGATATAGGACTCGCCGGAGGCGATGGAAAAGCTGCTGTTTTTGCCAAAGGGAATGTCATTGCAACACTGCCCGAACAGGAAGCCCTGGAGTTCCTCAAAAAAGAAATTCTCAAAAAAACAACTTAGTTAGTATATTATTAACAATATTTAATAGAATAAAACGTTTATTAGTCAGAGATCGACAAAAACAAACCATAAGGAGGTTATTTATGAACAAGATCTTATTGACCGCCGCCATTGTGGGAGGCATTACACTTGGAGCATTTGCCCAGCGCCGCCCGCAGCCGAAGCCCGTAGTTGTACCCGTACCTGTCGTCAAACCCGTGCCCGTACCCGTACCTGTCGCCAGACCGCTGCCCCCGCCGAGACCGGTTGCCAGACCGCTGCCCCCGCCGAGACCGGTTGTCAGACCGCTGCCCCCGCCGAGACCGGTTGTCAGACCGCTGCCTCCGCCGAGACCGGTTGTCAGACCGCTGCCTCCGCCGAGACCGGTTGTCAGACCGCTGCCTCCGCCGAGACCGGTTGTCAAGCCCGTACCCGTACCTGTACCGGTTGCAAAGCCCTTGCCGCCTCCTCCGCCGAGACCGGTTGTCAGACCGCTGCCTCCGCCGAGACCGGTTGTCAAGCCCGTACCCGTACCCGTACCCGTACCTGTACCGGTTGCAAAGCCCTTGCCGCCTCCTCCGCCGAGACGCCATCGGTAAATTATCGCAAGAGGGACTGTTGTAAAATACAGTCCCTTTTTTTGCCTGTTTTTTATAAATGTTTGAGGTGAAGAAAAGGCTGCGCCCTTTGAGTGAAGTTGTGCTTCGCACAGTGAAGAAAAGACTGCGCCTTTTGAGTGAAGTTGTGCTTCGCACAGTGAAGAGAAGACTTACGTCTTCGTTCGCCATTTTTTGACAAAAAATGGCGGAGAGAAGGGGATTTGAACCCCTGATACCCGGAGGGTATAACGGTTTTCGAGACCGCCGCCTTCGACCACTCAGCCATCTCTCCGCAAAAGGATTATGCCGTAATATAATCCGCTTTTATAAAAATACCAATCAAAAAAAAGATTTTTTTTCAGAGGGTCAGATATCGCCGTAAGTATAAAGAGCGTATCCCTTTAATTTCTTGCCGAGTTCAACCAGCTTTTCCAGTTTTTCAACAGCTTCTTCCAGGGTCTTGCCGGTTGCACAAAGTTCCGGCAAAACAACATTATTTTCCAGATCAGCGAAAAAAGTCATAACATCTTCTTTTTCCGCTGTCAGAGCAATACACCATTCTCCGGAATGAAGGAACGTAATGGAAATACTCGGATTATCTTCTCTGCCTTCCATATCAGAATATTTCAACTTTGTCAACTGCTTCAAACGGTTATTCAGATCTTTTCCGCAATCCATTGTTCTCTCCCTGGTGTTTGTGCGGCATGAAGAAATCTCCATACCGCATTGTAATCATGTGATTATTTTTTCGTGTTCAACTCTTTCACAAAATCTTTGATTCTTCCGGTTGCCTCGCGAATCCCTTCCATAGAGGTTGCATAACATGCCCGGATATACCCCTCTCCACAGGCTCCAAACGCAGTTCCGGGAACAACAGCCACCCGTTTTTCCTGAATCAACCGGGTTGCAAATTCCATGGAACTCAATCCAGTGGAAGTGATATTCGGGAAGACATAGAATGCGCCTTCCGGCATAAAACACGGCAACCCGGCATCATTGAACCGTTTCACGATCACATTGCGGCGGGAACGGTATTCTCTCCGCATAGTCTCCTTATCGCAAATAGAATTCTTCAATGCTTCTTCGGCTGCTTCCTGGGCTGTGATCGGAGCACAAAGCATGGAATACTGATGAATCTTCATCATGGTATCAATGATATCCGCAGGCCCGCAAGCATAACCGATCCGGAATCCCGTCATGGCAAACGCTTTTGAAAAGCCATGCAGGAAAATCGTCCGGTCCTTCATTCCCGGCAAACTTGAAATTGCCGGAAGAATTTCTGAATCATAAACCAATTCGGAATAAATCAAGTCGGAAAGTACAAGCAGATCATGTTTGACTGCCAATGCTGCAATTGCCTTCATCTGTTCCATATCAATGGTTGCCCCGGTGGGATTACAGGGAAAATTCAAAAGGATCGCTTTGGTTTTCGGAGTGATCGCCCGTTCCAGATCGGCAGGATCAAGTGCAAAACCGTTTTTCTCATAAGTATTGACCGGAACAGGAACACCGAATGCCATTTTGATTTCCGGAGCATAGGAGACGTAACACGGTTCGTGATAAATGATCTCATCTCCCGGATTTGTAATTGCACGAATGGCAAGATCGAGAGCTTCGCTGACACCAACCGTTACAATACACTCATTTTCCGGTTTGTATTTGACTTTATAGTTTTCTGCAACATATTTGCAGATCTCTTTCCGGAGGGAAAGCAGACCGAGATTTGAGGTATAACTTGTCCTGCCGCTGTCAAGAGAATAAATCGCATTTTCGCGGATGGTCCACGGTGTGACGAAATCCGGTTCGCCGACGCCCAGGGAAATCACGTCATCCATTTTATTGACGAGTTCAAAAAAGTCACGGATGCCGCTTTTGGGAAGTCCGGCGATGTGTTCAGCGAGTCTGTTTTTTTTGGTTTCAGGGCGTAATATTGAGTCTTTCTTTACTTTCTTCATCTTGCATCATCTTTCCAAGTTCTTTGTACTTCTTCAACATAAAATGCGTTGAAGTGGACATAACGCCGTCGATTGTAGCGAGTTTGCTGGACACGAATTCGGCGACATCTTTCAAGGTTTCACCGCGCACTTCGAGGAGCAGGTCATAACCGCCGGAAACGAGATAAACGGATTCCACTTTGGAGAATTTACTGATCCGTTTTGCAATGCGGTCAAATCCGCCATTGCGTTCCGGTTTTGTTTTGACTTCGATGATTGCCTTGACCGCAGTTTCGGGAAGGACTGTTTCATCGAACATGGCACGGTAGCCAACGATAACGCCGTCAGCCTCGAGTTCTTTGACGGCTTTCTGTGCTGATTTTTCTGTTACGTGCAGCCTTTCGGCAATGTCGGCGGCTTCGAGACGCCCGTTTTCAGCCAGCAGTCTCAAAATCTCATTCTTCAGATTCATGCTGTGTTTCCTTCCGGTTCTTACGGATACAAATTATTGGAACGTGCGGCAATTCCGCAGGAATCGCCCTTACAAAATCAGTAATGTAGCACAGATTACGAAGATTGCAAAAGCAAATAAAAATTAAATGATGAAATTTCCGGAAAAACAGGATTTTTTTATTTGCCGGCAGCAGGTGATTTCTCTGCTTCGGATGGGAGCATTCCGAGAATATAATCTGCAATAAGCTTATGCGTCTTCGCTGTCGGATGTCCATCGTATGGGATTTCATATTTCAAATCGACTTTGCGGGAATGATATCCTTCGTAATCCGGCATGACATCTTTCAGGAACTTCAACTGAAATCCGGCATTTTGAAGCTGCTCTATCACATCAGGCATACAATCCGGATAAACAAGAACTGTCAAACCTATGCCATATTTCTCCTTCAGCACCTTTTCCGCTTCTTTCAGATAAGAAATGTATAAATCTTTCTGAAACCGGGAACCGATGGCGTCAAACAGGGCTGATTTGTAAAATAACCGTATCTTGGTCCAGAAGACAAAGGCTATTTCTATTTTTTCTCTGGTGGTCTTCAGAAACTTTCCGTGATTTCTTGCCCGGCTTCCCAGAATCCGGTAACGGTGATCGTTGATAATCAGAAAATAAGCCTGCGTTCCGGGTGTAACTTTAATTTCCGATTTTTCTATCACTTTTTGATCCAGAAAATACAGGAATTCTGCGGGGGAAGTTCCAGCCACTGAAAAGTTATAAACATTTCTCTTTCCCTGCAATTTTTCGGCGATCCGGTTTACATACACCTCATTGTCGTGAACCCCGATTCCGAACGTAAAGGAATCTCCAAAGAACAGCAAAGGCGGCGCGCTGGGCGTTTCCGTCCGGTATGGAACTTTTCTGAATCCCATAAAATCAGTCGTGTATTCCGCTTCAAAAACGATTCTTGCCGGACCGTTATAAAACAGTCTGAGCGGCCGGTCAACCCCGTTAACATCCGGTTTGTTATTTGTAACAGTTTCCGGATGACCGCCCAAATCAGCGGAAGTGAATACCCGCAATGTTTTTCCATTGATTGTAATATATTCTTTATCACTTCTGATATTCCTGTATCCGGGAGCTTTCTTCACCAATATGAGGAAAAAGTAAAGATCAGCCAGACAGATTGCCAGACAGATCGAAAATAAAATCTGGGAAACCGGCAATACGTATTTTATCTTCTGCCATGCCAAACCGAGAATAAAAAATGCGATTCCGGGCAGGAGATAAATCACAGGCCACAATGCTGCTGCTCCGGGCATCAGCAGACGCAAGAAAAATGCCGTAAGAATCAATGCAACGGCAATCACGGAAAGAATGATTTTCGTTTTCATAATCAGAAAAGGGTGTAAATGAATGGTGTTGCAACGGTTTCGCCGAAAATGATCAGGAATGCTAGAAGCAGAATGATCAGAATCAACGGAAGCATCCAGTATTTTTTATTTTTCATGACAAGTTCCAGAAATTCACGGAACATGTTACCTTTATATTCAATCTCTGAAAAAGATTGCTTTTCATCTTTTTTTTTGTCCATAATCGGCTCCTGACGGTATCAAAATTGTTTGAAATATTGTTTCAAGTCGGAAATCTCGCGGTGATCTTCCCACATGGATTTTTTGGTCTGATCCATTCTGACGGAAATAGAATGTTTCATAAAACAGCGGATCAGTAAAGCCAGCGGAGTAAACAGAATGTAATAAAACAACACGAGCAGCGTATTCAGAAATACATAATTGATTGATGCTGCAATGATGGAAAGAAGATAATATATTTTCTTTCCAACAAATGGAAGAAGCAGCAGAACTGCTCCGCCGAAGAAAACTGAAACCGCCGTTATCTTTGCAGATGAAAAACCATTCTTCATCGCAAAATAAGAGATCACGCATCCCATAATCAGAAATACGGCACAGGGAAGAAGACGTTTCTTCACAGAGGCTTCTTTTGTCACATTGGAAAATGTATTCAGCATGGCAACCTCTCAATCCAGTGTAAATGTATTTTTGTAGGATTCTGAATTCTGGAGCCGTTTATCTTTTTCTGTGACAACAACATCCTCCAAAACCAGAATATCCATGTCCGTATTGTAAAAGCAATTCAAAGCATCTGCCGGAGAACAGACGATCGGCTCTCCACGGATGTTGAATGAGGTATTGACAAGTACCGGACAGCCGGTTTTCCCTTTGAATGTCCGGAGCAGATCGTAGAAGAACGGATTCCGTTCTTTATCCACAGTCTGCAAACGGGCAGAGTTATCAATATGCGTGATTGCCTGTAATCTTGAACGGGGAATATTCAGCCGTTTCAGCAAATCCGGATGATGATCCAGAATTTCAGTCTCTTCAGCACTCAATTCAAACAAATATTTCTGATTGACAGGTGCCACCATCAGCATATAGGGAGACTCTGAATCAAAGTCAAAATATTCAGCAGCATCTTCCGCAAGCACAGCTGGAGCAAAAGGACGGAATGATTCCCGGAACTTGATCTTCAAGTTGATTCGCGTCTGCATATCCGGCAGCATGGGATTTCCGATGATACTCCGTCCGCCCAGCGCACGGGGACCGTATTCCATCCGGCCCTGAAACAATCCGATCACTTTCCCCTGCTCCAGCTCTCCGGCTAAATACTCCATCAACTCATTACGGTCAGAATGACAATCATAACTGATCTGATTTTTCTCCAGATACTCCCGGATCTCTTCCGAAGAGTAACTGTTTCCAAGAAACGAACCTTTCTGAAAATCTTTGCAATCCTTCAGACATCTCTTTTCATTCAGAAGCTGATAATTGACGAAAAGAGCAGCTCCCAAAGCTCCGCCTGCATCGCCGGATGCCGGCTGAACCCAGATATCTTTGAAAATCTTTGTCTTCTGCAATTTTCCGTTGGAAGAACAATTCAAAGCCACACCGCCGGCAAGACAGAGATGATCACAGCCCGTAAGATCTTTTGCATAACGAGCCATCTTCTGCATGATCTCTTCCGTCACCGCCTGAATAGATGCGGCGATATCCATTTCCCGGGCTGTAATCGGGGATTCCGGTTTGCGGGGCGGTCCGCCGAATAAATCAGCAAATTTCTTATTTGTCATGGTCAAACCCTGACAGTAATTGAAATAGGAAAGATCAAGCTGAATGGAACCGTCATCATAAATTTTCACAAGTTTTTCGCGGATAAGATCAGCATAAACCGGTTTCCCGTATGGAGCCAATCCCATCAGTTTATATTCTCCGGAATTCACTTTGAATCCGGTAAAATAGGTAAACGCAGAATAAAGCAATCCGAGCGAATGGGGGTATTTCAATTCTTTCAGAATCTTGATTTTATTCCCTTCCCCGATACCGATACTGGAAGTTGCCCATTCACCGACACCATCCATAGTAATAACAGCAGCCTTTTCAAACGGGGATGGAAAAAAAGCACTGGCAGCGTGGGATTCGTGGTGTTCCAGAAAGAGCGTTTTTCCGCGAAATCCTTTTAGATTTTTCAATATAGACTGCTTGATCGCAGATTTCTTCCCGCTCCATTCGGAAACAGCACTGACAAGTGAATTGAATCCGGAAGGTGCAAAGGCAACATAATTTTCCAGCAAACGGTCTAATTTCAGAAGCGGTTTTTCATAAAAAACAACATAATCCAAATCTTCAGCATGGAGTCCGGCTTTCTGCAAACAGAATTCAACTGCATGAACCGGAAATGAGGGGTCATGCTTGATTCGCGTAAACCGCTCTTCCTGCGCTGCGGCAATAATTTCCGAATCAATCACCAAAGCGGCGGCTGAATCATGATAAAATGCTGATATTCCCAAAATCTTCATAATAACTACCCAAAATTAAAACGTTACTCCTGAATATAGCATAACACAAGAAAATGTCAAGAGTCTGATATGGAAAACCAATCCGGAAAACAGACTTTTATTTTTCAATGATAAATACGCAGGTGGATGCAAAGAGATTCGGCCAAAGACGGCAGCGCAAAGGAATCCGGTTCCGTTCCTGTAAGGGGATTTCACTGATTATCTTGATATTGCGGGCTTCGCAAAGTTTCCGGAAATCGCTGATCGTTCCCAGGTGGATATTGGTTGTGTCATACCACTGCATCGGCAGTGTCCGGGTAACAGGCATGTTGCCGAATGCAATCTGAATTCTGGCGCGCCAGTAACCGATATTAATAAAGCTGACGATTCCGCGTTTTCCGATCCGCAGCATCTCATCCAGAATCACATCCGGACGCTTGACTGTCTGAAATGTTTGACTCAGAATTACAAAATCATAGGAATCATCCTTAAAGTCAGCCAACCCGTCATCAAGGTTTTTCTGAATGACCGGAACACCTCTGCCAATACATTCAATGACCTTTTCTTCATTCATCTCAACGCCCATAACTCTGGCACCCTTCAGAACTTGAAGAGCTTTCAGAAGACGACCTGTACCGCAACCGAGGTCAAGAATCCGGACATTCTCCGGAATCATTTCCGTCATTGTTGATAAATCCCGACGGGATTCAATATAATCTTTTGCAGCTGCAATCAAATCCTGTTTCATTTTGCCTCTCCTTTTTTCACGTAAAGGTTGTCCAGAAAACCGGAGAGCATTCTGCCCAGAGTTGCCTCTTCCAGAAGAAACGCATCATGACCATAACTGGATTCTATATTGCAATATGTCGTGTCGATATCGTTCGCCAGCAAGGCTCGAACCAATTCTTTGGATTGAGCAGGCGGGAACAGCCAGTCACTGGAGAAAGAGACAACAAGAAACGGACAGGTCACTTTGGAAAATGCTTTTTTCAATTCCCCGTCATGACGCCCGGCAACATCGAAATAATCAATGGCACGGGTAATATAAAGATAACTGTTTGCATCGAACCGTTCCACAAAACGGCTGCCCTGATGCTCCAGATAACTTTCCACACTGAAATCTTTTTTGAAGGCATAGGAATAATCTTCAGAGGACTGCAGACGGCGTCCGAATTTCTGGCGCATGGATTCTTCACTGAGATAGGTAATATGAGCCAGCATACGGGCTGTGGCAAGACCATGTTCCGGCTGTTCGGCATAATTTCCGCCGTTCCAATCCTGATCATCCATGATCGCTTCTCTGCCGACCCAGTTGAAGGCAATGGATTGCGCTGAGATCCGGGCAGTCGTGGCAATCGCTATGATACTGTCCATTTCATCCGGATATTTGATTCCCCACTGGATCGCCTGCATTCCGCCCATGGAACCGCCGGCAACACAAAGCCATTTCTGAATTCCCAAATGCTCTTTCAGTTTCCGCTGGGCATCCACCATATCTTCAATGGTAATGACAGGGAAAGACATATTGTAAGGTTTCCCTGTGGCGGGATTGACAGAGCCGGGACCTGTGGAACCGCTGCAGCCGCCGAGAACATTGGAACAGACAATAAAATAACGGTTTGTATCAAAAGGCTTTCCGGGACCGATCATACTGTCCCACCAACCGGGCTTTTCGTTCGGATTTTCTGTGTAATAACCGGCTGCATGGGCATCCCCGGACAGGGCATGTTCTATGAGAATGGCATTGTCCTTTGCTTCAGACAATGTTCCGTAAGTTTCGTAACGGATGGAAACGGGAGCGAGGATTTGACCGCTGTGAAGGCGGATACCCTCAGAAAAAAAACAGTCGTGCGGCTGAACAATACCAATGGAATCTGATCTATCTGTCATGCCGCACTCCTTTCAAAAAACGCAGGGGCGCCGGAAAAAAGAGAACCCTTCTCAGAGGGTTCTTCCAGCGATCCGCTGCAATGCGTCGAGATATTTGTCGCGGGTTTTGAAAACAATATCCTGCGGGAGTTCCGGAGCCGGAGGCGTCTTATCCCAATCAAGACTTTCCAGATAATCGCGGACAAACTGCTTATCAAGACTGACGGGGGAGCATCCGATCTGATATGCATCCTTGGGCCAGTATCTGCTGGAGTCGGGAGTAAGCACTTCATCGATCACGATCACTTCGCCGTTGACTTCACCGAATTCAAACTTTGTATCAGCAAGAATAATGCCTTTTGTTTCAGCATAATCAGCAGCTTCGGAATAGAGTCTGATTGCCAGTTCTGCAACACGTTTTGCTTTTTCTTCGCCGACAATCTTTGCTGCTTCTTCGGGGCTGATATTGATATCATGACCTTCTTCCGCCTTTGTGGAAGGAGTGAAGAGAGGCTGGTCAAGCTTTTCTGCCTGACGGTAACCTTCGCGGAGTTTCATTCCGCAAACGGTACCATCCTTCTTGTAGGAAGACCATCCGCTACCGGTGATATAACCGCGGACGATACATTCCAGAGGAATGGTTTTTGCTTTTTTGACGATCATGGAACGTCCCTGAAGATCCTTTTCATAGGGTTTCAGAGCCTCGGGGAACTGCGATGCATCGGCGTAGATCAGGTGATTGGGAGCCCAGGTGAACTTCTCAAACCAGAAAAGGGACATCTGAGTAAGGACACGGCCTTTATCGGGGATCCCGTTCGGCATAACGCAGTCAAACGCACTGATACGGTCTGTTGCGATAAACAGAAGAGAGTCGCCAAGGTCATAGATATCACGGACCTTGCCGCGGCTGATGGGGGTCATCCCCGCAATTTCTGTGCTCAGAAGAGCGCCGTTTGCATCGTATTTCATAGTCGTTCTCAGCCTACAGAAAGAATTTTAACTCTGGTGAGTTCCTGTCTGTGACCTTTGCGGCGACGATAGCCTTTGCGGCGTTTCATCTTGAATGCAATGAGCTTGGGACCGCGGAAATGTTCCACGATTTCTGCTTCGACTTTTGCATCTGCTGCTTCTGCGCCGACTTTGAGACCTGCGCCTTCGCCGATTGCGAGAACTTTGTCAAAGGTAATTTTGCTTCCGACTTCGCCTGCGAGACGTTCCATTGCAACGATTTCTTCGCTGCGGACTGTCAGCTGCTTTCCGCCTGTGCTGATGATTGCGTACATCTTTCTATCTCCTATTGTTGTTTGTGTACAAAAATCCATAGAGACATATAATATATCACCTTTTTTTGATTTCGCAAGTCCATTTTTTGTTTTTTTTCAAAATGAACTCAAAATCAAGAGGTTTTTGTCTCTTTTTACATCAATTTCAAGCCGGGAAGATCCTGTATATCTACAAGACCGACCACCTTTCCGGCGGCATCAACAACCGGAAGATCGTCGATTGCTTTATTTTCCACAACCTTCAAAATCTCCACTGCAAATGCATCAAAGCGGATGGAAATCGGATTCTTCACCATCACTTCCCCGATCTTCTTTTCAAAAATTCCGGGGGTCTGGGCAATCCGGCGGAAATCTCCATCTGTGAAAATTCCCAGAAGATTGTTTTCCGCATCCGCAATAATCGCGGAACCGCAGCGGGCTTCTGTCATCTTGACCAGTGTTTCCGCAACGGTTGCATCCGCCATGACTTTTGCCATACGGTCACTGTCACGCATCACATCGGAGACCTTCATGGTAACCGCACGTCCGATTGCTCCGGAGGGATGAAGTCTGCCATAATCGGACTTGGTGAAGTGACGGAGCTGCATAAGAGTAACAGCCAGCGCATCACCGAGTGCAAGATGTGCCGTGGAAGATGTTGTAGGAGCAAGATTGAACGGACATGCTTCTCTGGGAACAGGTGCAACAACTGCAATATCACTGAGTTTTGCAAGAGAAGATTCCGCATTGCCGGAAAAACTTGCAATTTTCACACCCAGACGTTTTGCAGGAAGAATTACATGAAGCAGTTCATCCGTTTCACCGCTGTAACTCAATGCCAGCAGCAAATCCCCTTCCTGAATCATCCCGAGATCACCATGCATGGCTTCCACCGGATGCAGAAAGATTGCAGTCGAACCGGTACTGGCAAGACTGGCAGCCATCTTTTTCCCGATATGACCGCTCTTGCCGACACCTGTCACGACAATTTTACCGCCGTTATTGATCAAATCAATAATCGTTTCCACAAGTTCCAGAAAGGAATCCCCAAGGGAATCGCGGATCTGTGCAATCCCGGCAATTTCAATATCCAATACTTCCCGGGCTTTTTCCAATGCCAATGCTCTGTCCATGATCTTTCACCTTTATTTTACAGAAAATTTCATTCTTCTTAAGGTACTACAATTTTCTGTTTTTTCAAGCTCTTTTCCGAAAAACATCTTCACATTTCCGTCAAACTCGCTGAAAGAATTTCAACACAGTCTGAAAAGGATTCCGCTTCTGAGGTAAAAGGAACATTTCCCTGAGTCCCGAAACCGTATTTGCAGAAGATACTCCGGACGCCTCCGTTCAAGGCAAAATTCAAATCTGTATGATGATCTCCGACCATCCACACATTTTCCTGTGAAACCTGATATTTTTTCATCAGATAAAACAGTGCATCCGGTGCAGGTTTCAACGGAAAACCGGAACCTCCGCCGATATTTTCTGTCAAATACGGCATAATCCCGAAATGTGTCAGTATCTTTTCCCCGACGACCACTGGTTTATTGCTGACAACATTCAGAAGACAGCCGGATTCCTGCAGAACTTTCATCCCCTCTGCCACGCCGGGATACAATGCTGTATCAGTTACAGGTTTATCTGCATAATTCCGGATCATGCGTTCCATAGCTTCTTCCACCGGAACAGGCAGCACGACATCCGCAAAGGATCGTTCCAGCAGTTTGACTGCACCATCCCCGGTAAATGAAGAGATCAACTCCCGGGCAAGCGGCGCAAAGCCGTAATCGGCCCGGGTTCTGTTTATGGATGCAGCAATTCCGCCCAGGGAATCGATCAAGGTTCCGTCAAGATCAAAAACAATCAGTTTTTTCATCTGTATCTCAACGGGTAAATGCTGCTTTTTCAGCTTTCAGTTTCTTATCAAAGTCTGCATTGGAAATAACTGCTTTCTGCTGCCACATTCCGAATTTGAAATCTTTCATTTTCGGATTCAGTTCAACGCGAAGCCAGTTGGTCCATTCATTTGTAGAACGGAGCTGTCCTTTCAAAACGTTTGTCTGATCGATCTGAAGCCAGACAGGTCCCTGTCCTTTGCTCTTATCCTGCGCTGAGCCGTCAAACTTGGCATCGCGGAAAATGTATTCCGTATCAGCTTTGTTTAAAGGATAAATTTTTGCGTGTGCAGGGTACGTTTTTGTCGTAGCAACGACTTCTCTGGCATATTCAGGACCGCCCCAGACAGGAACCTTGTTTTTCCGGGCAAGAGTGGATGGAATACAGGTAAAGGTCAGAGTCACCTTTTTCGGTTCTTCCAGTGTATCGGCAGCAGGTTTGACCATCCCCCAGAGAACAGGAGAATCCGGACGCATGTAGAAAATCACATTCATTTTACAGCCGTCAAAGTTCAAAGCTATTTTGAGTCCGGTATTTTTACCTTCTTTCCATGGCTGGACATCGCTTGCCTTGACATTCAGTTTTTTCAGAGGAATTCCGTTAACTTCCAACTGAAAGCTCTGGGTAAGCGGACAGAAACCATAATCACCAGCCCAAATACGGATTCCCGTCTCAGCCGGCTTCTTTCCATTGGTTTTAGTCATAGCAAGAATGACTTCGTAGGCATTCAATTTATTGGAGATCATAGCCCCCTGTCTGACAGCCCAGCTCTGAGGCATATAGACATGCATCTGTTTAACATCTGCCCTGACGGATGCAGTCTCCTGAGCAAATACGGTTCCGGCTGTAAGTACAAGTGCGGCTGCAAGGTGTTTCAATTTCATAATTTATTCTCCTTTCCCTGCAAATTTGATGAGTCCATACATATTTAAATTGTGATTATTTCCCAGTGTCATGGCAGTTCCGCTGTATTCCCGGTTCTTTCCGGCTTTGTTGCGGACAATATTGCAATGCCATGTATCGTAGACCTTCGGAACTGAGTTTTCTGTTTTGAAAACAGTGAAAGGAATATAGAATTCGGCAGTCCAGGAATCTTTCCCGTATCTGGATTCCAGTTTGAAACCGGGAGCCTTCCAGAAAGAATCAAAGGGCTGGGGGATCGGCAGATGCCGTTTTGTTCCCAGGAACATCTGTTTCAACGGGTCAAAGACAAACTGGAATTCCACTTCTTTTCCCATTCCGGGGGAGAAAAATACTTCAAAGTTGTCATTATAAAACACATCCTTTTCCTTGCTGACCGTGGTGGGATATTTTGTTTCAAAAAGGCCGTAAACTCCTGTTTTATCCCATGCAAGCTTCACGGATGCCGGATATTTCAGCGGCGTACTGCTTCCCTTGGGGTCCATCAGTTTCATGGGCTTCACTTTTGTCCAGAACGCTTCCTTTCCATAACCGTCGATGGAAACTTTATCTTTTCTGAGAAGCTGGTAAACGTTATAAACAGGACGCTCATAAGAGAGCTGATTCTTCACTGATTCAATGGCTTTTTTCCAGGGTGCCATGAAGAGTTTCAAACGCTGTGCTTCCACAGTTCCCGGCTTGGCAGATTTCTGCGCCGCCGCAAGAAGTTTTTCCATCTTCAGGAGTTCCGGCATCGGATAAACAACATTTCGTCCGGAACCTTCTTTATCAACGGCGTATTTCATATAACAATCACGGAGCAGCTGATGGAATTCTTTCAGATATTTTCCGGTTTCTTTTCCGTAGAACGGTGCCCAGTGAGCATCAATCGCTGCGGCTGCATCCCAATACGGATTCCACATGGAACGGTATGCCGCATAAGCCGAGTAGTAATAATGCCAGATATGTCCGGGAGCATTGATACAATGGTCATAGAACATTGTGGTTCTGCCGAAATATTTTCCGAGAACTTTCGGAATATCCCCGACCATTTCCCCGTTGACCGCCTGCACAAAGGGATTTGTTCCGGCATAAAGCCAAAGTCCCTGAACAGGACGCTTTCCGAGAGATTCATACCATTCTTTTGCAACTCTGACAATAAAATCACGTTTCTTTTTGCTACGGATCCCGTTCGGTGTATCGCCGAGACAGAGAAAGACTTCCGTGTTTTCCGGCAAAGTCCAACGGGGATCATCGGCGGCAAACTGAACGTTGTAATATGCCATGATATAAAGACTCTTTCCGGGAAGTTCCTTCTGCAGTTTCTTTGCAAGATACTGGTGCAGACGACCGTAAATATTTGCCATTGCGGCAGATTTCTGACTGTCTCCTCCGGCATAACGTTTCAAATCTTTTTCTGTGACAAGACCGAGCTTTTTCACAATTGGATGATTGATAACTTCGCTGTCAGGCAGAAGAGTATCGCAGATTCCGAATGAAAAATATGTTGCGTTACAGGCATGTTTGTATCCGCCTTCGTCGATTTTTCCGTTGGACTGATAATATTTTTTAACGGAATCAATCAGGAGGTCTGCAAATTCCAGATTGATCGGGTCATAGTAATTTCCGATGTGTGCTTTCGGATTATACCAGTGATTTCCGGCAGGAGATTTGTAGAAAATGGTTTCCAATTTATCCGGATATGCCTTGGCGATCCGTTCGGGGAACGGACAATGGGTCCCGCCGCCGGGAATGGTTCTGCCCATGCGCCAGCGATCCCAGAACAGCTGATCGCTCTCTTTCAATTTGCCGAGATAGGGTTCCCAGAATTTCTTGGAAGCGGGTTTCCGGATACTGTCGCCAAGATAGTAAATCCCGTTTCTGCCATCCATGTAAGGAGCATCCGTATAATGGACCGGTGCAAGAACAAGGCCTTTGACTTGGGGCCAGAGGGTCCCGTATTCTCCGGGGAAGAAATAACGGACTCCGAGGAACCGTTCCACGAAATCGTATGCGGCATATTTTGTTCCGGTACTGGAACCTTTTCCTTCCAGCGGTTTCATGTTGTAACCTTCGATCAGAGAAGAATCATTTCCGGCAAGAATGATTCCTTTCTCAAAGGTTTTGACCGCCAAGCCCTGGGGCGGAAGTTTTTTCACATTCACGCCATATTTCCGGGTGAGTTCATTATCTCCGACCAGAATCATAAACTTGGCTTTTGCGGCATCTTTCACGTCAAGAACCGCCGGTTCTGTACCGGTACATTTCCGGAAAGCCTCTTTGAGGATCTCAATGGCAGGAGCAATACTTTTTTCTGTTTTATTTTTGCGCTGCATTTTCCGTTCGGCATTCAAATCTGCCACGATGGCAAAATTAAGTTTGCCATTTTCCACCATTTTGACAGCTGAATGAGCCGGAGCTTTCTCAAATTTTACCGGAACAAGCTCTTTGGTCTTGACATCATAAGCGGAAAGGATTCCAACGATTCCGGCAAAAAACAATACAGAGAGTTTTTTTGTATTCAACATAAAACATCCTTCAGTTATAGGGTGAATAACCTGAAGTATAGGCAGAAATCGCTCCCCAGACAGGATCGACCTGAGTAATCTGGGACTGCTTTCGCCAGGTAAATGATTTTCCAGAATGATTTTTTGGTTCTTGTCCCAAAAAAAACTTCATTTTTTCATTCCCTTTTTCTTTGTATTTCAGATTTCATAATCCAGACAAAGCCGGACTTCTGTAAACGGACGGATAAAAGTATCTGCCGCGGCAACATGTGCCGGATGAACTGCATATCCTTTCAGAGCCTCAACACTTTCCAGAGTGGAGTCAAGCATCAGATCAGCATTGGAACTGGCAAGAACATTTTCGCAATTTACTTTGATTTCCACAAGACCGGGAACGACTCCGGCAAGAGCTTCAAGATTCTTTTTGATTCCGGCAAGCACTTCCGCTTTTTTGTCAGTAGAATATTCTGGTTTGAGTTTCCAGAGAATAATGTGTTTGACCATTTTTCAATTCCTTCTTTGGTTTTTAATTTTTGGCTCTGTTCCCAATAAAGGCTGTTCCCCTCCTCAACTTGTCACGGCGTAGCCTGAAAGGCGAAGACGGAATCCACCCCTTTTTCCAAAACCTTTTTGCGGCATTCCGATTTTTGCAGCACAAAAAATCAAAATACCATCTTAAAGTTAAATAAAAGAGTAAAAAGATTTACCAATCTATATTGGGAACAGAGCCTGATTTTTCTAATTAAAAAAATTTAACACATCTTTGTTATTTTTCAACTGTTTTTCCGGGAAAACAGGATTGATTTTTAACTTTTTTCAGAAATTATCAAAATTAATCATGCAAACAGATTTGTATTCTACTTTTTTTACGCTAGATTATCTCCGTCAAGTATATGATAGATGTTCAATAAAAAAGCGTGTTCCCCATAGGGGTTGGTCAATCCTTATGCTGTTAAAGCTTTATGATGGCATTTTGATTTTTACGCTGCAAAAATCGGAATGCCGCAAAAAGGTTTCAAAAATCAACCTTTATCAGGAATAGAGCCAATAAAAAAAGGAGGTTGAACAATGATAGAGAAATCATTCAGAATCTATTTCACAGCAAAAGCTCCCATCACACAGGAAGTAAAAAATAACCTTTCCGTTTGGAAAAACGCAGATTCGTTCTGTGATTTTTTCAGTCTGCGGAATGTGGAAAAATCATCTGTAAAAATCAAATTTTACATGCTGTATGATAAAACAAGTCTCTATATTCATACAACTGCTTCCACTCCTGATACATTGAGAATCACGAAAGACTCCGTTGTTTCCGAAAGACCATGTTTTCATTTTCTCTTTTCTCTCGGAAAAATGCAGGAGGAAAGAATTCTCAAAATCGTTGCGAGAGAGGAAGGTTCCTGTGAAATCACCGTGAACGATGAAGTCAAAGAATGTTCCGGTTTGAAATATGCAATGAAAATACGGGAACAGCGTTCCGGTTATATCTGGGAAACAACCATTGCTATTCCTTTTGATCTTCTGGAACGGAAATCTCCATCTGATGGGGAACCGCTGAAATTTTCTGCCATGCACAGTCACCGTGATCCGAACTGGGAATGTATCCGGGAATGGAATATTCTGACCCCTGTCAAAGATATTTATGCGAAAAAAGATCACTGGATCAATGGAGTCTTTACAGAAAAATCCGGATCTCCGGCTTGTTATTCCGTCACAGCCCTGATGAATGATTCGTACAAAACAGCTGCAATTACTTTAAATCCGGAAGAATGCGGTTCTGAACCGTATAAAAATATCCTCGGCATGAATAATTCCCCCCGGATCTCTTCTGCCGGACGTGTGGAAAAAGAAAAAGCTCTTTTCAAAAGATTGGGTCCCGCAAGAGTCCGGCATCATGATGCGGCATTGTGCGATCCAGGTTATGCTCTGATCGATGTCAGCAGAATATTTCCCCTGTTCCGGGCGGACCACAATGATCCGGAAAATTATGATTTTGCTCCGACTGATCTTTATTTGAGCCATGTGAAAGATTGCGACACTCCCATTGAATTCCGATTCGGGGAATCCATTGAACACTCCGGAACAACGTTCCGTGTCAATCCTCCGGCAGATCCTCAGAAATGGGCAGAGATCTGTGTCAATATCCTGCGTCATTACACACAAGGCTGGCACAACGGGATGAATCTGGATATCACCCATGCCTGTCTGTGGGAAGAACCCGACGGAATCTACAATCTTTTTACAGGGCCTTATGAAAAATATCTTGAGCTTTACAAATGTTTTGCAACAGAAATCAGGAAAGCATTTCCGGATATGAAAGTGGGTGGTCCAGAGGCGATCGCATTGGAAAAAGTCGATGAGTTCTGTGCATTTTGCCGTAAGAACAATCTTCCCCTGGACTTTCTCGGAAAAACAGCCTACAACCGGAGATCGCCTCAGGATTTTTCCGATCAGGCAGTAACTATGCGTGAAATCTCCCGGAAACATGGGTTTGACAATGCTGAAATCTTTATTTCCGAATGGCACATGTGTCCAAGAAGCTGGAAAAAGAATTATTTTGATGACCATCTGACAACAGAAAATGCCGCATTTTCTGCAGCTTCCATCATTCTGATGCAGGACACCACAGATATGGCATATTTCTATATATGGGCATCTTACGGTTTTTACGGACTTTTCTCCGACCCTGATTCTCCATATAAAGTTTACTATGCACTCTGTCTTTATACGGAATTCATCCGGAAAAACGGAAAAGCCCTCCCTGTGAAGATGGAACAGGAACAGCCGGGAAATTATTATCTGGCTTCTGTTGATAAAAAAGAAACCGTTCATCTGCTGTTTGCCCGGTACATTACCATCACGGACAAACTGAACCTCCAACTGCCGTCCGGCTACCGGATTTGCAGGATGAAAACGGTTTCAGATGAATCCCCCGATGCAGAAAGCATAAAAGAATTCAAAGCAGACAAAAACGGAAAATTCGTCATTCCGTTCCCGGAAAAAGCATACGGTGTCTACCTGCTGGAATTTGAAAAGAATAGTATAAAATAAGTTTTACATTCAAGATTATAGGTTGGTAAATTTTTCTGTTCAATTTACCCAAAGATGGGGCTGTTGCAAAACCTGAAATTTGAAAGCACATTTTCGTACGGAGAAAACGGAGTGTACTGAGTGTACGGAGGCATTTTTGGTTATTACCGACCGATTTCTCAAAAGAAATAAAAATTTTTCTCTTGGGTAAC
>JAFVTF010000120.1 GCA_017503375.1 Lentisphaeria bacterium | reverse complement strand
TTCCCAACAGGGAATCTTTGCTCAGAATTGCCACGGCACTTCTGATCGAGTTGGATGAAACATGGCTCAGCGAGAGTAAACGTTACATCTGAGGCGCAGCAGGGATTTTAGAGAATTTACAGAAAATATGTTACGTAGCCGAAACTAGTTCAGCTTGGAATGGATATTCTCGATGAGATCAGAATTCATTTCCCTGACAAAAATCTGGCAGCTATAGGATTCAATTTCAATACGTTCAATCAGCCGGAAAGCCGTTTTTCAACGTTCCGCGAATTAATGCTCAGAGCCGGAGAACGGTTCCGGACTGAAGTAAAACTGTTTGAAAGTTCTTCTCTGAATCTGCTAAGGATTTATACAATCCTCGGATTATCCGGCAGTATCGGTATGCTGATTTTTGGAGATAAGATCAGACTTCATGTTGTAACAAACGGAGAGATTCGTTCCGATTTGGATAATTTTCTGAAGGTTTTCCGGCACAGGCAAATTGATGAAAAAAGCAAGTATGTTTGTCCGCATTGCAGAAAACGCGGGTGTATAGATGTTCTCCTGACATACAGTTCAATTATCCGGCGGTATCAGGATCTTTCAGGCCAGGAGCCGATCCTTTATGAAAATCTGCAGCTCCTGGGGGAATCCGGCGAGCCGGCAGCACGGAAGATCATTGAAGAAAACAGCATTCTGGCAGCAAGAACATTCGCTCTTCTGAAGAAAGAATTGCCGCTGGACCGGATGATGATTTCTAACTTAACAAAAACAGGATACGATATCTTCACCGATGAATACTGTAAGTTGACCGGAGAGAAAGATGCGCCTTTAAATCTCTGTTCCATGAGTTTATCAGATGTGATCCTTGCAACGGCAGAGATGGTTCGCAAAGAAATGCTGGGATTGTAATGATATCGATCATCCGGATAGAAATACAAACTCAAATACAAAAATATAACCAAAGTATGACTATGAAATGGAGGTACAAAATGAAAAAAAACAGGAGAAAATGTGCGTTATTTACGTTGATTGAATTGCTCGTTGTTATTGCGATCATCGCAATTCTGGCAGGGATGTTATTACCCGCATTGAACAACGCAAGGGAGAAAGCAAATTCAATTAATTGTATGGCTAATTTAAAAACATTGGGTTCTGCCTGTTTGAATTATGCCAGCGATAATCAGGATCATATCCCCTATTCCGACAACAATGACTCCACAGATGTTATTTCATGGGATGATCTGCTTGGAATGGGCGGTTATGATGAAAGAAAGGTAACAGAAGCAGATGCTAAAGCCTCCTGGGCAAAGGGAACTGCTGTCTCCTCACTCAATAAACTTTATAACTGCAATGCAAATCCGAACCGGACCAGTGCCAGACGCGGTTTTGCAATGAATAATGGTTATTATGCAACGAACAAATCAATCGGAAGTTATCCTGCCGGCGGAACAGAATGGTATCATGGAGTTGCCGGAAAAGGGTGGTCAATCAAAATCGGATCAAGTAAAAAATCTTCTTCTGTTTTTATGATTGTTCCGTGTCATACAGCTCAGAATATCGGAGATCAGAAAAACTCATCAATCGCAAGACCTTCCGCAATGTATGATGCCGGTACATTCCCCAGAGGTCATAACGGACGGTTCAATTTTGTCTGTCTTGACGGTCATGCTCTTTCTCTGAAACTGGAACAGACACTCGGTCCCGGCGGAACTCTGGAACTGTATCCTCGAGGGTATTGGACACGGGAAGACTGATAAGGTGATTATTATGAATTTCAAACAATTTTTTCTCTGCTTGTTCATTTCAGCAGGAACTTTGCTTTTTGCAGATCAGGAACTGTCAGAATATAAAGATCTGACAGAAGAAAAAACAAATACACAAAACCGGCTTTTGAATCCAGCCTTCGACGAAGGCGACAAAGGGGTCCACTGGACTTTGGGCAGGGAAGCGGAAATATCAGCTTCCCATGGCCGTAATCAGCGTGGATTGGGTATCAAAAGAACTGATCCGTCACGTTATTCGGTTCATACGCAGAAAGTGAAACTGAAACCAGGAACAAAGTATATTGCAGGCTGCTGGATCCGGAATGAGGGCTTTGATCCGAAACTGAAAAAAGGCGGCTCTTTTGGAATCGAATGGTACAGAGGAAAGAATCATCTCAGTTCTGCCTACTGCAACTCAACAGGGAATCACGATTGGAAGCTTTATACAAGAGAATTTACTACCTCCAATGATCCGGATCTGGAATACGTGATCGTTCTCTTTCTCGGAAAAGGATATCTCGGAACAACGTCTTACGATGACGTATTCATTCAGGAAGTCGGGGCAGCATGGCTGCCGGTTCTGGTTTCTCCATTCAATGCTGTAATGAAAAGCGGTAACGGAACGGTAGAAGTCAGTACAACGATCCTCGGTTCTTATCATTATTCGGGTTCAAACAAAGCTGTTCTTTCCTGCTTTGCTGACCTGAAATACAAAGGAAAAACAGTAAAGACCAAGATATCCCGTATTAAAAATAATCGTGCCATCTTTGATTTCGGAACATTGGCTGCGGGGGAATATGAACTGGATCTGGCATTGCTTGATACCGCCAACAAATTGATCCTTGCAAAACGGGATGCGATCCATTTTCATGTGATGAAGCCTTCCGATTATGAAAAAAGAGAGGTTTATATTGATGAATACGGACGTATGATCATCAAAGGAAAACCATTTCTTCCGGTAGGACTTTACGCAGGCGGAACCAATGCGGAAGATCTCTCTTTCTGGGAAAAAAGCCCCTTTAATTTTGTAATGCCTTACGGCGGACCGAAATTGAAATACCCGGGCGAATGGAAACGGAATGAAGATACTTCAAATTTACGGCGGGCTCTGGATCGGCTCAAAAGTAAAAATCTCCGTTTCGCATGCAACTTGATCGCTTCTTATCCGGATTTGAAATTTATTCTGAAAAATTGGGACGGAGACCGGGTAACAGGGATCAATGAATCAGTGGATGCGATCAGCGATGCGGTAAAAAATCATCCTGCCATGATGGTATATTATACTTGTGACGAACTTCCGGCAAAACGCGGAAGGGAAATCGAAGCACGCCGGATGCAGCTCCATCGCAGGGATCCCAACCATCCCACGCTGGCGGCGTATTTCCAATATCCGGATTTGCCGTATTATGGAAATGGTCAGGATATCCTCGGTTTGATCTTTTATCCGGTCGTAGGTCCGAAAAGTGATAATATGGAACTGATCCTCAGCAATCTTGATGCTGCCCGCAGAATTATGGCAGACAGGAACGGAAATATGTCTGTATGGGCGATTGCACAGGCGTTTAACTGGGGAACATATGTCAAGGACCGTAAGAGGTTTGAAAAAGATTACCGTTTCCCGACTGAAGCGGAAATGACTGCAATGGGAGTGCTTGCCGCAATCGAAGGCGTGAAAGGCTTTTTGTTCTACAGCTATCAGGAACTCCGTTACAGAAACGGATGTTTGAGTGAAACAGAAAAATTGATCGAATTCTGTGATACCTGGCCGGCTGTCTGCTCCATGGGTAAGACGATCCGGGAGCTGGAACCTTATCTGCTCTCACTTCGGAAAGCTCCTCAAATAAAACTGAAAGTTATCAAAGGTAAAGT
The DNA here is from genome assembly GCA_017503375.1 of Lentisphaeria bacterium. Lineage (GTDB taxonomy): Bacteria > Verrucomicrobiota > Lentisphaeria > Victivallales > UBA1829 > SIG79. The sequence goes on along the minus strand of JAFVTF010000120.1, from coordinate 21,570 downwards.
TCGGGCAAAAGCATTCCTTTCTGATGACGGAAAATCAATCCGGGTTCTGATTGCCGGTGTCGGTCCCGGAGAAGCAGAGGCTGTCGTGGAAATCTCCGGATGGAAAAATCTGGCTTCCCTTACAGGAAACAGCAAAAACTGTAATGGAAAATATCGTTTCCAAGGTAAAAATATTTGTTATGACATCTTAAAAAATAAATAAAGGAGAAAACTTACAATGAAAATTTTCGTTTTTTCTGTAATTGCTGTCCTGTTTTGCACATTCCCGTTGTTTGCAGGATATCAGGAACTGTTCAAAGAGGGAGAAAATTTACGCAGCAAAAGAAAATATGCGGAAGCTCAGGAATATTTCCGGAAAGCATCAAAAGAAGATGGATTGAACCCGGATCAGAGAGCATTTGCCCTGGAACGGATCGGCCAATGTTATTTCTGGATGAAAAAATTTGAATCAGGAATAGCGGAAATGCAAAAGGCTAATGACGTTCCCGGGATCACCGGATATTGCCGCAGTGACATCAACAGCTGGATAGGGGATTCTTACAAAAATCTGAAAAAGTATGATGATGCCGTAAAATTCTATGAACAGGCTGCTCAATATGCTCCGGTATCAATGCCGAAAATCAGATACTTTGCGCTGATGAAAGCTGCCGATTGCAGAAAAATCCAGAAAAAATGGCAGGAGGCTGTTGCTTTTCTGGAAAAAGCAGGAAATCTGAAAAAGCTTCCCGTCGATTTGAAAAATCGTGCTTTTATGATGATCCCGGAATATTGCATGGCAGCGGCGGATTATAAAGGTGTCATCAAACATGCGCAAATAATAATGACTCGTCAGGATATTTCTGCATCTCTCAGAAAAAAACTTCAAACGATGATCGGGAAAGCCTATTTTTCCATGCAGCAGTTTGAAAAAGCAAAAATAGAACTCAAAAAAGCCGAATGCATGCCGGATAAATAAGGAAATGTCATGACAAACGTTATTATTCTTGGTGCCGGAAGGGGACTTTGTCTCGCCCACATGATCGCTCTTTACCCGGAAGTATTCGCCGGACACAAAGTCAAAGGGATCGTGGAAATTCAGGAACAGGTGCATCCGAAACTCCGTCAGAAGCTGGATTCATACGGATTGTATGACACAAAAATTTTCAGTTCTGCAGAAAAAGCATTGCAGACGATTCCAAAAGAAGAAGCAGAGGCGGTTCTGATCGTGACGCCCAATGCAACACATGCCGATTATGTGGAATTGTGTCTGAAATATGATCGTCATGTTTTCCTGGAAAAACCGATTGCTACAAATTGGGATGATGCAGTCAGGATCCTCAGAATGGCAGAAACATCGGATAAGACAGTTCAGCTTGGTTTTGTACTTCATTACTCTCTGTTTTACCGGAAAATCAAAGAACTTACGGACAGCGGAAAACTTGGCAGACTTGTCAGCATGCAATTCGGGATCCAGCGGGATCTGGATTCTGAATTCATGCGGGGATGGCGCAGACTGAATAAAAATACAGGCGGTCTGATGAATGAAAAAAGTTCTCATGATCTTGATCTGATCCAGTGGATCAAAGGTGGACAGGCTTATCCGGTGGAAGTATTTTCTTTTGCAGGAAAAGAATTTTTCCATCGTGATACTGTTGTTCCGTATGAACATCCGGAAAACTGTGATGAATGTTCCGATTCAACGTGTCCTTTCCGGTTCAAACCGGAATCCTATGCAACCAGGGAATATGCACTGAATCCGGATTTTGAACAATTCCGGAAATGCGTTTACCGGACAGATGCCGATTTATTCACAGATCAATCTGTACTGATCCGTTTTTCTGACGATACTCACGCAACATTCAATCTTAATGCTGTCAGCGGGAAATCTGACCGCACCGTTGCGATTTTCGGAACAGAAGGAAATCTTTTCGGAAATCTCGCTGAAGCGGAGTTGACTTTAATGACATTTCGTGATCATAAAACAGAGAAAATATCGTTGAGGCTGAATAAAGATATGGTCGATATGCATGGCGGAGGTGATATCCGGATCCTTCAGGAATTTTTTGAAGTGATCGAAAAAAACGGGATCCCGGCAGCCAAAATCAAAGATGGCGTTACAGCGTCCCGTCTTGCCTTTGCTGCGGATAAAAGTGCTGTTACAGGTTTGAAGGTCGATCTCGAAAAAGAATTTCCTCTTCCATAAATATTCAGGTGGTGTGCTATGTTGAATCTGATACCTCAACCTGCAGAACTTCAGTTGACCGGAAAATGGTTCCGCCGGAAAAATACTGTCAGAAAAATCAAAAAATCAGAATTGAAAGCGGAGGAATATATACTGGAAATCACAGAGGATGAACTCAAAATACTATATTCCGGTTCTGCAGGTCTCCGTTATGCCAAACAAACATTAAGGCAGATTCAAAGACAGTATCCCGGCAAACTTCCAACTCTGAAGATCCATGATTATCCCGCCTTTACAAAGCGGGGCGTCATGCTGGATGTTACACGGGGAAGAGTCTGGACGATGAATCATCTGAAAGAAACGATCCGGTATATGGCACGATGGAAGTACAATTTCCTTCAGCTTTATTTTGAGGCGGCATTTGCTTCCTCCGGAAATGAAAAAATTTGGAAAGATATGTCTCCCATCACACCGGAGGAATTACAGGAACTGGAAAATTATGCGGAAAAATATGGAATCGAACTGTCTGTTTGTCAGAACTGTTTTGGACATCTTACCCGTTTCCTGATCCATCCTGATTACCGCTCTCTTGCGGAAATTCAGCCGGGGACAGTTTATGAATCCTGGGGACGGAAAAGTACAGTTCCACAATCGTTATCTCCGGTAAATCCTGAATCTGCGGTTTTTATTAAGAAGTTACTGGAAGATTTTTTCAAATCCTGTCATTCCGGGCATATCAATCTCGGTTGTGATGAAACATTGGATCTCGGATTCGGGACATCTCAAAAAAGAATAAAAAAGGATGGAATTGCAAAAGTATTTGCAGATTATGTCAATAAATTATGCTCCTTTGTAAAACAAACCGGACGCATCCCAATGATCTGGGCGGATTTTCCGCTGAAACATCCGGAAACATTGGAATTGCTTCCCAAAGATCTGATCCTTCTTCTGTGGGGATATGAGTCAGATTCCCCTTTCGGAGAGTGGTGCAGAACAGTCCGGCAATCCGGAATGGAATATTGGGTCTGCCCCGGAACCTGTTCATGGAGTGCTCTTTTCGGAAACAGTGAACGCCGGCGCGCAAATATGCGGAAAGCCGCTGAGGAAGGGTTGGCAGAGGGCGCTTCCGGTTATCTCGTGACTGATTGGGGGGATGGCGGTCACCGACAATGCTGGGGACCATCCCTGGCTGCAATAACAGAAGGTGCCTGCTATGCATGGAGCGGGACAGATAAACTGAATTCAGCAGGAATCGGACGGGAAGCATTTAACAGTATCGCCGCTTATGATTGGTATGACAGGGCAGGGCAATTGGAAGAACCGTTGAAGCAAGCCGGTTTGCCAACACTTTATGCGGATTTGCATCTCCCCTGGTCCCAAATCCCGGAAAAATATCAGGAATCCGATGTTGAATGTTACAGATCTGTGCTCAGAAAACTGGAACAGTTGTATTTGGAAATCCCCCGGGACATCCCGGAACTTTTGAAGCGGGAAATGTCTTTTTCTGTAAAAATGGCACTGTTTTCGGCAAAACGTGCATTGCTCCGCCGGGAGGGACGTGCTGTGGAATTGATGGAACTTGCCTCTCAAATGCCGCCTTTGATACGGGAATTCAAATCCCTCTGGAAAAAACGGTCCCGTCCGGGCGGTTTGGAATGGTCCGCTTTGCAATGGCAGAAAATCTCTGATGAAATGCTGAATATCTGTTGAATACGGCAGCCAAACAAAGCATGCTCTCCTGAAAAAAGAATGAGCCCGGAACTTCCGGGCTCATTCCTGTCAAAAGACTCTGTCTGGAAATCTTATTTCTGTTTTTCCATTGCAATACGGACACTGCTCTTTAAATAGGCTTTAGTCCGGTCATAGAATGCATCCAGTGTCTTCTGGAATCCCATGTAGGCAAAGGTTGCATCTGCCGCGAGAATATGGTCTGCTCTCCAGACTTCACCTGTGACAGACAGCAATCCTTTGGGAACAAACTTGCCCTTGTCGGTTGTTACGGAAATATAAGCAACGCCCTGTCCGCCGTAACCTTCAGCAATGATTTCCACTTCGCTGGGGGAAACATTCTTCGGGATAAAATAGGTCATCGTGTAAAGAGCATCGGTTCTGTGTTTGAATACTCCGGATGCAACATCGATCCATTTTCCGGCAGAACGGAGACGGATGGTGACTTTTTCTGCTTCGTAGAGGTCGGGCAGACAGTACAGCACATCGACTCTTCCGCAGGTTTCCATCTTTTCTTCAAAGTCGGCAATATATTTCAGGAAGTCTTCCTGAAGAGTCCGGAAGAATGCGGCATCACGGGCTGTACGGATCTGTTTGCAAGCCGCAATATTGTGTTCCCATACAGCTGCGATATCTGCAGCGATCTCATCAAAAGATTCCGTTTCCTGTCCGTGGAGCATCTTGAAAGAAGCGATCTGCAGCCGTCCGGCAGCTTCCTGCATCAGCAGGTCGGCAACGATGTCATCCACGATCATTCCGGCAAAAGTTCCGGAGAACTGATCCTGATATTTCAGCAGGATTCCGGCGATTGTCCGCAGTGCTCTCATCTGTCCCCAGTCCGGACCTTCAAACGCATGAAGTGTCATGGTCGTGGGGCCGATCTTGCGTCCTTTGCTGAAAAGTTCCAGATACTGTTCCATTGCATGAAGGAAAATTTCATCCTCGGTTCCGAACAGATTTGACATGGCAGAATGAAGGATCATTTCGGAGGAACCTTCTGCATCATCGCTCCACAGTGCACCGGTGGCGGCAATAATCGGGAAATATTTCTGCATCAGACGGTCTTTCTTTTCCCAGGTGGTGAGAAGTCCGCCCATGCATTTTCTGCCCTGTGTTGAAGCTGTCAGTGTTTCAATGTTGCTCCAATGATAGTCGGCAGGAGCAATCACATAATCGAACCCTTCTTTTTCGTAATAAGCCATCTGATCACGGAAATCAAGGTTCGTGAAATGTCCTTTCCACTGGACAGCGTTCATCTGATACTGCCAGTTTACCATGATGATGTCGCGGGGGAATTTCTTGAAGACATCGGGATAAAGTTCAATCATGTCATCCCACATCATCATCCGCTTGCCGAGTTTACCCGTTACGACGGAGTGGCAGAACATGATATGATCGCCATACAATGCCTGTTCGCCGTCGTAGGTTTTTGCTTTTTCAGCACATTTTTCACAGTAGCCGATGTTGAAAGATTCGTCTCCGCCGATATGGAGATATTTTGACGGGAAAAGTTCGGCGACTTCTGAGAAATATGCTTCCAGAAATTCTCTGGTTTCGGGAAGAGACGGACAGAACTCCATTTTCGGGGAAGCCCAGAATCTGCCGATTTTATCCCCGCGCAATTCGCAGAGATGCTGATATTTTTTGTTATTCAAAAGCAGTTCTGCATGTCCGATACTGGCAAGCCCCGGGATAATGTCGATTCCGCGGGTTTCTGCATACTTCACGATTTTTTTGATCTGATCCGGACTGTATCCGTCCTTTGCTCCGATATCAAACGTCTTGGTCCGGACTCTCCATTCCAGATAAAGGAACAGGGTGTTATAATCTTTTTCTGCAATAAAATCAATGAACTGGAAAATAAAGTTCATGGATTCCATCTGACGGGCAAGGTCCAGCTGAACAGCTTTGATTTCAAAATTTGTTTTCATGATATAATCCCTTTTGTTTGAATTTTACACATTCGGAGATAATATATCCCATGAAACTCACTTTTCCACAGAGAAATAAAAAATATTGCAAAAAAATGTAACTCAAATCCGCTCCGGAAGTTTTTTCCTCTTGACAAATCCAATTTTATGTTGTATAGTTTAATCAGTTTCTTCATTTTTTTTGTTGTTGGATGAAACGTTTCATTAATATAAAAAACAAACAGGAAAGGAGCAGAAATGCTGCAAAAAAAACTCACACAAATGCTGATGCTTTTTCTCATCTGCTGTTCGGCGGTTGTATTCGCTGCTGAGGTAACTCTGGTCAGACAGGGAAAAGCGGAATCCGTCATTCTGTTGGACAGGAAAGCAACAAAGAGTGCCCAGATGGGTGCTTTTGAGCTTCAGTACCACGTGAAACTCATTACAGGTGCGGAACTTCCCATTGTGACGGAAGCCCCGAAAGGAAAACTGGTCATCAAGATCGGCGGAGAAAATGCCGATATCAAGGATGAAGCCACCAGAATCCGTTTCTCCGATAATAAAATCCTTCTTACCGGAGGTGATTCTGCTGATTTCGGGAAAGTGGATTATAAAAAGCCCGGAACATTCCCTTCTGTCAACTATCATTGGAAAGGTTCTCTTTTTGCTGTTTATGACTTTCTGGAAGATTACTGCGATGTTCATTTTTATGGACTTGCTCCCAATGATACCACATACAAAAAACGTTCCACTCTGCGCGTAGCTGTCAAAAACCGCGATTTTGTTCCCGGTATGGATGGATTCCGCGATTTTTACGATGATTTTATCCGGCAGCATACGATCAGACTTACCCAGCGGGATCAGTTTCTCTGGAAACTCCGCTGGCGTTCCAGCGTGACCTACGCAAAAGTCAATCATAATACTTACAGTATTTATTTTACTCACTGGGATAAAGCAAAACATTCCTCTTTGAGCAAAGCATTCAAAGGAAAACGCCCGGAACTTTTTGCCCGCGGCTATGAAGGAAAAGGTGCATCCTGCGGCTTCTTTCTGGAAAGCAAATATCCAGGCGATATCAATCTTCCTCCCCAGCTTTGCTATACAAATCCCGGAACAATTGATTATTATGCCAGGGAAGGTTTGACCTACTATCATGGCAAAAACGTGCTCGGCGGCTGGATGAATATTGCAGGAAGTTCTTCCCCGGAAAAGAATCTCATGCCCCGTTTCCCCGGAAAACCCTATTTTTATCCCTATGAAGGAAACGATTCCGGCATGTTCTGCAAATGTGCGGCATGTCAGAAACTTGTGGATGGAGACAGCTTCTCCAACACAAAATTCAGTTTCATGAATGCCATCACAAAACGTGCAAAGGAACTTGATCCCAAGGCAAATATCGGCTTTGCAACCTTGGCTTACGGGGAGACTCTCCCTTTCCCGGAAGGGGTTAAAATCGATGATAATGTTTCCGTGGAACTGTGTCTCACCAACTATGCCTGGTGGCATCCCGCTATTTATAGCAAAAGTATGAAAAACTATGAAAAGTGGGTTAAAGCTTTGAAAGGGAAAGCTCCCCTGACTCTCTGGCTTTACGTTTACGGCCCCCAGCATGATGCAGGTGTTCATTATGGCGGTTACAAAACATTCCCGCTGTTCTATCCGTGGCAGATGGCAAAACAGATGCAGCGGTTCAATAAGGACGGTATCAAAGGCGTGTTTGCTGAATGTAAAATGCCCGCAAACTATCTGGAAGCATACATCGTTTCCAAACTTGCATACGATCCCTCCATCAATCCGGATAAACTGATTGCAAAATTCTTTAGTGATTATTATGGTGCAGCCGGAACTCCCATGCTGCAGCTTTACCGCATCATTCAGGACGCCGCATGGTCCGGTTCCATAATTCCGAAAACATGGAAAAAACACCCCGAGATCGCATACGGCCCCGGCGGACGGGTGTTCAGTGCCTGGTGGAGCACCAATCTCTGGACACGGGAAGTCAACTATAATCTCGGTTCTCATGAACGGATCAAAAAACTCAATGCTCTGGTCGAGAAAGCAAAAAAACTTGTCAAGACACCGGAAGAAAAAGAACGTCTCAACCGGTTTATCAAAACTGCATGGCAGCCTGCATTGGACGGCAGACGGGAACATGATCTTTATCTGAAACAGACTCAGGTTCCACCCCGTTCCATGCTGATCCATCCCGTCGCAGACGGTGCAAACGGTGATCCTCAGAAAATTGACTGGAGTAAGGCTTATAAAACGGAAAAATGGCTCGATATTAACGGAAATGATGTCAAGAGCACTTCCAGTCTGCAAGTCGCGGCGGACTCCAAATATATTTACATGAAATATCATGACAATCAGAAACCGTGGCTGAACGAAGGGCTCTGGACAGAAAATATCGAATTCTTCTTCACCGATGGTTCCATCTATCCGATGTATCATTATGCCCATGGTCCGAAAGCCGGATCCAAGCCCATCGGACAGATCTATCAGAATATCAATGACAGTATGCGTCAGAATGAATATGACTTCAAATCCCGGAGCGTTTCCATTCCGACAGATAAGGATTGGACCCTTTATATTTCCATTCCGAAAGACAGACTTCCTCTCAAAGGAAATGTCATGAGCTGTGACTTCTTCCGGATGCGTCATGACGGCAAAAAATGGCACGTCTCCTGCTGGCAGCCCACTTACACCGTCAGCGGAAACAAGGGTATGGACAGTTACGGAAAAATGTATATCACGCCCTTCAATGTTGAAGACAAAGATTTCAAATATCTCTGGAAAAACCAGGCAACCTTTGAAGTCAAAGATCCGGCTGCCAATGATGGAAAAGCAGGTCTTCAGATTGGAAAATATTCCTGGTATCTTTCCTATTTCTTCCCCAAAGGATTCCCCAAAGAAAAGTTGAAACTAATTGTCCGCACCCGCGTGGAAGCAGAAAAAGCAGATAGCATTTCCTTCGGGGTCCACAACGAAAAAGCCAAAAAACGTCTGCTCGGAAAAACTGTGCCCGTCAAGGGCCTGATCGGTAAGAAATATGTGGATGTGGAAATCGGAACAGGTTCTTTTGAGAACGGAATGTATTTCTTCACCGGCGCCATCTATTTCCAGAAAAAATGGCATAAGAACCCAGCGGATAAAACTTATGTTGACTGTTTGCGGTTTGAAAAAGCTGACTGACGGAAGTATGCTGAAGGCGGTCTCTGATCGCCTTTCAAAATCAACCGGAAAGGAATAGACTTCTTATGAAAAAATTCACTTTGATCGAACTGCTTGTTGTGATTGCAATCATTGCCATTCTGGCAGGAATGCTGCTGCCGGCATTGAACAAGTCAAGAGAAAAAGCAATGACCACCAGCTGTGCAGGAAACCAGAAACAGATCGGCATGGGCATTTCCATGTATGCAGGAAGCAATGACGATACTTTGCCGAAAATAAAATTTGAACATGCGGACAAATACAACACAGACTGTCATGTTTCCATTCTGAATGAGCTGCGGCTTTCCAATAAAAACAAAAATGATATTATGGTCTGTCCGGTTTTCATCAACAGAAACGGCTATTCGCCTCTGAATGCCTACCCGAAACTATGGGATGGATCAACGCTTCTCTATTACAGCTATGCTGCTAATGAGCATGTTTTTCCCAGAGGAGATGAGGCTATTCTGAATGTTATTCCACGGAACAGTAAAAAACTCTCAAGGATCTTTACACCATCCTCCGTATTGGCTATGGCGGACTCACTTTCCAATATCCGCGTGCTTTACAGTTCCCAGGCATTCTACAATGCTCACGGTCACGGATTCAATATGCTGATGCTTGCGGGAAATGTCCAGTATTCTAAAAACAATTATCCGGTTAATATGATGCTGGAAAATGTGAATACAAAAAATGGATATCCCGGCAAGGCTTATCCGGACTCCTACAGGACCACCAATGTGAAAGGTCTCGGATTCAAGCCCTTCTGGGGCGATGAACAATTCTGAAAATAAAAGGAATCAACAAAAATGCGCGAAATAAAAAAACAGCTTTATGCTTACCGTTCTTTCTGGCCCGAACTCAAAGCCCGTGAAAGATTCAAAAAACAGGTCGGGGTCAACGTTCATAACGTTATGATCTCAAATACAGCCAACTCTCTGGGATTTCATTACACAAAATATCCGTCTGTTTGGAAATGGAACGGCGTTTATGATCTGGATGTCTTTGACAAACAGCTGGATGATGTGATCTCCGTTGTTCCCGATGCAAGATTCCTTGTCATGCTTGACTTGAATACACCGCATTGGTGGACCCGTTATCTGGGAGCCTTCGGGGTGCGTTACGATTCCTTCTATGAACTGGGAAAAATCAGTGCCTGCGAACTCTGGCGGAAAGACACAGCTGAATACATGCGGATCGTGATGGAACATGCCCAGAAGAAATACGGAGACCGTATTGAAGGTTATGTTCTCGGCTGCGGCGGGGCGACGGAATGGCACGACCGTTCCCGTTCAGAAGAAAGTATTTACAAACTTGATGCGTTCCGGAAATGGCAGAAAGCGAACGGGAAAGAGATGACTGATATTCCCGGACGTATGCGCCGCGATTCCGGATCTTATGATTTCTGCAAAGATTATGTGGATACCGGAAGTTACTATAACGGAAACGACCCAACGGGCGGTGCATATGAAAGCGTTTTCCCCAACGGATTCGGTTTGTTCCGTTCTCCTGAAAAAGATCAGGATGTGATTGATTATCTCCGGTTCTGTGCAGAACTCAACGTGGAAACCGTCAGTTACTTCATGAAAGAAGCCAGAACAGTGATTCCAGACGATGTGGAACTGGGCTGTTTCTTCGGCTACTGTATGATGTCATGGTCCATGAGCGCATGTCATCTTGCATACGAAAAGCTGCTGCAGAATCCGGATATCGACTTTGTAATCGCACCTGTGATCCAGCACAGTATCGGCGAGGGAAGTGTCAGTGCGACCGTTCACAAGACCATTGAACTTTCCGGGAAACGGATGCTTCAGGAATTCGACCAGAAAGTCTGGTGCTACAACCGTGTCATGTCCGACTGCTGCACGCTTCCCGCGCCGAAAGTGGATAATGAAGCGACCTGGTCAAAACATGCCAGCGGAAAAGATATTGCAAAGAACTTTACCTTTGGCGGCGGCAACGGCTGGACCTCCCCCAAACGGACAGCGGAAGGAATCAAACGTGATTCTTCCATGGCTCTGATGCAGGGCGATTCTCTGTGGTGGTTCGATATGTGGGGCGGCTTCTATCAGCATGATGAAGTTTACGATGCGCTCACAAAGAGTCATGAAATTTACAAGCAGGAAATTCACGATCCTGGAAAGTCTATCGAAGAAGCACTCCTCGTTTATGACCCGGATAACCTTTATCTCGTCAATGATATGAATGAACGGGCTGCAACGTTCCATGCATTCCCCCGCAAAGCTCTCGGCAAGTGCGGGATCCCCTACGATGTCTGTTCTCTGAATGACTTGAAGAAGATGGATATGGCTCAGTACAAACTGATTGTTCTTTGCCATGAGTTCCAGCTTACTGATGAGAAAATGGCTCTGCTGAAAGAAAAAGTCCTGAATTCCGGCAGAACCGTTCTCTGGATTTATGGAACCATCATTGATAAAGATGGAAAATGGAATCCGGACAATGTGGAAAACGTTTGCGGTATTCCCTATGGAACCGATGGCGTTCCGTTCAAAAATATGGGAGACTGGAACTCCGCTTATGCGTTCCGTCCGGACAAAGTGATCAACGAAAACACCATGCGTGATTTGGCGGTCAAAGCCGGATGTCATATTTGGAGCAGCCGTCCGGCAGCGATCCGCGCAACCAGCAGATTCGTCTGTGTTCATGCAGTCGGCTTTGAACCTGTCACCGTTACACTTCCGGAAAAAGCGGCAAAAATCACCGAACTGTACACCGGAAAAGTATGGGAAAATACCGATCAGGTAACGTTTGAAGTGGATGAAGTTGCAACATATTTCCTGAAAATGGAATATTAAAAAGGAACAGAAAATGCTGAATGAACAGGCTGCGCCGTTTACCGTGGAAAACTATCGGGAAATGACCGATGAAGGTCATGTTTTTCTCCGTGATAAAAGTGCAAAGAAAAAAGGAAATGAAATTTGTTTTGCAGGAATCAAAGTTGAAAACTCCTGCGAAAATGAAGCCGTTTCCAATGCACTGGAAGATTTGAAAGCATTTTACCGTTATTCTCTGGAAGAGACGTTTGAAGGAAATGAATATTTTCTGAACGTTTCCAGCCGGAAAAAAAACGGAAAAAGTTTGCAATATTCCATTTCCATCGGAAAAAACGGGGTGACAATTACGGCGGAAACACCCCGCGGTGCAGCCAGAGCATTGTTCCGTCTGCAGTCAATGATGCGTCTGCGCAGGGCTCCGTTTCTGAAGAAAGGAACCTTTGATTCTGCAAAGGATCTCTCTCCGGCTGTGGCATATCCTGCATTCAGCACTTATATGACCAATGAAATGGATTATCCGGAAGCCTACCATGAAAACTACCTCAAGCGTCTTGCCCGGACGCTGTATTCCGGATTTCATTTGAATCTTCAGATGGCGATTTTTGCGAAATCGGAACTGCTGAGTGAATTTGATCATCCGGATGCGGAAAAAAATCTGGAAACGCTGCGGAAAATCGTTGCCTGTGCAGAAAAATTCGGACTTGATGTTTATCTGTCCTATTATCTGGAACCCATCAAAGGCGATCATCCGGCGTTTCAGAATCACCCGGAAATCCGGGGCAGCCGCATTGTTGGAACGGATAATCTTTATATCTGCTGCTGTTCCAGTGATATGGTTCGCCGTTTTTACACGGAGCAGGCAGCCCGTTTGTTCCGGGAGGTTCCCGGATTGGGCGGATTGCTGATGATTGCCGGATGTGAAGGCTGGCTTCATTGTCATACTGCATGCGCTCAGACTCCAGATGGTTTGTGTGAGTGTCCCAGATGCCGTGAATTGGAACCGGAACGCAGCGTTGCCGACATGTTCAATATGATGGCGGCAGGTGTGAAAAAGGTTTCTCCCGAAGCGGAATTTGTAGTCTGGAACTACGGAATTCATGCGTGGTCGGATGTCCTGGGGGAAAAGTTCGTTTCATATCTTTCCAAAGATTGCACGGTCATGGCAAACTTTGATACCGGAGACGACTTCAAACTGGAAGGGGCGGAAGGAACCTATTTTGATTATTCCTTTACCTGTGTCGGACCTTCCACACCCTACAAAGCCCAGATGGCTCTGACTCAGAAACGCAAGATGAAAATGATGGCGAAATGTGAAAGCGGAACGCCTTTGGAATATTGCTCTCTCCAATATGTTCCCGCTATGACACGCTGGGAACGGAAATATTCCAATATCATAAAAATGGGTTCCTCCGGAGCCGTTTTCAACTGGAAATTCGTGGGGTATACGGAAGGCTTGTCTCAAGAACTGGCAGGTCTCATGAGCGGAGGAGAACAGAAGAACATTCTGAAAAGACTTGCAGCACAGCATTTTGGAAGTGATAATGTGGAAACCGTTCTTCAGGCATGGAAGAAATTTGACCGTGCCATTGATTTTCATCCGTTCTCCATCGGCAGCGCGGGATATTTCAAAGGACCGTTTTATATCGGTCCCGCACAGCCGCTTCTTCTGTCGACAGATACCCCCGCAGATATTCCGGCATGTTTCTTCTGGCGGAACGGAAGAAGTCCGCTGTTCATGAATTCTCTGGCGTTTGTCGCACCGTTCGGCGTAAACTCATTTTTGAGAGCATTGAACAAACTGGAACGCTATTGGGGAGAGGGTGTTGCGAAACTGGAAGAACTGGTTCTTCATCCGGAAGATGCTTATCTTTCCAAAGAGATTTCGGCTCACAAAGCGATTTGCAAGCTGTTTCTCTGTTTTATGAAAACGGCAAAAGCAATGGTGAAATTTTATGCTTTGCGGGAATCGCTTCTTGCAGAACGTTATACTCTTGAACAGGGAACGGAAAAATTACGGCAGATGCGTGAGATCGCTCTTGCAGAAATCGAAAACACGCAGGATGCCATTGAGATTCTGAAAGGAAATCACAGAATTGCCTTCTGTTACGGCTACCGTTACGGTATCAGCGTGGAAATGTGCGAATATAAAATACAGCATACGAAACGCTTGATCGAAAAAGATTTGCCGCAGAGACATTACGGGATGACATTCTCCAGACAGCGTCATCCGCGTTGGCATTTCTGACACTGTTCCCGATAAAGGTTGTTCCTTGAGGGTGGGAAAAAGCCCTTTTTGCGGCATTCCGATTTTTGCAGGCAAAAATCAAAATGCCATCTTTGGGTTAGAACAGTGGAAAGACTTACCAACCTGTATGAGGAACAGAGCCTATAATTATAAAAACGGGATTCTTTTCAACTGTTTTTTGAGATACTTTTGAAAACACCTCTTGAAAAATCCTTTTTTTTGAGTAAATTAACCGTATCAAGCGGCAATCAAAAACTAAAAAACAGGAAGGTGTCTTATGTTGAAAAGAGTCCCGCTGGTTTTCTCTCTGGCATTTTTAATTCTGGCTTCCGGATGTTCGGTGCTGCAGCCCGCAAACCCTGCCCCGGAAACTGCCAAAAAGGTACAGCCTGCTCCGGCTAGAACCCGATCACAAGGGTTCTACAGATGTTATCCGGAAACTGCTAAAAAGGTACAGCCTGCTCCGGCTGCACCGAAGACTGTTAAGAAAAAAGCGTATAAAGCTCCGGCTCTCACGAATCCTCAGTCATGGACAATGGTCGTTGTACCCGATGTTCAGACCTATACCAAGCAGATGGAAAATCATGGTATTTTGGATATGATGCTCGCATGGATCGTCCGCAGAAAAGAAGAAATGAACATCCGTCAGGTGCTTTTTACCGGGGACCTTGTTTATTACAATGATGTCCGCATGGTCGCTAAAAAAGATGGTGTTCCCAGAAATCACCGCATGACCGATTATGTAGGAAAAGAACAGTACAAGGCATTTTCCCGTCTGATGGAACGGCTTGACGGACAGGTTCCCTACGTTCTTTGTACCGGAAACCACGATTATGGTGTGACCAGTGCTCAGAACCGGAATACCTGGTTCAATGAATTTTTCCCGACAGACCGGAACCCGCTTACCCGTCAGCAGCTTGTGGGATGCGCCCCCAATGCATTCGGACATGCCTCTCTGGAAACCTCTGCCTATGAGTTTCAGGCTCCGTATCCGGATGGAAGAAAATTCCTGGTCATTACACTGGAATTTGCTCCGACGGATGCTGATCTCAAATGGGCAAAATCCATTGCGGATGACCCGCGTTTTGCAAATCATTTCGGAATCGTTCTCACACACTCTTACATCTACGGTAACGGAAAACGGATTCAGAAAGAAAACTATGTCTTGAACAAACAGGGCGGTAATGCAGGTGAAGCCATTTTCCGGAAACTCGTCTATCCGGCAAAAAATATCCGTCTGGTCGTCTGCGGTCACGTTTGCAGACCCGACAACTGGGAAGCCTCTGTCGGATTTTCCATGGATAAGAACAGTTCCGGAAAATCCGTTGCCCAGATGGCATTCAATACGCAGGCGATCGGCGGCGGATTCAGCGGAAACGGCGGCGATGGCTGGCTCAGACTTCTGGAATTCATGCCCGATAAGAAAACGATCAAGGCAACCACATTTTCACCGTTCTTTGCAAATTCTCCCTCCACACGTTATCTGGCATGGAGAGCAGAACCCCGGAATCAATTTACCTTTGAACTTGAATAAAAATTTTTGGAGTATATGAAACATGGGAAGAAAAGTACTTGTCTTCGGTGCCACCGGTGAAATCGGCGGGCGTATCGCACAGCTGGCTGTTGCCGCCGGACATGATGTCTACGGCGCAGCCCGCGGAAAATATGAAAATGATCTGGTCGATCTGTCCGGCGTGAAAATGCTGCAGGGCGATAAAAATGACGAAGCGTTCCTGCGTGATGTCTGCGCTCCCATCAAACCGGATGTCGTGATCGATACCGTTCCGAAAATCACTTCTGTTGATCTTTACATGAAGTATTTTCCTGGTGTCTCCAATGTCCTGTTCTGCAGTTCCACCGGAACATTTGTTCCTTTGCAGCATTTCCCTGCCAATGAACAGCACCCCTGGAGATTGCAGACCCCGTTCAACTTTTACGATCAGTGTCAGCGGGATGATTATGCATTCCGCATGTATCATGAAAAAGGGTTTCCCATCACCATCTTCCGTCCGACCAACATCATCGGCCCCGGCAGAATTCCGCTGGAACTCTGGGGCGCGCGTGATATCAAATTTTTCCAAATGCTGAAAGCCTCCCAGCCGATTACCATTGCACCTTGCGAAGATATTCTTCTTCAGTCCGGTTACAACTGGGATTTGGCAAGTGCATTTGTGAAAGCAATCGACAAGCCAGACCTGATTCGCGGAGAACTCTTTATCATCTCCTGTGCAAAGGCGATTACGCTCGGTGAATATCTGAAAACAGCCATGGATTATCTTGGAAGTAAATCTGAAATCTCCCATTGTCCGGCTGAAAATCTGAAAGATATCTATCCGGAAGTTACCATGAAATGGAGAATGGAATTCCTGCTCCTGCACATGTGTTTTGATATTTCCAAGGTCAGAAACGTTCTTGGATATCAGCCCACCAAGACAGTTCAGGAAAGTCTTGTTGAAAACCTGGAATGGTGTGAACGGATCGGCAAACTGTAATATAAGTTTCTGCTGAGTGCAAAAAAAACTGACGGCTTCCGGAATCCCGGAAAACCGTCAGTTTTTTTATGCGGTTCTGATAATCAGATGATTATTTTTTCAATGCTTTTTTGATCTCTTTCAAACGCTGGGCTTCAGGCAGACATTTATAGAAATGATCCAGCGGATAACATCCGGAGATCATGCCGTTGCGGGGTGCGCTTGTACAATCTCCGAATGTACGGCAGATCCGGCAGCGGTCCAACCCTTTTCCGGAAAGAGAATCTGCACAGAAATCCGGATAAGAAAGGACCATTCTTCCGATACCGATAAAATCAGCTTCCCCATGTCCGACAGCATATTCTGCGGCATTGGGGAGATATTCCTGCAGACAGGTCACGCCGGAACCGACAACTTTGATTCCCGGACAGCGTTTCTTCAACTCTCTCACAGCTTTCAAGTGGCGGGAAACGTTGTAAAGCGGATGTTCCGGCATTTCATAACCGTCAGACACAGGATAATATGCCGGACGCTGCATGTGAACGCTGTAATAAGGACTTCCGATAGTGGCACAGATCAGATTGATTCCGTACTCCTGCATCAGTTTCACAAACTGCACCGGTTCTTTCAGTTCGGGGTCCATTTCCATTCCGCTGCCGTCACCGCCGAAGGCATAGGGATAATGACCTTCCCATTCCATGGGATGACCGACACCGTCTTCCCCTTTGACGAAGGGGAAAATATCAAAGATACTGAACCGTGCGGAGAGTTCCAGATCGGGCGCTGCTTCTTTGATTCCTTCAGCGATTTCCCGGAAGAAACGGGTGCGGTTTTCAAAAGAACCTCCATAACTTCCCGGACGGTCATAGGCGGTCAGAAACTCATGAGCGAGATAACCGTGTGCCTGTTTGATATCCACAAAATCAAAGCCTGCTTTCTGAGCGATCACAGCAGCTTTGACAAAGTTTCTGACGATTTCCCCTATTTCAGAATCTTTCACAACATTGGCTTCGCTGTTGCCGAATTTTTTATCCAGCAGCGGATGGCTGTAAGCGGTAACAGATTCCAGAACAGCCGCTTGATTCGGATGGGAATAGCGTCCGGAGTGGGTGAGCTGAAGTCCGATCTTCAAATCGTCATTGCGTCCGAATTTTTCTTTGTGCGCCTTCCGCATTTCCCCGCAGAGTTCTTTGAGTGCATCAGCGGTATGATCGCCCACGAGCAGCTGCTGGGGATTGCTTCTGCCGGAGTGCATGACAGCAGCGGCTTCTGTTCCGTAAATGAGTTTTGCTCCGCTTGTGGCAAAATTGAGCCATCTGCGGCGGGTATAATCACTGGGTGCACCTTCATCGGTACAATCCCATCCTTCCATGGGGAGGATCGCCCAGCGGTTTCCGATAACTCCGCCGTTATGTTCAATGGGCTGAGCCATTGCGGACGTTCCATCTGTGGGAACTTCGGACAAACCGATTTCAATGTTTTCAGATTTCAGGTAAGCGGAGAATTCTTCCAGTGTTTTGAATTCCGTTACTTTGCGATAATTTCCTGCCATGTTCAAAACCTCTTTTCTTTCCGTAAATGAACAATTACTATTTCACAATCTTCCAATGCTTTATAAGTGTGGGGCAGCAGGGCATCAAACTGAATGGATTCTCCTGCTGAAAGTTCATGTGACTCTTCGGGAAGGGTAAACAGCAGTTTCCCTTTCAGAACCCAGCACAGTTCATAATCATCCCGGTGCAATTCCGGAGAACTCACCATTGCACCCGCAGGCGCACAGGCGTGCATACACCGCAGATTTCCGTATGCGACACGGTCAAAATGAAAATCTCCCGAGAGATATTGCACAGCCGAAACACAATGCGCTCTCCGGTTTTCCGCAAGAGAGATCAGATCGGACAATGTTAATCCGAACACTCTTGCGATCCGGAACAGCGTTTCCATTTCCGCTGTTGTCTGATTGCGTTCCAGTTTGGAGATCACGCTGGCGGAAACTCCGCACAGTTCCGACAAACGGGAAATACTCATTTTTTCCCGTTTCCGCAGATCCCGCAAAATACTGAAATCACAGATCAAATCATTCATTTTGCTTCTCCGGTGCCATAAACGTCTCCGGTCCGGAATTCCTTCCAGATCGTTTCAAACCATCCGTCACATTCCGGAACGGGGCGGCATTTTTCCCAAGCTATCACAGGAAGTCCGTTTTCCCCGCGTCCGCAAACCATGACGCAGTCACGCATCTCTTTTTTCTCTTCCTGAATCTTCCATTTTTCAGCAAGCAGCGGATGGATCGGTTTTCCGTCATCGGCAAGCACCATGGAACCTCCCCGGGAACCAATGTAATCAATCTGCATGAGAATACATTCCAGATAGTAAATCTGAGCGTAACAGAGATGAAGATTCCGCAATGTTTCTGTTAATTCTTTCGGTGTCAAACCTCCAAGACCATCTGCAGAAAGTGCATCATATTGTTTGTAAACCTCATTGAGAGCGGCTTCAACCTCGGAGGCAGAGCGGACAAATGCGCCTGCTTTGCTCATTCTCTGCTGAAGTGCCAGACGTTCTTCTTTCCAATTCAATTGAGCCGTTTTTTCCAGCTGAACAAATCTTTTTGCATGCTCTTCCGCCATAACAGCCGCATATTCTTCAACACTGACAGTATCGTCCTGATACTTTGCCGCAATGAATTCTGCCGCACGGAATGCACCAACCTGTCCGGCATTCAAAGCGGAACCTCCCGGACGGGTCACACCGTGAGAACCGTTCACTTCACCGATGGGGAACAGATGTTTCAAATTGATGGATTCCCACCAGAGATTTCCGGCAAGTCCGCCATTGTTATGCTGGGCGCAAACTGCAATTTCCAGCATCTCTTTATCCAGCGGGATTCCGTAACGGCGGTAAAGCTCGATCGCCGGGGCATTCATCAGTTCTAACCGCTTCAGCGGTGTGGATTCCCAGGCTCCGGAACGTTCCAGATAAGTCCGGGTCTCTTCATTCAATGCATTGAATTCCAAGTCAGCAGGATCGGAACGGTAATCCAGCCAGACGCGGCGGCCCCGTTCCACTGTTTCAATATAGGTGAAAATATCAATCAGGGAGGAACCGGGAACGTGTCCTGCAGAGAACGGCCACTGATAGCCTTTGAGGAAAATCGCATCGTACATTTCCGCAGGAGTTGCAAAATATTCCCGCAGAAATTCCCGTTCATCATTGCCATCCTGATCCGTGGAAACAAACCGGGGCAGAACCTGCATGTAACTGCCGGAAACGTTCCAACGGAATTTGATGGATGCCAAACCGAACTGGGATTCCGCCAGATTATATGCCTTTGCTCCGGCTTCCAGTGCGATCCCGATGCCGCCGTTATGAACTTTCGGGTAAACACTTGCCGCATACATCCCGCCGGGGCCGCCTGTTGCAAAAATCACGTTTTCAGCCTGAACTGCTTTCCATTTTCCGGTTTCCATATCCAGAAAAACTGCACCGATGACCCGTGTTCCTGCCTTGTCTGTCAGAAGCTTGTGACAAAGACGGTGTTCTTCCACATGGATTCCTCTGCGCTGAACCTCATCAATCAGCGCACGGCACATATCGCGGGAGGTGTAAGGTCCGCAGCTGGTGGCTCTCCGTTTGGGGTCATGATCGGTCTTGTATCCCGCATATTGTCCGTAAACATCATGGGGAAACGGGACGCCCAGTGACACAAGATGATGAAATGCCAGCGGGGAAAGAGATGCCTCCACCAATGCAAGATCACCGAGAACTGCTCCGCCCGCAGAAAGATCTTTTGCCATCATACAGGGCGAATCCCCCTCGGTACCGTACATCCCCAGCTTGTAATATGTCTGTTTGTCGCTTCCGGTATTGATGGAGGTCCCCATCTTCAAACCTTCAGTGAAAATGGCGATATCGTGTACATTCTGAGCATGAAGCCGGACAGCTGCCGCCAGTCCTGCGGCTCCGCTGCCAATGATTAATGTATTGACTTTATTCATTCCTCAAAGCCTTTCAATGGTCATTCCGCCATCCACATTGATGACCTGTCCGGTGGAATAGATCAACGCACCTCCGACCAATGCGGCAACTGCTCTGCCGATATCTTCCGGATAACCCCAGCGCCGCTGAAGAGTCAAACCTTCGGCAATCATTTTGTCATATTTCGCAGAAACAACACTGGTCATATCGGTTTTGATCACACCGGGACGGATTTCATAAACCGGAATATTTTCATCAGCCAATCTGACAGCCCACAGTTTTGTAGCCATTGCAACACCGGCTTTGGAAAGACAGTATTCCCCGCGGCTGATGCTTGCATAGTCAGCGGAAATGGAACCGATATTGACAATACAGCGACAGCGGTCCTTTGCTCCTGCAACCATCCGCTTTGCGGCTGCCTGTGTCAGAAAGAAAGGACCTTTCAGATTGATATTCATAACACGGTCAAAACTTTCTTCGCTCATTTCCAGAACATCTGCGCGGACTTCCGGAGCGACTCCGGCGTTATTCACAAGCACATCAAGTTCACCGAACTCCGCTTCATAAGCATCCAGCAGGGCTTCCCGTGCATCATGAGAAGAAACATCGCACTGGAAATATGCAAACTTCCCGGAGAAATTCGCCTTGAGTTCCGTCAGAAAATCCGTACATTTTGCAGCATCTGCTCTGCCGCAGAAACCAACATTGTGTCCGGCTGCCGCCAATGCTTTTACGATCCCGGAACCGATTCCGCGGGCTCCGCCTGTTACCAATACATTACATTTTTCCATCTCCGACTCCTTGTTTTTTGTAAATTTTCCCGTAATATATATATTGATATAAAATATAGCGTCAAAGAAAATTTTTTCAAGGTCGTAAAACAAAAAAGAATGTGTAAAACCGGAGAAAAATGTTTTTAGCTCTGTTCCCAATAAAGGTTGTTCCTTGAGGAGGGGAAAAAGCCCTTTTGAGATGGTTTGCTTAAAGTCAAGCCGATTTTGAAATATTTTGATAATTTTTATCAAATTCTTTATCGGCTGTGACCATTCCCCGGAGAATCAATAACATCTTT
>JAFVTF010000002.1 GCA_017503375.1 Lentisphaeria bacterium | reverse complement strand
ACGCACACTGTATGCTCAAGACCAAATCCAAATAGTCGAAAGAAAACTGTCAAAATCGCTGTTTGTAATAGTAAACGCACGATTTTTTACCCTCAACGTGCATTTACTATTACAAACGTGCGTTTACTTTGTCAATTCACGTTTTTTTGTTTGTGTGAATTGAAAAAGTAAATGCACAGGCGAAAAAGTTTTTAGTGCGTTAAGTCTTACAAAAAGAAAAAGTGCATTAAGTCTTACAAAAAAAACAGAGGAGATCAATTATGACACATCTCACAAAGGAAGACCGGTTAAGAATCGAAAACATGTTGAATGCTGGAGTATCAGCA
This sequence comes from Lentisphaeria bacterium, assembly GCA_017503375.1. Taxonomy (GTDB): domain Bacteria; phylum Verrucomicrobiota; class Lentisphaeria; order Victivallales; family UBA1829; genus SIG79. Next base: position 38,876 of record JAFVTF010000002.1, on the reverse strand, counting down.
GACAAGCCGGACAGAATAATAGCAGATTTGTTTTCGGACATTCAGCTTATCTCCTTAAATGTTTATTATAACGTACACAGTAACGACAATAATACAAGCAAAAAAGAGAACCTTTTTCAGATTCTCTTTTCAATTATCTCTATTATCTCATTATGATGTGACCTTAAAAGTTTTTTCCTTCTTCCCCGATCACAAATTGTCCGTTATTAGGGGACAGAGCCTTTTTTATTGTACAAATCCAGTCAGATCAGTTCCGTTCCTGAAGAGAAACTCTCATTTCATCCAGGTTGGTGGTCACGGTCCCGACGCGTCCGACAACAATTCCGGCGGCAATGTTGGAAAGATGCATTGCAACTTCATCCGGTGCGCCGCAAGCCTTGAAAAGGGTATAGGTTGCAATCACAGTGTCCCCTGCCCCGGAAACATCAAAAACCTCTCTGGCAACAGTGGGCATCATAAACGGAGCCTGTCCCTGACGGAACAACCCCATCCCTTCCGCACTCAGGGTGATAAGCAGATTTTTAACAGCCCATTTTTCATCAATTGCAGCAGCAACCTGATTGAGCAAATCAGCTCTTGCTCCGGGATCATCCGGATCCTTGTAGGGCAATCCGGCAAGACCGAATGCCTCCAAACGGTTCGGAGTAATCAGAGAAAGATTACGGACAACAACACCGTGTCCGGGGTGCGGATCAAGAGATGTGAAGATCCCATGTTCATTGGCTGCGGCCGCAATTTCATCCATCATGGATTGAGAAAGCACGCCTTTATTATAGTCTTCAAAAATAATGGCATCGACTTTATTTTCAGCAATCAGCTTTTTGATATTTCCGCAAATTTTCCAGGCAACTTCTGCTGCAATCTCTTTTGTATCTTCGGAATCTATGCGAACGACCTGCTGATTATTGGCAAGGACGCGCATTTTCTCAGTGGTACGCCGCTGATCGACCTCAATAAAAGAGTCATCAATGAGGTTTTTCTTCAAGAGTTCCCGCAATTTCACGCCTGCTGCATCATTACCGACAACACCGAACGCATAAACCTGTCCGCCGAGAGATGTGATATTGCGCATCACATTTGCAGCTCCGCCCAGACAGGAAGATCTGTTTTTTTCCAGAACGACGGGAACGGGAGCTTCCTGAGAGATTCTGGAAGCACTTCCGGTAAGGTAGGTATCAAGCATAACATCCCCGATAACAGCGATTCGCTTTCCGGGAATATTTTTTACTAGCTCATCAAATTGTGCGAGAGAAAATTTCATCATAATACACATCTCCTGATATATGGTCATAAATATAATACAGGAAAAGAAAAATGCAAATAAATGTAAAAGTTTTTTCAGGAATCCCTTCCGTGGAAACCATTTCGATACCATCAGATTTTTTCAAAAACTTTCAGAAATCTTCAAAAATCGTCAAAAATGCGTATTTTTTTGCAAATTTCTTTAAAAGTCGACTTGAAAAAAGGGTAAAATTGTGGCATATTTTGGCAGTGTCAAATTTTACCAGAAAAACGGGAGATGGAAATGGTCAGAAAAGGCAATTCCAGAAAACTGCTTTCGACTGAGCGCGAAGCATTGATCCTCCGTTGTATTGCGGAAGGAATCAAGACAGTCGGAGGTCTTGTGGAGGAACTGAACGTTTCTGAAGCAACAGTCCGCCGTGATCTGGAAAATCTGGAACAGCAGGGCTTGCTTCGCCGTGTACACGGGGGAGCGGAACTGGTCAAAAATCCGAAAACGGAACCTGTGTTTGCCGAAAAAACAGGGTTGCGGGCGGATGAGAAAGCGCGGATCGCCCATCTGGCGGAACAATGTATCAATGATGGGGATACGATTTTTCTGGATGGCGGAAGTACTGTTCTGGAACTGGCACGGTTGCTCTCTGATAAAAAAGGGCTTACCATTGTAACGAACTCACTGATGGCAGCATCGGAACTGATGGAAACGGAATGCCGTTTGATCATTGTGGGCGGGGAGTTCCGTCCATTGAGCCGGACACTGGTGGGACCGTTAACAGGCAATACATTGAAATCGCTGCATATTGACAAAGCATTTCTCGGCACGATGGGATTGACTCTTGAACAGGGGTTGACCACCACGGATGTGAATGAAGCGTATACAAAGCATCTTGCAGCGGAAGTTTCCGATGAGGTATATGTTCTTGCGGACAGTTCCAAAATCGGAACGAATCAGTTCGTTACCTGCGATCCGGTTTCAGCGATTGATTATCTGATCACTGATGCGGGAATCTCGCAGGATATGATAAAACAATTAAAGAAAGAGAAAGTTGAAGTAATAGTCTGATTAGTACAGACAAAAACAACATAAGGAGTACCGAAATGGGAAATTACTACAGCAATTCCGCCCCGAAGTTCAAAAAGGGAGAAGCAACGTTTCTTCCGATCCCGGAATACAGCTATTCCGGCAGTGCAAAAACTGAACTGAAGAACAAGAGTGTCACCAAAGAAGAACTCGCTGAACTCTATGAGTCCATGCTTGTGATCCGTGAATTTGAAGACATGATCCTCAAATTGAAAAACGGTGCTTATGAAGTTCTGAGTGACTTTGAATACCGTGGACCCACACACCTTTCCATCGGTCAGGAAGCAACAGCTGCAGGTGTTTGCTCCCAGCTCGCTATCACCGACCAGATCACCTCCACCCACCGTGGACATGGTGACTCCATTGCAAAAGGTTTCCACGCAATCCGCAGAATGACAGATGCTGAACTGAAAGCACGCTGCCCTGAATTTGAAAACCTCTCCGGTGCTGATCTTCAGGAAGCTGTCATGGAAGACCACATCTACCGCACCATCGCTGAACTCTTCGGTAAAGAAGCAGGTTACGGCAAAGGCCGCGGCGGCGGTATGCACATCGCTGACTTCCGCGTCGGTCACCTCGGAGCAAACGCAATCGTCGGCGGCGGTATTCCGATCGCTACCGGTGCAGCTATGACCACCCGTATTGATGTCGATGAAGCAAAACGCGGTAAAGTTGTCTGCGCATTCGCAGGTGACGGTGCTTATGCAAACGGTGTTGTTCTCGAATCCTTCAACTGGGCAGCACAGAAGCAGTTCACCAATCCTGAATTCTCCAGCATCAACTTTGGTCTCCCCATCATCTACTGCTTGATCAACAACCACTTCGGTATGACCGGCCGTGCTGATGGCGAAGTCAACGGTGTCAGCCCCCTCGCACGCCGTGCAGCAGGTTTCTCCGACAACAACATGCATGCAGAAGTTGTCAACGGTATGGATCCCCTCGCAGTCCGCGATGCAATCAACCGCGCTAAAGAACTCTGCAAAAACGGTCAGGGTCCTGTCATGCTGGAATTCAACACCTACCGTTACTTCGGTCACTCCCTCTCCGACCCGAGAACCGAATACAGAACCAAAGAAGAAGAAGCACTCTGGAAAGAAGTCGACCCCGTTGACAACTTCCGCAAAGCTCTTCTCGATGCAAAAGCATTCACCGAAAAACAGCTCGTTGCTATCGAAGAAAAAGTTGCAGAACGCAACCGCCGTGCAGCACGCCGCGCAGCTGATGCAGCAGATCCCGATCCCGCAGATGTTATCAAATACATGTACACCGATACCACCAGCGAAGTTGTTCCTGCTCCCTACAATCAGTGCATGGCACGCGGTCCCAGACCGACAATCAAGCGCGATGCTGAAGGCCGCATGACCTACAAGGCAGCTATCCAGGAAGGTATGATCGAAGAAATGGAACGCGATGCCCGCGTTGTCTGCTATGGTGAAGACGTTGCTGACTATGGTAACGCATTCAAGCTGACAAAAGGTATGCTCGAATACTTCGGCCGTGCCCGTGTCTTCAACTCACCCATCTCCGAAGCCGCTATCATCGGTACCGGTGTCGGTATGGCTATGACCGGATATCGTCCTGTTGTCGAACTCATGTACATGGACTTCGCTCTGATGGCATCCGACCAGATCTCCAACCAGGCTGCAAAATGGCATTACATGACCGGTGCATCCACCAAGGTTCCCATGGTCATCCGCTGCAGCGTCGGTGGTGGTAAAGGATACGGCGGACAGCACTCTCAGTCCCTCGAATCCATCTTTGCCCACATCCCCGGAACACTGGTTGCATATCCCTCCAACCCCTACGATGCAAAGGGACTTATCAAGACCGCTATCCGCGATGACAACCCGGTTGTCTTCGTTGAAGGTCAGCTCCTCTACAACGTCAAGGGTGTTGTTCCCGCAGAAGATTACACCGTTCCGTTCGGTGTTGCCAACACCATCCGCGAAGGTTCTGATGTGACCGTCGTTGCATGGGGTCCCGCAGTCAACGATGCTATCAAGGCAGCAGATGCTCTTGCAGAAGAAGGCATTTCTGTTGAACTCATCGACCCGAGAACCTTGGTTCCCTTCGACTGGGAAACCGTCTTCGCATCCGTCCGCAAGACCGGCCGTTGTATGGTTGTCTCCCAGTGCGTCGACGTCGGATCCTTCACAGGTGAAATCGTCTCCAAGATCGTTGAAAACTGCTTTGATGATCTCGATGCACCGGTTCTCAAGCTCGGTGCCAAGAACGGTATCGCACCTCAGGCACACAGCCTTGAAAAAGCATTCCTTCCCAGCGTGGAAGAAATGGTTGCAACCGTCAAAAAACTGATGTAATCCGCGGAGAAGCTGAATTATGGCTACAAAACTTCCAATTCCCAAACTCGGTCAGTCCGAAGAGACCGTCACCATCCAGTCCTGGAAGGTCAAGGAAGGCGACGTTGTCAAAAAGGGCGATGTCATTTTCGACGTTGAAACCGATAAGTCCGTTCTGGACGTGGAATCCCAGTTTGAGGGTACCGTCCTGAAGATCCTCGTTCCCGCAGGCAAAGAAGTTCCTGTGATGACAATCGGTGCAATCCTCGGTGAACCCGGGGAAGACATCTCTGCCATCATGAACGAAGTTGCTGCGGCTGCACCTGCACCGAAAGCAGCTCCTGCTCCTGCCCCTGCCGCTCCCAAAGCGGCAGCTCCGGCACCGAAGGCTGCTCCCAAGGCTGCACCTGCCGCAGCACCTGCTCCGGCAGCGGCTCCGGCTCCTGCGGCTGCACCTGCTCCGGCTCCGGCAGCAGCTTCCAAGAAAGCTGTTTCCCCCAGAGCAAAAGCATTTGCCAAGGATTATCTGATTGACCTTAACAAGGTTCCCGGAACAGGCGGCGGCGTTGGCCGTGTCACTGAAAGTGACGTCCGCAACTATCTGGAAACCTCCGGTTACTATGACAAGAAGATCACCCCGACTGCTTTCAACGCAGCCAAGGCTGAAAACATTGATCTTCTCTCTCTCGAAGGTACAGGTGAAAACGGAAGAATCACGCTGGCTGACGTCAACGATATGATCTCCGAACGTCCCCGTCCCATGTCTGCAATGCGTAAGGTCATCGCCCGCCGTCTGACCGAATCCAAGCAGCAGATTCCTCACTTCTACGTCACCGTATCCATTGACATGGAAACTGTCAAGGCAAAACGTGCTGAACTGAAGAAGGCCGGAATCAACATCAGCGTCAACGTCTTCGTTGTCAAAGCTGTTGCTCTCGCTCTCCGCGAAATGCCGCTGGTCAACTCTGTCTGCGTTGGCGACAGCGTGATCTTCAAGAGCAAAGTCAATGTCGGCGTCGCTGTCAGCGTTCCCAACGGTCTGGTTGTCCCTGTTGTCCGCAACACCGACAAGAAGTCCATGGATGAAATCGCTGCAGAAGTTGCTGAACTGGCTGCAAAGGCACGTGACGGCAAACTCTCCGCTGCTGAAATGCAGGGTGGAACCTTCTCTATCTCCAACATGGGTATGATGAATGTTGAAGCATTCAACGCCATCATCAACCCCGGTGAATCCGGAATCCTCGCAGTTTCCTCTGCTATTCCGACACCTGTCGTTGTTGGCGAAGACAAGAAGATCGAAGTTCATGACATCATGAAAGTCACCCTGAGTGTTGACCACCGCGTGGTTGACGGCTCCGATGGTGCTGCATTCGTGAACCTGGTCAAGAAGAACCTCGAAAGCAAAGAGCTTTGGGATTCTCTCGTCTGATCGGTTAACGGTCATTGATCCAAAGGCGGAACATTGCGTTCCGCCTTTTTTCTTTTTCCGGAACCACAGAATACACGGAAAATCACAGATTATTTTATTCTTTGATTTTATCCTTTGATTTCATTTTTTCATTTGCATTTTACTGATGTTTGTGATAAATTAACCGAAAAATCAAACAGGAGTATATCTTATGAAAATTGCTACAACAATCGGTGAATTGTACAGTTATAAATTAACACCTGCAGACACCATCCGCAACTATCAGGGAACAGGATTCAAATATCTCGATTTCTCTTTTTACTATGCACATGCAAAAGAAAATTCCCCCTATATACAGGAGGATGACAAAGTATGGAAAAAAGAAATTGAAGATGCCATGATTGCGGCAGAAGAATGCGGTTTCAAATTTGTTCAGGCTCATGCACCGGGCTACAATCCGGGATTTGACAACAGCAATTACGACAAATGCATCCGTGCAATGCAGCGCAGTGTGGAAGCCTGTGCCATGCTCGGAATCAAAACAACTGTCATGCACACAAGTTTCAGTCCGGAATACAAATATCCGGCAGACCGCGACGGTTATTTTAAATATAACCGGAAATTTGTCGGAGATGTGCTGAAAACAGCCGAAAAATTCGGGATCACGGTTTGTATTGAAAATACTTCAAACGGCAATGCCGGAGAACTTTATTTTCCCCGGACTGGTGCTGAAATGAATGATTTTATTGCATATATGAATCATCCTCTTCTGGGAGCATGCTGGGATACCGGACATGCTGTCATGGATAAAAAGTTTGATCAGTACGCAGAACTGAAAGAGTTGGGCAGCAATCTGAAAGCGGTTCATGTTCACGATAACGGAATCCATTCCGACCAGCATTTGGCACCTTACTGCGGACATCTGCAGCTTGACAGTATTGTAAAGGGATTGATCGATATTGATTATAAAGGCAGTTTTACTTTTGAATCTGATGCGTTTATGAGCCACTGCAACGGAGATGGCCCTTTGCGTCAGCTGCCTCTGGAGATCAGAAAAGACAGTTTGGCACTGCTTTACAAGATCGGAAAATTTGCGCTTGAGACCTACGACGTGTACGAAGGGTGACTATGACCATCCAGATTGTAAATAAAGCTCTGCTTTTTCTAAAAAATTCATAGATTTTGTACTTGAAAAAAAATTGAATGAGTGTATTTTACGGTTTGGAGATAAATTTCATAAGATATACAAACGAAAGGAATTTTCTTATGCTTACAATTTTGTTGGGAATTCTCTCCGCCGGAGCCGTTTTCACCATTCTGAAAAAAACAACAGAAATGCACACATTCTGGGAAATCGTATTGGCTGTGTTCGGTTTTGTCGCTGTCCAGATCATCGTTTCCCTGATCCTGCGGTCAAAAATGAAAAAGGTTCAAATGAACCTTCAGAGTGTTATGATGGAAACTCAGAAAAATCTGGAGCGGAAACAGCAGAACTTTATCCGTCAACATAACACAAATCAGGTAATGCTCCGGATGCAGCTGGAAGCGGAACAGAAGCGCGGAATTGAAGCGGCCCTCGCTGTCTGCGACCAGTTCCAGCCCATGTGCAAATGGAACCTCATGATGAAAAAACAGATGGTCACCATGAAAATGGCGTTCAACTATCAGATGAAAAATTGGGAAGTTGTGGATGAACTTCTTCCGGGATGTACTTTTCTGGACCCGCAGACTGTCAGCATGAAACTTGCCAGAATGTATAAAAACAAAGATGCCGGACTGGATAAATTCTATAAAAAGGGAACCCGTCTGCTCCGGAAAGAAGCAGTTGTTCTTCCCGCTGCAACATACAGTTGGATTCTGTTGAAACTTGACCGGAAAGAAGATGCGCTGAAGGCTTTGAACGATGCTTTGAAGAAAACTGACAGTGCAATACTCACTCAGAACCGCGATGCAATCGTCAATGGAAAACTGAAAAACTTCTCCAATGCTGAACTGGCTGAAAGCTGGTATGTTCTCGCGCTGGAAGAACCGAAAATGCAGAAAGTGCAGCAGAAAGTCGTTTACCGCTGAATTTGAAAAGGAGATTATATCATGAAATTTTTGAAATATGTTATCCCCGTATTGTTGATCGCAGCATTGTTCTGCGGCTGCAGCAGCCGTAAGAAATACCGAATCGGGGTTTCTGTTCCGGCTGCAACCCATGGTTGGACCGGCGGTGTTGTCTGGAATGCAAAAGAAGCCAAAAAACGGATTGAAAAAGCCAACCCGGATGTGGAAGTTATTCTCACAATGGCACAGAATACGGCGGAACAGGTTGACCATATCGAAAACCTCATCACCCAGCAGGTAAATGCGCTGGTCGTTCTTTCTCAGGAACCCGGACCGCTCAACGAAGTCTGCAAGAAAGCGAAACAGAACGGCATTTATTTTGTGAATGTTTCCAATCCGCTCCCGGATCCCTGTCAGGATATTTTTGTTAACGGAAGCAATGCCGGATTCGGAGCCGCCTCTGCTGAAGCAATGGGAAAAATCCTGAACGGCAAAGGGAATATCCTTGTTATGGAAGGAATCCCCTGCCCAATCAATACGGAACGTATCACAGCATTCAAAAAAGTCCTTGCTGAAAAATATCCCGGAATCAAGATCATGGAATCCCAGCCTGCTTACTGGAACACAGAACAGGGGCTGAAACTGATGGAAACCTATCTCCAGAAATATAAGAAAATTGATGCTGTCTGGGCTGGTGATGATGATGTTCTGAAAGGTGTAATCAAGGCTTATCAGGAATCCGGACGGAAAGATATCAAAGCACTCACTGGCGGCGGCGGAAGCAAAGATATCGTGAAACTGATCCTTGATAAAGATCCTGTGGTCAAGGCTACCGTAACCTATCCGCCGAACATGGTGGCTGTCGGAATGGATTTGGCATTGAAGGGATTGCGCGCCAACAAGCAGACCGATCCCAAAGATAAAGAAGTGATTGTTCCTTCTGAAGTCGTCATGACAGAAAATGCCGCAAAATTCTACTTCCCCGACTCTGTTTATTGAGAAAGAATATGACCATGCCGGAGGCGGAAAAACGGATTTCGGAATTGAGAGCTGTCATCCGGGAGGCAGACAGAAAATATTATGTTCTGGATGCGCCGGATCTCACAGATGCTCAATATGATAAACTTATGGCGGAGCTGAAACAGCTGGAGGCAGAAAACCCGCAGCTGGTCACACCGGATTCCCCGACACAACGCGTTTCCGGAGCTCCGCTGCAGGAATTTCCTTCGGTGAAACATACGACCAGACTCTTGAGTCTGGATAACGTTTTCGATCTGGAAGGCTTGCGCGGATTTGATAAAAAAATCCGCGATGTATTCCCGGCTCCTTTCTATGAAACAGAACTGAAAATAGATGGACTGACCGTTGAAGTTGTTTATGAAGACGGTGTCATGGTTCAAGCTTCCACCCGGGGCGATGGAGTCACGGGGGAAGATGTTACAAGCAATGTCCGGACGATCCGGAGTATTCCGTTAAGAATTCCGGCAACGGTTTCCAGATTGGAAGTCCGTGGTGAAATCTACATGCCGAAAGCCTCGTTTCTGCGCTTGAACACAGAATGTGAAGAACAGGGGCGCAATACCTTTGCCAATCCCAGAAATGCTGCAGCAGGTTCTCTGCGGCAGCTGAATCCGGCTGTTACGGCATCCAGAGACCTTTCCGCATTTTTCTATGAAATCCAGTTCGCTGATGGAAAAGAGTTTACTTCTCAGGAAGAAAAAACAGCGTTTCTGAAAGAGATGGGCTTGCCGGTCAACCCCATGAATGCCTTGTGTAACGGGATTGAAGAAGTCTGGGTAAAACAGCAGGTATTTCTTGCAGCCCGTCATGATCTTCCTTATGACATTGACGGTGTGGTTATCAAATTAAATGATGTTTCCGCACAAAAAGCTCTCGGGGAGACCTCCCGGTGTCCGCGCTGGGCAATCGCCTATAAATTCCCTGCGGAAGAGGCGGAAACGGTTTTGAAAGATGTCACGCTGAATGTCGGCAGGACAGGTGTCATTGCACCGACGGCGATACTGGAACCGGTACAGCTTGCAGGTTCAGTCATCAGCCGTGCCACATTGCATAATTTTGATTATATTGCCATGAAGGATCTTCTGATCGGAGACCGTGTGGTAATCTGTAAAGCCGGAGATGTCATTCCGGAAATTCTGCGGTCGCTCCCGGAAAAACGGAACGGCACAGAAAAAGCGATTCCCATACCGGAACGATGCCCGACCTGCGGCGGTGCAGCTGTCCGCAGTAACGGAGAAGCTGCATACCGCTGCATCAACCCGGATTGCCCTGCCCGCTTACGGGAAAGTTTGCGTTTTTTTGCAACCCGTGATGCGATGGATATTGAAGGAATGGGGCCGGCGGTAATTGATCTTCTGTTGGAAGAAAAACTTCTTTCCGGAATAGCCGATATTTACACATTGAACATGTTTCAGCTGGTTGTGCTTGACCGGATGGGAACAAAATCTGCCCGGAATCTGCTGAATGCGATTGCGGAAAGTAAAAAGCGTGACCTGCCCCGGCTGATTACAGCTTTGGGAATCCGGAATGTCGGCACAAGAACAGCATTGGAAATTTGCAAACATTACACCTCAATGGATGCATTAATGGAGGCTACCGTTGAAGATTTGCAGAAAATCGGCGATGTCGGTCCCATTGTAGCGGAAAGTATTGCCGCGTTTTTCGCAAATGAAAAGAACCGGGAATTGATCGCCAGATTGAAAGAGTACGGCGTTAATATGGAGCTTTATCAACAGGAGGAACTGCCTCAGCTTCTGGCAGGGAAAACGTTTGTATTCACCGGAACACTTTCTTCCATGACCCGGCAGGATGCAGGAGAAATCGTCCGTCAGCTGGGCGGAAAAGTTTCCTCTTCCATCGGTCCGTCTGTAAATTATCTTGTGGAAGGAGCTTCTGCAGGAAGCAAACATGATAAGGCGGTTTCTTTGGGAATTGCAATTCTGACGGAACAGGAATTTCTTTCCATGGCCGGAAAAGAAAGTGATATCCCTGCCGGAACAAACAATGAACCGGAACAACTTTCTCTGTTTTAACGATGATCGATCTGAAAAAAATTACCCGTGGAATCGTGCTTTTCACCTTTGATGACGGCTGGACCGATCAATGGCTGGATTGCATTCCGCTTTTTCAAGAGTTCAACGCGCATGCAACATTTTTTTATCCGGGCCCTTTACCGGAAAAAGATTTGGACGGTATAAAAAAACTACAAAAAGCCGGACACTCCGTTGGACTTCATGCGCTGAAACATTTGAATGCAGATGAATTTGTTGCCGAACATGGGGAAACTGCTTATCTGGAAGCGGAAATTTTTCCGCAGATGAAAGTATTGGAATCTGCCGGAATCAAAGTCGAAAACTTTGCCTATCCAAACAATCAGAGAAATGAAGAAACCGATAAAGTTCTTATGCCGTATTTCAAAAAATTCCGCGCCGGACTGCCTTCCAAACCGGAAAAAGGATATGACATTTCTGCCCAGCCGGATGCGTTTCTGACGATGGAAGAGGCTGGTAAAACAAATCTTTATTGCGGGAATGGAATTGGAGAATATTATCTGTCAACGTTTGAAAATCTGGAAAAAGCATTGAAGAAGGCGGCGGAAGAAAATCTGCGGCTGACTTTTTTCTCCCATGGGATATCGGAAGAACCGAATCAGATCAGCATGAATAAAACTCTTCTGCGGAAATGTCTGCAAACTGCGAGTGATTTGGGAATGCAGATCGCCGGATTCGACGATCTGCCGTGAGAACAGCTCTGTTACAAATCAAATGTCATGACGTTAGCCATGTAATCTATCACTCCATCCCTTGATGGTTCGATGCCGTTGTTACCCGGACGCCAGTTTGCCGGACATACATTGCCATGCTTTTCATAAAACTGAATTGCATCCAGCATACGGAGCGTTTCATCCACACTTCTTCCGAAGGGAATATCATTGATCACTTCATAACGGACGATTCCTTCTTTGTCGATGAGGAACAATCCGCGCAATGCAACGGCATGATTGTAAAGAATACCATACATGCGGCTGATATCTTTTGTTTTGTCGGAGATCAGGGGAAAATCAACATTACCGATTCCACCGTTCTTCAGGTCGGCACTGATCCACGCCTGATGAGTGAATTCCGTATCCGTTGAAATTGCGGCGATTTTGCAATGACGTTTCTGAAAATCTTCCGTCCGCTTGTTGAAGGCAATGATTTCAGAGGGACAGACATAGCTGAAATCCATGGGATAAAAGAGGAGGATCACATATTTTCCTTTCCAGCTTGAAAGGGAAAAAGAATCCATTGTTCCGCCGGGAAATACGGCATCTGCGGTGAAATCCGGGGCTTCTTTTGTGACGAGTACAGGCATAATTCATTCTCCTGTTGAAAAGGTTCCGGGGGATGAAACGGAAGGGGACTGCCGAATTCGGAGAAGATTGAAAGACCATCTCCTCCTCCGGCAGCGGGGGGATTCCCCATTTTTCTTTGACAGGAAAAAGGCTTTATCAGTTCCCTTGTTTTACGGCTTCGACTTCTTCTTCATAAGAAAGGCCTGTATAATCATTTTTCCGCAGCCATTCATGAATACTGCGTTCAGAAAGCGGAAGTCCCTCTTTCTTTGCAGTCCAGAGGCAGGATACATCGGCAGCAGAAACAGAGGAATCTGTAAAATCAAAGTTGGGTTCAAAGATGATCGAATCGGGATCAACAGAACACCATTCTGCCGCCATCCGTAAAATTTTCCGGAACGCATTTCCTGCTGTTCCTGCGATATTTTCCAATAAAGCAAGTTTCACAGAGAGACGGGTTTTCAAGGCTTCTCCGGATTCTGAATCTCCGGTCTCTGCAAGAGCAACGCCCATATTTACAGCCGTCTCATGAAGTTTGGTCAGAGATTCCCGCATTTCGGAAAGCCCTGCCCCGGAAATTTCAAGGAACGAACCGGCGGCATCCGGAGATTCTGTATGGATATAATTTCCGGCTCCCATCATCGGGGGATCATCCAGCGGAAACCCTTTCAGAAACAGAGTGGATTGCGCCTGCATATAGAGTGCATGACGGTAATCAGCCTCTCCACGGTAAATTGCCAGACACAGGTTCGCAAGCGGCAAAAGAGGCGGAGCCTGAATCATGGAAGATGTATCGGATGTATTCACAAAACAGAATGGAACTTTTCCCACCCTTTTGCCGCGGATTTCAGGATAAACAGAATCAGGCAGTTCTGCAGAAAAATCAAATTTTGAATATTCTTCCGGCGTCAGAACAACCGAATAATAGTCCCCGTTTTTATCCAAAGCGCAAAGCCGCAATTTCTGAACATGTTCCCGGCATTTCAATTCCGGATTGAAATGATCTCCGGATTCGTCAAGCAGCACGAAAGAGAGAACATTTCCAGACTGTTCCCAGTCAAGGATCCTGTGAGCCGGATACAATGCGCAAACGGGAACTGCATTTGGGGAATCATCCCAAAACGGAGAATCCAGAAGCATTCCGCACCGCCCATAAACCAGCTGATGAAAATTGACAAGATGAAGCATTTCCTCCAAAGAATCACCATTAGCAGAAAACCCATTTTTCATGGAAAACAACCGGGGCGGCAATTCAATTCTTTGTGGAGGTTCACGGTGAAGAATCCCAAGAATTGCATGAATCGTCGAGGCAAAATAGTTAAAATAATTTGCACGGTATTTGTATGCTTCATAACGTTTGGAGCCATACATCGTATCAGCCATCTGCCCTTCAGTTCTGGGAAGATAAACTTCACCTCTGCGTTTGATTTCCCGTTCTCCGGAAAAACAGTCATCACAAAGCACCCAGTCTTCGGCGGCAAAGGAATACTGAGGATGAATGCAGTGATAGCGTCCATTGGTCATTGCATGTTCGATCATGAGAAAAATCTCCTTTTTAGCGGCATTTTTCCATGTCAACCGGATGTTTCCTTCTATAGAAAGAAAAAAGCCCGCTCTGCGGCGGGCTTTGGAATCAGTCATCATCCTCATCAAGCATACGGAGAATATCTTCGTATGCTTTCATTTTTTCATCCTCTGTAACCTCTTTCTTGAGATCATCCGGTACATTCCGTTCACAAATATCTTCCGGAACTTCCCGAAGGAAGGGCGACGGCACACAGCGAATGAATTCCTTGAAACGGAACCGTTCTCCTGCATAAGTCATGTACAACTCTTCCCTTGCACGGGTAATTGCCACGTAAAACAAACGCCGTTCTTCTTCCAAACCATTTTCGTTCAAAGCGCGTTCATGGGGGAAGACCTTGTTTTCCATTCCGACGATGAATACAACCGGATATTCCAGCCCTTTGGAGGCGTGAACCGTTGACATCACAGGTGCATCTTCGTTATCTTCTTCAGTCCGGTCATTGTCATCCATGAGAGAATAGGTTTCCACAAAATCCTGAAGCGTTGGCAGTTTTCCTTCATTTTCCTGCTGGAACTGATGGGCGAAACTTCCAAGATAACTCAGGAATTCATAGACGTTTTCCTGACGGTAATTTGCTTCATCCAAGTCTTTATAGATTCTCTGCAAACCGTTGAGATAACCGATTTCCACAAGGAAATTCCGTGCGGTTTCTGCAAGAAATTCTGTTTCAGTAAACTCTTTGCGGTATTTCTCAAAAAGCTCCACGAACTCCTGCATCGCGGCTTTCGGTTTCGCTGTCAATGTACTCAGGAAATCCTGACTTTTCATGATATCAAAAAACGATAGTTCCGGTGCAGCCGCTTTGATTTCGCGCATACGGAGAATGGCTTTATCACCGATTCCACGGGGCGGAGTTCCTATGATCCGCAGGAAGCCCTGTTCATCCCGTTCATTGATAATCAATTTCAAATAAGTTGCCGCATCTTTCACCTCTTTCCGCTGAAAGAATTCCTGTCCGCCGACGATTTTCGGGCGGATGCGGGCGCGGCGGAACTCCTGTTCAAAAAGCCGGGAAAGATGGTTGGAACGGTAAAGAATTGCAAAATCGGAATAGGCTCGTTCGCCTCTTGCGACAAGATTCTGGATCGTTTTCACAACGAACCGTGCTTCTTCTTCACCGGTAGGAGTTTTGACGATCCGGAGAATCTCGCCCATCCCTTTTGCGGACCACAGATTCTTGTTGTAACGGCTGCTGTTCCCGCCGATCACGGCGTTGGCGGCATCCAGAATCCGGTTGGTTGAACGGTAATTCTGTTCCAGTTTGATTTCTTTGGTTCCCGGGAAAATTTTCGGGAAGTCCAGAATATTGGAAATATCGGCACCGCGCCAGGCATAAATACTCTGGTCATCATCACCGACGACGCAAAGGTTCATCCGGTCTCCGGCGAGCAGCTGCACAATCCGGAATTGTGCGGTATTGGTATCCTGATACTCATCCACCAGTAAATAGCGGTAAGTTTCCTGACATTTTTTCAGGGTTTCAGGAGAATTTTCAAAGATACGGAGCGTAAGCATCAGCATGTCGTCGAAGTCAATCACGTTCTGCAGTTCCAGTAATTGCTGATAACGCTCATAAACATGGGCAATATTTTCGTTGCCCGGATGATTCAGCATAGCATCTTCTTTGGCATCAGCGGGCCACCAGAGTTTATTTTTCCAGTTGGAAATAAAAGATGCCGCCACATCTGTGGGTAGTTCATCCTTGCTGTAACCAAGTTCTGCCGCCGCTTGACGGATAATGCTTTTCTGATCGCTCTCATCCGCAATCGTAAAGGAAGAATTGTAGTTTCCGGCAAGGGAAATATGTTTCCGCAGAATACGCCCGCAGAAAGAATGGAAGGTTCCCAGCGTTACTTTCCGGGCCTGTACAGGGTCGATCAAACGCTGAAGACGTTCTTTCATTTCCTTTGCAGCCTTGTTGGTAAAAGTCACACCGAGAATGGAATCAGCAGGAATCCCGCAGTCAATCATAAAAGCGATTCGTGCGGTGATCACGCTGGTTTTTCCGGTGCCCGCCCCTGCGAGCACCAGAAGAGGTCCTTCCGTATGTGTCGCGGCCTCCCGCTGCTGCGGGTTCAGCCGGTCAAGATACGTTCCGGACATAATTACTGAGCATCCTTTACAGCCAGTTCATAGTCTGCGCCGTTCCAGACAGCCGCAGCTGCTGTAACAGGATTTTCAAATTCAGCAAACACACCGCCGCTGATCACATGATCGCAGATTTCTGCTGCGGAACAGACAACCAATTCCGGTTCCAGATTTCCGTGGCAGGGTGCATTCTTTTCATAGGTGGAAACATAAACCATTTTTCCGGGTTCCAGCTGGAAGGTGCGGACAAGAACGGCATCCTTCCGGACAATACCGAGAACGCCTGTATTGGTTGCTGCATCAACACCTGCGGCAACACGGGGAGTATCCAGACTGTCTTTTTCGTAATCCATTGCCAGCAGGGAAAGAGCAAATGCATCGCGCAGATTCATACCGGCCATGATTTTTTCAATGATGGGATCTGTATGGGAACCGTTTGTTGCAACTGCAATTTTTCCGGAGAGGCGGACACAGTTATAAGCAATATAGGGGTTCTTGGAAAGGTCTGATTCAAACCCTTTCCGGGGAATAATGGAAATCGTCTGATTTGCAAGATGAGCGGTTCTGTTGGGGAAAGAACGGGAGGACACACGATATGCCGCTACGGGTTTTCCGTCTTTTGTCATGCCTGCTGCAACAATTCTTCCAAGGTACATCTTTTTTTCTCCTTATGTTTGATGTTTGGTATGTTAATCAGTAAAACCATTTGAGGTATATCCAAAATCCGATTCCGCAAAGAATAACTGCAAGAAAACTCCAGTAAAATATAACTCTGAACCGTGCTTTCTTATCTATAAATTCTTTGGAAAAGACCAGAGCAATATCCCGGTAAAGATATTTTGCTCCGTACGGTCTGGAGGGAACATGGGTAAAAATCAAGCCCATTCTGTTGGAAAGCCGCATCCGGGGATTGACTGCCCAGGACCCGGCTGCAAAAAAGTCCGAAACATAACGGCGGCACAATTTGATGATTGAGACAAAAATCATGGGACCGCTGATAATAAAAATGATTCCGATAAGGATAAGCAGTACATTCCAGACAGGGATGGACTTCAATGTATTAACGATCAAGGCAAATGCACTTCCCAATGCGGCAATACCGATTCCGCCGCCCATCAGCATCATGGAACCGCTGACAGCCGGCGTCTGTTTTGAGGCAGTTTTTGCGATCTCATCCGGAACTTTACCCGTCGTAATATCTTTGGAAAGGCTCGTCTCCAAAGCTTTGCTCTTGGAGGAGAAAAACTTGTCTGCCTGTTTTTCCAGAAACTCACCGAACCGCAGAAACGGCATCTGAATTGCTTCGCCCAAAGAGACAGGCTGCTGTACAAAATCAACAACTTTTGCATCCCATTCAATGCCGTCTTTTCCAATGAAAACACCTGTTCTTCCGATAAAAATATCTCTCATGCTTCCGGAGGTGATCGCAACAGCCAGATTCATGGTCTTCAACTGAGAAGGCATCCCTGTCGACAACGCAACATACATCACGCAGATATTACTCCGGAGAATGATTTTCTTGTGCGCCGCAATATCTGTCACCTTGCAGACCAATGTATAATGGGAACTGTCCATGATCAGGTGACCGGGCTGAATCAAACTCAAACGCCCCGGATCAAACAGATGGGAAAGGTTGATAAAGTTATTGACAAATTCAATCATGTGGTGCTGAAAAAGAATCAATTTCCGCAATGAGGCATACGCATCTATTTCTTTTTTCACAGCGGCGTCGCTCTCTATCAATTTCATTGCGGCACCATACGCATCATGATCAAGATATTCCTTGATTTTCTCTTCCGGAATGGAATTGACATTTCCTGCCGGTGTCCGGGAAAGCCATGCCTTCCGCGGCTGTAATTTCTCTGAAATCCGCAACCATTCCTGTTCTGTCAGGCAGTCTGCAGATTCAGTCAACTGCAAATCATGAGCCATGCCGACAAATGCGGAAAGCCCTTTTGTCTTTTCCGGATTCAGCCAGCCGTTCAATGAAAGAGACTTATCCGCCACAGGAACTGCACAAGGAGCATTTTTCAAAAATTCGGACATAGCCCCGCTGTTCAACGGGTCAAATGCTGTCAATCCGGAAAAACGTTCAGCCCGTCCTCCAGCAACAGCATTACAGAGAAAGAAGTAGTGATTCAAAACTTCTTCCAAAGCTGTAAACTTCTCGTAAAAAGCCTGAGTCTGTTCTCCGTACGGAAAAAGTGTTTCTTTCTTCTCTTCCTGGTGCCACTGGTAGCATTTATCCAGTTCCACCTGGAATTTTCCGGCAAGCTCTGCATTGATTCCGGGCAATCCGGTAATATCCGGAACACTGCCGCAAACAGTTATTGCATCTTTGATATACTCTGCAAGGATGAGATCTTCATTATTTTCAGAAGTGATCACTCCATCACCGTTTCCGCAGCTGTTCAGAACAAGATTTTTCCGGTTCATCACCTGTTCCAATGTCAGCTCATCACAGTCGGGTGTGCCAAGATTTTTCAAGATGATATGCGCTGTTGACAAGAGGACATCAGCCCCTTCGGTCTCCGGATTGATTGCGGAAAGCTTCAAAATTTTTGAACCGTTTTCAATCCCTTCGGGGTCCTTCATCATGCTGAGAAGCCAGCTGATTGCATTTCTTAATTCATCCGGACGGATCCGTTTATTCTGGTCAGTATCCACCATCTCCAGAAAATCCGGATCATAAATGATGGAATCCGTAGGCATTCCGATTACCGCCCAGTGTGCAGGATCAAGTTCAACTGCAGCAGCCAAATCCTGAACAGTTTTTATTACAAGCTGACGGCTTCCGGCAATTTTTTGAAATATTGGATGCAACTCTTTCATTCGCCCCCCTTTACCGTATACTGAAGAAAACAAATCATCAGATAAATAACCAGCCCCTGAATGACAAGCAGGATACTGGTGAAAAGGTCTCCGCGCAGCAGAGGCAGCGCACCCAATCCGGCAATCACAGAAAGAAAATGAACCATATTGACCGCCTGCGGACGGCTCATTCCCATGTGCCAGAACCGATGGGATATATGGTTGTGATCGCCGATATAAATCGGCTTATGATTTTTCAACCGGATCAGAACAACCGTCATGGTATCAAGCAGCGGGATCGCAAGAATGAAAAGCGGAATCAGAATATTCAGTTTCGTTGAAGATACTCCCGGCGTAAAGTACGTTGTCTTTGTACTGATATATGCAATCAGAAACGCCAGAAAATGACTCCCGCTGTCACCCATAAACAACTTTGCCGGATTCTTGTTGTATCTCCAGAAACCTAACGCAGAACCGGCTGCCGCCGCAGAAAGAACCGAGACCAGATGCTGTCCATTCACAATCCCGGCAATCATGAAAAATACAAATGCAATGAACGCGGTCCCCGCTGCCAGACCATCCATATTATCAAAAAAATTGATGGCATTGAAAATCAGAACGAACCAGAAAACCGTCAACGGAACGGAAATCCACTGCCATGGTAAAAAAATCGTAATGGAGGCTCCGCCCCAGAGAACAACTGCCAGACTGATCACGATCTGACCAATCAGTTTTTTCCACGCTTTCATGGAATATTTGTCATCATAAAGCCCAAGCAGCATTGTTGCAGTAATACAGAAAAAGAGAACAAGGACCTGACTTTTTACGATAAACAAACCGTCAATCATGCTTTGAACATTCTGATACGGCAGAGAATCTCCAAAAAAGTACCAACCAGCACCGCCCAGCAGAAACGTAATACCAAACGCAAGATACATCGCCAAACCGCCGAGAAGCGGTGTCGCTTTCTTGTGCTGTTTGTGCTGTTCACATGCAGGAATATCCAAAAAACCGGTCCTGTGTGCAAGTCGGATGCAAAGCGGAGTCAACACCAATGCCAAAACCAATGACACCAGAAAAATTGTTGCAGCAACTATCAGAAAACCATTCAGCATTTAAGAAACCTTTCCGGGTTATTTACCATTATGGTATTATACTCCCATTTTCTTAATTTTGCAATCGTTTCATGAAAAAATTACATTATTTTCCAGGAGAATCAAGTTCCGACCGGAATATGGGCAATAAAAAACGCCAGACAGATCGCTCTGCCTGACGTCGTTTTTTTGAAATTTCAGATCAACTCAGCGTTTGGTGATCTTGCATTTTTCCGGACATGCCCAGGATTTGATATCCTTATCGGTGAAGTGACCGGGGATGGAAAGTTCTTCCAGATTGTCGCAGCCGGAGAATGCAAATTTTTCAATGGTCTTGACACTGTCAGGAACAGTGACTTTCTTCAGAGCTGTGCAGCTGACAAATGCACGGGTTCCGAGTTTGGTCACGCTGTCAGGAATTTCCACAGATGCAAGTGCTTTGCAGCTGCCGAATGCATCCATTCCGATTTCAGTTGTTCCTGCGGGAATAACAAAAGATTTCAGATTGCTGCATCTTTCAAAAGCACCTTCTTCAATCACTGCGGCAGGTCCCTGTTTGAAAGCCTGAAGGGTTGCAACATCAAGCAGAGCGTAGGCTCCTGCGCCGCCTTCAAATTTCACTTCTGTCAGATTTTCACATCCGCTGAACGCATTCTTTCCGAAATGCTTCACGGTTGAAGGAATGGTAACGCTCTTGAGTGTAATATTATTTGCAAACGCTTCTTCACCGATACTGTTGAACCAGCCGGGAACTGCAACATTTGCCTGATCCATGTTTTCATACTGCATCAGCTGCTTGACATTTCCACCGGTTGTCGGCATTCCGGCTCCGGCCATTCTGTGCTGATGGAGCTTGGTGCAGAGATTGGGGATCATTGCGATTGCGGCAATGATGATAACGATTTCCACAACCGTTTTAGCCTTATTCGGGGCTGTCTGAGGTTTCTTTTCAGCATTTTCTGCTTCGGCGGCTTTTTCTTCCTTTACGGTTACTTCCGCACCGCACTTTTCACATTTTCCAGTCTTTGCGTCATCTGCCAACACGACATCAGCACCGCATTTTTCACACTTGATTGTCATCTTTGAACCCTTTCTTTTGTTTATAAGTTCGCCCGTAAGATAAACCCATTTAACAATAAAATCAATCCCGGAATCAAAAAAAAATCAATTTTTCTTGCCTTGTCTGCTCAAAAAAAGAGTGTCTCACAAATATTTCTGAGACACCCTGTTCCGGAATCAAAAAAATTCTCTCAAATTCCGAGAACCTTTTTTGCATTTCCGCTGAAGATTTTTTCCTTGTCTGCATCGGAAATATCCAATGCACGGATCGCTTCCTGGGCAAAACGCATCTGCATGGGGCCCTGCAAAGGAACATCTGTACCATACACAATGTGGTCTGCTGTTGCAATCTTCACCATTTTTTCCATCACGCCGGGATAGACGTACATCAGAAAATGGGCAGTATCAATGTAAACGTTATCTCCGGCGATCTGCATCACCTGTTCCAGAGAATCCATATTCGGAAAGAATGGATAATTTCCATTCTGGAACAATCCGGCAACATGCGCAAGAACAAACTTGGTCTTTGGATGATTCTTTGCGATCTCGCAAACCGTGGTTCCGGGAGAAAATCCGGTTCCGGGCATACAGGAAACGTGGAACAGCATCATAGGAGTCTGATCCGCAACTTCTTCAATGAAATCCCGATTGGATTTGGTGGGAAGAACATAGCCGTGATAATCCGGATGAACTTTCACACCTTTGAACTTCGGATTGGTCTTGAGATAACTCAAATCAGACAGAGATTCCGGGAACGTGGGACTCACAACAACGTAACCCAGAAGTTTTTCCGTTTCTTTCAGAGCTTTGTCAAGTTCCGCATTGCCTTCCCGCACATCATACATAATAGAACGGGAAGAGGAAAGACAAAGCAGGTCCGTATTGGATTCATCACAATACCGTTCCAGCGTGGGAGCATCAGCCTGCCAGAACTTGGCGAAATTGATGTTCCCCAAATGTCCGTGAATATCAATAATCATGATCAGACCTCAAGAATATTCAGCTGTCTGCCATAGCTGGAAAGCTGTTCTGCAGGACCGTTTTTGACGATCATACCGTCTTCCCAGCGGAAGCCCATGTCTCCGCGATGGAGGAACATATCTGCCATGAAGGTCATATTTTCTTCCAGAGTGTAGGTGGAAGAGGTTTCCAGGAAGGGATATTCACATTCCATCTGACCGCAGCCGTGAGCAGGTCCGTAAAGGATCGCATCGCCATAACCTTTGCTGCGGATGAAATCATGGATCTTGGTTGCTGCAGCTCCGGCATTAACTCCGGCACGGACTGTATCAAAGGTCATATTGAGAGCATCCAGACCGACCTGGAGGAATTCTTTCATTTCAGCAGGGCATTTGCCGAGGACAACAGGACGTCCGATACTTGCGCTGTAACCTTCCACTTTTGCACCGATGCTGAAGTGGATGATTTCACCGCACTGGACTTTGCGGAGTGTCGGACGGCTGATTGCCTGATTGGAGTTTGGACCGGAGCAGCACCAGACAGGATATCCTGTTGCTTCTGCACCATTGGCGAGCATTGCCTGAGTTGCAATACCGCAAAGTTCAACTTCGGTCATGCCGGGTTTGATATTTTCCAGAATTGCTTTGAAACCGAGTTCGGAAATCTTTGCAGCCTTGCGGAGACATTCCAGTTCCAGCGGGCTTTTCTTCATTGTAACAGGACGCAGCAATGCATCCGCATCAACAATCTTGTCAATGCCGCCGAGAGCATCGATCACGTTCATCATAATGGTATAGGGGAACATGTGGAAACCGGTGATACCAAGTTTCTTCACATTGAACATGCCGAAAATCTTTTTCCAGTCGGGGTGTGTGGAACCGGGATAATCCGGCTGACTGGATTCACGGAAATCCATAACCTGAATCACGTTGGGAAGAACAGAACGGGATGTTGCAAATGTCAAACTTTCAGGACCGATGATGAGGGCAGCTTCACCGCTGCGGGGAATCAAAACACCGGCAGTTTCAAAACTGGGCCAGTAATCGGAAAAGTAACGGACTCCTGCCGGTTCAGATTCGGTGGAAAATACCAGAACGGCATCCAGATCTGTGGGGGCGATTGCTGCCTGAGCGCGGGCAATACGGTCGGCAAATTCCTGTTTTGTCAGAATTCTTTCATCCATGGTTCAAACTCCTTTCAGCATTATGTTGAAAATGGATTTCTTTGTTCAACTATCTTTTTGTTTTCTCGACATATTATACTCGGACATCTCAGATTTTTCTATGTCACATACTATCTATTTTATGTCAAATTGTCCTTTTTTGCATAAAAAATTGCCGGAAATTTTCATTCCGGCAATCCAATTTCACATATCAAAGAAATTTTCTTAAAGTTTGAAATGTTTTTTCACAGCATCAAACTCTGCTTTGCTGCCTTGGAAATAAACTCTGCCCTGTCCGGGAGGAAGAACGATTTCCGCAGGATTCACAACTTTGCCAGTCTGGAAATCACGCAATTCCCCTTTGTTGGCAAGTTTGACAACCACTTTCCGGGGACCGGACCAGTTGAACCCCTGAAGGTTTTCATCATCGCTGTAGAGCTGGGTGTTCGCATTGGTACGGAACGGATTCGTTTTATCCCAGGTTGCGATCTGTGTATTCAGAGGAAGAACGAAACGGCCTTTGTAACCGGGCAGGATAAAGGTGTTCACGTGAACATCTTTTGTGGGAGAACTTGCCGCCGGTTTTCCTTCGCGGCACCATTCGGAAAAGACAGGAAAAAGCCATGCATTTGCTTTGAAACATTCTCCAGCTTCTTTCCAGTACCAGCTTTCTTTTCCTCTCAGGTCAACGAGGTCTTCTTCATAAAGTCTGCCGACTTCATTACCTTCGCTGCCGGTCTGATAATGATAGATCAGATATCCGCGGCAACCGCGGGAAACTGCGATCCAGAACTGAAGATGCATCCCGTTTTTCGGCATGTAACGGAAGTAACCTTTCCAGGTTCCAGGAGCAATTTCCTTGTAACCGGTAGCCTTGGAATACTTGTCGCTCTTTCTGATTTCATGAGCTTTGTAGCCCTGTCCGACATAGATCAACGGACGTTTCAATGCAGCTGCTGCATTGTAAAATTCGCCGATTTCCTTGCTGATCAAACGGGTCATATCAGACGGTGTGGAGATTACATATTTCCCGGAGGCATCCAGAACCATACGGAAACGGTAGCGGTCGAAACCGAACCATTCCGGAATGTCCTTTCCATTGTCTTTCCGCATGGAGGTGATGTTATTGTGAAGAGTGAAAACAGGGATTTTCGGCATCTGTTCTTTGGAAAGTTTGCGGCCCTGTCTCATTAAAGACATTTCCTTTTCTGCAGGTCTGACTTCTTCCTTGCTGGTGTATGCAACAAAATTTGGAATGTCATTGTACTGATGCAGATACTTTTTGATTGCAGGAGCGGTGACAGTATCAAAATATTTCTGATCACGTTCTGTTCTGACATAAAGAGTTGCTGTTCCCTGAGCAATCACTTTCAAACCGTGTTTTTCCGCCGTCTTGCAGACGAATTTGAAGAACGGGGGATCGGTGGTGATATTTGCCACATAAACAGTATTGCAGCCATGAGCTTTCATATCGGCAAAAATGGTATCAACATACTTTTCGACGGTCATACCTCTATGGGAAGCATACCGTTCTGCACCTTTTTTGCCGTAGAAATAGACATAAACACCGACGGGGAAGAAGCCCGGCTTGAAATCGAACTGTGTATAGGTCTTGTCACCGGCAACAGGAATCACAGCTTCGTTGCTTTTCGGAGAAGCAGAAATTTTCAGAGCTTCGACCTTGAACGTGCCTTTCTTTTGAATATTATAGGTGTAAATCTCAACTTTTTTGACCAGATCAGGATCAATATCAAACGCTGTAACTGCGGAATATTCTGCAGAAGCACCTTTCAGCTGACGATTCCAGAATACATTCTTATATTCCGGCTTTCCCTGCTGGGGAAAAACCCGCAGACGGCATCCGATTTTTGCATCACCGGAGGCAATAACCGAAACTTTGACACGTCCGGGTTGGGTGATCTTCGCAAGCGGAATCGCGCCCCGATTGAAATAATAATCTGTCTGATTTTTCGGAGCATCAATCTTCTTTTCCCAAAGAAGCTGACCGAACGCCGCCGCTGAAACCATAGCGACCGCCAGAGCACTCATGATTTTTTTCATAAGCATTCCTTTCTTTTATTTGTTGAAGTGTTTTTTCATTGCTTTATATTCAGCTTCCGTGCCCTGGAAAAGCACCCTGCCCTGTCCCGGAGGAAGTGTGATCGCTGCAGGATTTACAACTTTTCCAGTCAGATAATCACGCAAATCTCCTTTTCCGGCAAGCTGAAGTGAAATCTTCCGGGGGCCAGCCCACTTAAATCCTTCCAGATTATACTGTCCAGCATGAAGCTGCGTATTTTTATCCGTGCGGAACGGATTATTCTTATCCCAGTTGGCGATCAGTGTATTGACAGGCAGCACAAATCTGCCTTTGAAACCGGGAACGATAAAGGTATTGACCATGACATCTTTTTCCGGAGAAACGGCTGCGGAATTTCCTTCTCTGCACCATTCCATAAAGAGCGGAAGCAACGGTTTATTCTCGTTGAAACAGTCGCCCATTTCTTTCCAGAACCAGCTTTCCTTCCCTTTTAAATCAACCAAACCGCTGGAACGATCACCGCTTTTTTTATGCTGATAATGAAAAATCATAAATCCGCGGCATCCTTGAGAAAGGGCGATCCAGAACTGAAGATACATTCCGTTCTTCGGCATGTAACGATGAAACCCGGACCATTTTCCGTTCGGCAGTTTCTTGAAACCGGTTGCTTCGGATAACCGTTTATCTTCGGTTTCCTGATACTCAATATAACCTTGAGCCACATAGATCAACGGACGTTTTCTTGCGGCAGCCTCTTCATAAAATTCTCCGATTTCTCTGCTGATCAGGCGAACCATATCGGACGGAGTGGAAATAACAAGCTGACCGTTTCTGTTCAGCACCATACGGAAACGGTAACGGTCAAAACCAAACCATTCAGGAATATCTTTTCCATTATCCAGCCGCATGGAGTTAATATTGTTATGAAGTGTAAAAACAGGGATTTTTGGCATTTGTTCTTTGGAAAGACGGCGGCCGTCCTTCATCAACGCCAACTCATGGGGAGTCGGCTGAACCTCTTCTTTGCAGGTATATGCCGCAAGATTCGGAATATCATTGTAATGGTGCAGATATTTTTTGATTGCCGGAACAGTAACACTGTCAAAATATTTTCTATCTTTATTCGTGCGGACATATAGTTCTTTTGTCCCCTGAGCGAAAACTTTCAATCCGTGAGCTTCAGCCTTTTTACAGGCGAACTTGAAAAATTCCGGGTCTGTTGTGATATTGGCAAGATAAACAGTATTGCAGCCATGAGCTTTCATATCGGAAAAAATGGCATCGAAATATTGTTCTGCATTCATTCCGCGTGCGGGGGCAAGGGTCTTTTCCACATATTCACGGCCGCTGAGATAAACATAAACTCCAAGCGGGAAAAATCCCGGTTTGTAATCAAACTGAGTATATGTCTTCTTTCCGGTTTTCGGAAATACAGCTGCGGGAATGGATTTTGCATCTGTCACTTTGATCGATTGTACTTTCAACGTCCCTTTTTTGTTGATATTGTAAGTAAAAACTTCCACTTTTTTGATAAGATCCGGATCAAGCTCAAATGATGACACCGCTGAAACTTCAGTTCCGGCAGGTTTCAATGCAGCGTTCCAAATCAAGGATTTGAATTCCGGTTTTCCCTGCTGAGGATAAACTCTCAGACGGATTCCGAATTTTGCATTTCCTGCAGCTTTGACAGTCACGCAGACTCTCTGAGGCTGTGTGATCTTTTCCAGCGTAAAACCGCCCTGATTCATGTAAAATTCATTCTGCTGAACCGGGGTTGCAATTTTCTTTTCCCAAAAAGTTTCTGCAAAGAGAGCTTCTGTAATCAATACTGCGAAAATAAATAAAACCTTTCTCACTTTTAACACTCCTTTCTCTTAACTAAATATTAAATTCCCGGATTTTCAATTCCGGCTTCTTCCAGATAGCGGCGGAGCAGATATCTTGCCGCAGGATAACATCCATTGGGTGAAAGGAACGGCACAAATTCATAGGTGATGAATTTTGTGCAGCCTGCACGTTCTGCTGATTTCATCTTGAACCGCATCTTTTCCCAGTTGATCACCTGGAATTTCGGATTCCGGATATCACGGTCAAAAGATTCAATATTGCTCCAGCTTTCGATTCCGTATTTTGTACAGAGTTCCACATTGATCCGCTGGAATGTTTCCAGATCTTCATAATCCGGATGACCATCCTGAAACGCCACGATATCAACAGCACCCTGCAAACGGCTCAGCATCCAATCCCATTCTTCCCGGTGCTGTTCAAAGGTCACACTCCGTGCTTTCCGTTCTGCCGGCGGATAAAGATCTGCAATCAACCCTTTCGGTCCCTGAACTCCGGGAGACATCATAATAGGTTTGCCGCCGGAAACTTTCTTGCAGTAGGGTCCGAGTTCACGGAAAAGATCAATCACGCGCCAGGCAACTTTCCGGGAAATCTCATGGGCAAAATACCAACCTTCAAACGCAGGACTTGAGCCGCATTTTTCCATCAGCTCATCAATCAGCGGAATCAGAAATTTACACTCCTGTTCCGGATCGTAGGAATCCAGAAGCCAGTCATGTCCGGGATTATACGTCGGAACCCAGAATTTCATTTCATGCTTTTCACAAAGATCAAGGAACATCTTCAGGTAATCAAAAGAAGGTTCCCACATATCCGGATGAAGACTCTTCAAATATTTGGAATTATAAGCTGCAAAAGGTCCCAGCATTTGACGGAGAAGAATGATCGTATCAATGCCGATCTTTTTCATCAATGCGAGTTCTGCATCCCATTCTTCATACCGCCAATCCATAGCGGGGATATCGCCGCCGCACAGAGGCTGAACAAATGTTCCTGTGATTTTCATCATACTCCATTAACCTCCCTATATTTAATCATAATCCAAAAGCCAGCGTTTCTGATGAACAGCTAAAACACTCTTCTTCAGATTCTCCACATGACCGTCCGCAAAAGTAACATTGGATGAATTGTTATGCTGTGAAACATCTACACTTGTCAGATATTTCAGGTAGTGGACATAGTCATATTCTCCATAAAGAGCGGCATCAGATGGACGCTGCAGCGGAGCTTTCCCGAACTTCGTCCAGTTATTACTGTTATCAACAGAGGCAGTGGAATGAACAAATCTGGTTGAATACCAGTTTGCAACATACGTGGTCGTCGTATAAGCCAAATTAGCCGGAACATTCGATGTATTGCTGTCCAACGACGGACAGTAAAGGTTATATCCTCCGGTAGAATAAATCTGGCGTTCACCATTCACTCCGCGTTTATGATTGATTTTTACAGCTGCCTGTCCATTTCCCATTCCGAGATAAGGTTTTATGAAGAAGGACCATTGGTGATAATATGCAGTTCCATAACAGGGCGGCACAAAACCGTCATAATCCTGCGAATAAGTGATTGCAGCCACACCCAAAGATTTCATCTGATTTATGCAGGAAGACGTTCGTGCTGTTGCTCTGGCATTGTTCAATGCCGGAAGAAGCATTCCGGCAAGAATTGCGATGATGGCAATCACAACCAGAAGTTCGATCAATGTAAAATGTCTTTTTTTCATAACAAAGCTCCCTTCGCTGTCTGTATTTTCTATTGATTTTTCTTGATTTTCCAATCGACTTCAGAAACAGCCGCACCTTCCGTTCCGGTCATTTTATAAATCAAAAGACGGTAACGTCCATCCACAGCATCTTTCCCGAAAGTTTTCACAGGGAAGCTGACTTTGATATCTGTAAATTTCTCTGTCAGCACACGATTCCAGAACAAGGCACCAAGCCGAACCCATTTGTTTCCTTTCCGGATAAACAGGATCGCTCCGAGTTTGCCATTCTTGACACCATCCGGCAATGCTGCCCGGATATTAAATTCCATAGTATCTTCCGGAGAGATTCCTTTCGGATAAAATATCACATGAGCAAAATCATAAGCCTTCGGATTTTTGATTGAAACAGCCTGTTCGCCGCGGACAGATTCCGTTTTTGATCCGGTCAAAGCTCCAATCTCTTTTGCGGAAAAAGTTCCCTGTAAAACCTGAACAGAAACCTTCTTGATTTTTTTCACTGTTTTCTCCGGAACAGGTACAGGCTGAACTTTCGGCAAAGCAGGCGCATCTTTTGCATCATAGAATTTCAACGCTGCTCTGGAAACCGCAGCCCCTTCTGTCCCTTTGATTTTGAAGAACAGAATCATATAACGGTCAGCATCGCCGACTTCCTTTGCTGAAACCTGAGCTTTCACAGTCTTGTATTTTCCTTTTTCCAGAGGAACATTCCAAACCAAACGTTTCCGGACACTCCATTTCCCTTTTGATCTGCCGTAAACGCTGGCACAAACACGCCCGCTTTTGCAATCTTCCGGAATTGCGGCATCAAAGGAAAGTTCCATGACATCATCGGGTTTCGCGCTGTCCCAGCTGAACATGAAATGAGCAAAATCATAAGTTTTCGGATTACGGGTAACAACCGCATCCAGCCCGGCGACTTCATCCACCACGGCTTTTCCCCGTCTTCCCAAATGCCGTCCTTTCACGGTCATCGGAGCCTGAAGAGTCCGCATCCCGTCTCCCAATCGCACAAGACGGATATTTCCGATATACAGAGGTTCGTTTTCCGAAAATCCGCTCGGACGGATGTGGATCCCAACGCCGTCATGACTGCGGTCAATTGTTCTGATCTGCAGGAACGTTGTCCATTTCTTCGCCGGAACTTTGCTCTGATGAAGAGCTTCCCAGGAACGGTCACTGCCGTCTTTCAACGCCCACAAACACAAGTCGACCTGTCCTTTTCTGGCAGGAGTATAAACTTGAGCGGTCACAGCCCAGATTCCGGGAGGAACCGTCTGAGTCAAGCGGACTGCCGGAACATTGCAAAGGGCAATATCATAAGGATTCGGTGTTCCGTTCGGTCTGCCCGGATAAACTTTCAAAGTTTTCTGTCCATTGCACAAAACTTCATCCGTGATCTCATAAGGAATACTTGTCCGGATGGGCAATTCCTTCAAGGGTCTGGTAAAACCGGCATGTTCAAAATAATTCTTTGCTTCGGAAGATTTCACCAGAGTTTCCGTCAGAGTTCTGATATAGACAGGCATTCCGGGAACGTTTTTCAACTTTTCCATTAATGCGGTGATTTCTTTGTTCCCCATATATTGGAATGTCTTCATATAACCGGCGGCAAGCAGTTTATCCGGCTGGAGATCAAACCGTTTTCCGGAAAGATAAATATTCTCA
Organism: Lentisphaeria bacterium; assembly: GCA_017503375.1. Classification (GTDB taxonomy): domain Bacteria; phylum Verrucomicrobiota; class Lentisphaeria; order Victivallales; family UBA1829; genus SIG79. The sequence goes on along the minus strand of JAFVTF010000002.1, from coordinate 8,403 downwards.
TCCGGCACATCCGGTTTTGCAAAATATTCCCCTGCCCTTTTATACTGAGCAAGCAGACGGGGCAAATCCCGTTCCAGCATTTTGTAATAAGCAAGTGCATCCTGTTCAGAAGCGATCTCTCCGGTCTTCGGAGAAAGATATGCCATAGCCTGGAATGATGCAACACAATCCACCTGTTCAAAGTGACGCAGCAGCACTTCCGCACGTTTCTTTTCACCCGGAGTTCCGGCAAGACGGCAAACTTCATTCGCCAGTCTGACAAGCTCAGCGGTAAAGCCCGGCTTCAGCGCATACATGTGCATTTCTGTCGGATAAGAATAAATGTAATGTCTGGATGAATAAAGCGGGGTCTGTTTCATCTCATCGGAAAGCCAGTATTCTTCACACATCCGGTAAAGTTTTTTCAAAGCGGGAGCAGCCGCTTTTCCGGCAAAACGGGTATACCATTCTTCCAGAATCTTATCCGGATCAGCATGGATATCTTTCAGCTGACGGCTGGTGAGATAAAGTTTCGGCCCGTCAAGAGTATCTGCCAATCCGTTTTCCCCGAAAAAGGCTCGTCCGCCGTTATCATAAAGATACCGCAGAAATTCTGCCTGATTTTTGAAATTAACACGGGGAACCAGATAATTTCTTCCCCAGCGGTATTCCCACGTTCCGGTTTCTTTCACAAGTTTTCCCCATTCCGCAATCACCTGAAAATGTTTTTTCCGGACTTCCGGATCAAATGCTTCAAGAACAGAATCGAAGGTCATCATGGGAACCAGATTTTTGTGTACCGGGAAATTGGGCGGCATGATTGTTCCGGTATAAGCAAGCAAACCGATTCTCAAATCCGGAAATTCTTTGCAAACAGCTTCTGCGATCCGGTTGCAGAAGGTATAATAACTGTTTCCATGACTCTTCAGATAGTTATGGAAAATGGAGGTCCTGGCATCTTTATCCATTTCCTTGCAGGCTTCACATTCACAATATCCGCGACTGTCATTCACTCCCAATGTTATGGAAGATAATTTCTTTTCTCTGACGATTTCCAGAATATTTTTAATCGCAATATCCGCTGCTTCTTTATTGGAATAACAGGGCTGCCAACCAACAAACCAACGGGCGGGTTTGATGGTCTTTTTCCCTTTCTGCAGCGGAGCAACACATTCCGGCAAACCGTTCCCGTATTTCTGCCGCGGAAACGCATAATCCGGAATCCCGTGGGTATATTTGAATGGACCGCCTGTAAAACCGAGTTCTGTCTCATGATTGGCAAGCCAATACATTCCTCTGTAAACAGAATATCCCGCCCTGGATTTCAACGGTTCGACCGCAATGGAAAGATCTTTCCGGGGTTCATACTGGAACATACATGCTTCCATTCCGAGGAACCGGGTATCTGCCCCCCGTTCCAGAATTTCGTTCAACGCTTCAAAAACAGAATGTTCCGTTGCTGTGATCCGCATTACTTTTGCAGAGGGAAACTCCATTTTCCATTCAAACTGACTCCCCAGTTTCACAGGCAGAATATTCAGTTTGATCGTATAAGGCAAGTTGGTTCCTTCTGTTTTCAATTCCGTTCCAGTCACTTTTTTTACATAAGAGTTGAACAGCTTCACCCGGCGTTTCAAAATCCGGTCCGGAGTCTGTTCAAAAACAATCTGTGCCTGCGGTTTGGAATCTTTCACCAGCACAAACTCTGCGGCATTGACAGCAAGGCTGATAAAAACAATAAGAAGAAATAATATTTTTCTCATATAATCCCTTTTAATTCAACTGGTAATCTTTTTCTTTTTCCGTTACAATGGATGCCGGAAGCCAATGATTTCCTTTCGGAAGTTCAGCCGCATAAGCAGGCACTTCCGCTTCGGGGAACCATTTCCGGAACAGAACTTTATCGCCTACCCGACGCTTGGACCAGCCTTTGCGGTAGATACTTGCCAGTTCCGCACTGGTCAGATAGTAGTAGCCCTCGTTGTCAAGTTCCGTCAGAATATTATTCAAACGATCCATGGCGACTTTCCGTTTTTCATCCACGAAACAACAGTAGTTGATTCTGTGAGAAGAAATCACTGACGGTTCATTATAAACATTTCTGTTCCGTTTGATCACGTTCAGAACTTCCTCTCCGGGAACCCCGCTTTCACAAAATACGTTCCGGGTCAGGAAAGTACAATCCGCTATGGAACTGCAATCGCCCAGCTTTGCATAAACATCCTGCATGTTCCACGGCTTTGTAGGATAAACAACCACTTCTCCGGTGTTCACACGGCAGTTTTTGATGGCGACTGCATTGATCCCCATCGCCATCCACAGCATTTCTGTTTCCGGATAAGCATCACTGGTCACAGAGGCCTCCGGCATTCTGCCGAAGGTTTCTTTGAACCGCCGGAATCCCTCACGGATGAAATCAAGCTGTTCTTTCAGATCATAGCCTTCATATTCCGGCAGATGTTCCATCTGAAAATAACTTTCCATTTCAAACAATTCACGGGCAAATTTCCCATTTTCAGAATCAGCTCTCAACAATTCCAGCCACCGACGCGGACTCGTGTGATGCAAAATCGCATGATATTCCGGACACCACACGCCCCGGTTCATTCCGTCCAGCATGGCATCAATGATTCCTTCTCCATGCCAGCGTTCCGGAAATCCTTTGTTGATGGGAATATCAACATACTTTGTAAAACCGTTTGCTTTGATCGCCTTGAAATCGGGATTCCCCATTGCTGTGAATGCCGTAAAAACAGCAGCATTGCCATCAGCACCCTTGTGGGATTCCAGAACTTTATAGAGCTGCTGCAGTTCAAAGGGGCGTTCCATGCCGTGCTGTGCCCAGCCTTTCCCCTTGTTGTATTTCGCAAGAACAGCATTATATTTTTCCACATAAGTTTCATCCGGGACCAGTTCACATGCCCCCCAGTCATCGGATTCAAATACAACAACAGGAAATTCCTTCTGGTCGATTTCAAAATGTCTTATATACTTCTTTTCGTTCCACATGGTACATGTTCCTTTATCTGATTCTTGTTTGTATACTGTCCAGTTTCAAAAGTTCTCCCATTGCCGAACGCAGGGATCGAACACATTCATCCATTGTAAATTCCCGGGAGAAATATTGTTCCAGCAGAGGATAAACCACATGATAAATCATTTCTCTGGTTTCTTCTGCAACATAAGATTCTTCCAGTTTATCCAGCAAAGGCAGAAGCAGTTTATATAATTTCGGAGAAGCTTTGCGGAATTCATTATGAAAAACCTCTGCCTGATACGGAATCCCGAAAGACGTTTTCACAATATGTCTCTGAACTTCCGCAGAACGGAGATAATTCAGGAAAAGCCAGGATTCCGTCGGATGCAGTGTCTCAGCATTGATCCCGATCCGGATTGTTTCAATCAGATATTTCTCTGGGAACGGCAGCAGAGTATAATCATAATCTTTGCTCAAATGCCGATAAATATTGCAATAATATCCTATGTAAAATGAGATATTCTGTTTCAGGGCAACAGAGATAATGGACTGAGGCGACAGCGTGTTCCACGGAGCATCCCAGCTGTAATAATCATGCAGCAGCTGAATCGCCTGACACAGCTGAGGTTCTTTTTTCGGATTCGTGAGATTTTGACTGATATTTCCAATAAAGAAGTACAACAGAGAAACAAAACCCAGAAGAGATGCGGAATATTTTCCCTCCTGCTTTAATTTCTGATTCAAACGGAAAAATTCGTCCCAGTTTTCCGGAACATCCGCCTGTGACTCTTTGCGGTAATAAAGTAATGGGAGAGTCATCATCAATGGTGCGGTATACCGATCATGCAGAATGGTATTTGCCCTGCCGAATTCCTGAAAATACGGTTCCAGATCCAACAATTTTTTCCGGGCAATCAAAGGCAGCAGTGCAGAATGACTTCCCTGAATCAGGTCATGATTTGACATTTTAAGAAAATCCATATCATCCGTATAATCCTGCACAACATGGATCCATGGATAACGCCGTTCAAAATTCTTGATCAAACTGCTTATTTCATCAGGTATAAAACTGGAATGTCTGGCAGTAAGATAATGCAGATTGATCCGCTGTTTGTGGGTAAACTGCAAGGTATCATTCCAAGTATTGATCGTCTGTGACTGCATACTGATATGGCGCAATCCGGGCTGTTCGATCCGGGTTCCGCTCCGCCCTGAACTGCGGGAAACCAAACCATCTTCCGCCAATTTCTTCACCGCATTGTTGACAGTCAGCAAACTCGCATCATAACATTTCGTCAATTCAGCCAAAGCCGGCAGACGTCCGTCTGAAAAAAATCCATTCAGAATTTTTTGCTTCAAATCCTGATATATCAACTCATATTTTGCCTGTTTTTTCATATCAACACCTCCGCTGAACTGAATACATTACAGTTTTATTATATATTATTACAACCTTTATTATATATCATATTTTTTATTTTGTCAAGAGGGTAATATTTTTTTTCGGAAAAAAAACTTGATTTTCAACAATGTTTATGCTATATTCACAAAACACTCAAACAAATGAAGGAGTTTATCATGAAATTTTTACTCTCTGCAATCGCTGCAAGTGCAGCCGCTCTGGTCATGGCTGCCGGAACTTCCATCGTCCCCGCTCAGGTCTCTGACTTCCAGAAAATCAATGGAAAAGGCGAACTGACTCTTAACGCAGACAAAGTCTTTGAAATCAAAGGTTATGCGAACTACCGTTCCGCTGCAACACTTGCCATCGACCCAAACAAGACATACAAACTTACCGGGGAATTCATGGCAAACGGAAAATCCCCCTCCGTCCTCTATTTCGGTTTCATTGCTCTGAACGATAAAAAACAGAGCATTTATTCCGAACAGATCTTTGCTGTTCCGGGCACAGAAACAGTTCTGGCTGAAGATGTAAAAGCCGGAGATAAAGAAATCAAACTCAAAGATTGTTCCAAATGGAAATTCAAAGGCGGTCATGTGGCTTTCAACGTAAAAGCTGATCTTTCCGACCTGCCCAACAAAAACATCTCTCCCAGTATCAAATCTTACGTAAAGACCGGGGATGTTTACACTGTCACGCTCGCTTCTCCCATCAGAAAAGCATACGCAAAAGGAACAGCTGTCCGCCAGCATCGTGCAGCCGGAACTTACCTTTACTCCGCAACTGCCAGTCGCAAACTGACAAATCAGTGGCAGACCTTCTCCGCAACAGTCAACGGTGTTTCTCCCAAAGAAAACCCCGTCGCATCCAAAAAATTCTGGTACACCACCAAAAATGTCAAAATCCTGATTCTCGGAAACCATCTCGGCAAAGCTGATGCATCCCTGCTCTTCAAGAATATCAAACTGGAAGAATTGACCCGGTAATTGCAATATGAAAAAAACGGCGGTTTTTCTGACATGTCTCATCTCTGCCGCTGCTATGGCAGAGATGATATCTTCCGATTCCGAAAGAATCCTCTCATCAGAGAAAATTCCTTTTTCCGTGTTCAAAGCTGAAAAATGGACAACCCGTTTTCCGAAAATGATCAAGGTGACTTCCGATGCAAAAAAGGAAGTCACCGTTTTTCATTTCAATCTGGACCACGGGAAAGTCATCAGGGATAAATTCCCGTATGTCTACGGGGAAAATCCTGCCATCAGCACGGTCAAAGTGGATTTGAATCTGCCGCCGGAAAAATATGTCAAGTACAATCAGCTCTCCTGCTGGGTCTATCCCGATGTCCCCGATCGGGCATCTCTCTGGATCGAAATGGGCGGTTCCGGAGTCTGGACTCAGGCGTGCCGCCCCATGATCCCGCAGAAATGGAATAAGATAACCGTCACATGGAGCAATCATGATTCTCCGGAAAAAATGCGGAAAATCAAATCCTTTGTCATCTCCAAACAGCTGACTGGCCGTCTTCCCGGCGATCCGGAGTGGGTAAACTATTATTTCAAAGATTTCACGCTTGAAAAAGTTGTTCCCGGCACAGAAAACAGCTGGAAACCATCTGAAGAAAAAATCATAGTTCCGCAAACCGGATTCTCCCCCGAATATTCAAAGTGGGCTATTCTATCCCCGAATCACAAAGCGAACGATTTTGAAGTCATTGAGACAAAAACCGGAAAAACGGTTTACAAAGGAACTCTGGAAACTGAAAAATCCGGTATTGGCGAATTCAAACTCGCTCATTTTTGCAGGCTCAGAACACCTGGAACCTACCGCATCAAAAGTGGAAATCTCCTTTCTGTTCCCTTTGAAATTTCTTTCACACACCTGAAAGATCTTGCAGAAAAAAATGCCAATTTTCTGTTCAGTATGCGGAGCGGTATGAAAACTCCGGCACACCCGGCATGTTTTCTTGAGCCGGTTCTCCGCTCCGACAACAAACAGCCCGTGGATATTTCCGGCGGATGGTTCGATGCCTCCGACTTGCGCGGATATCATTCCATGGCAATCAAAACCATCATGCGCCCCCTTGCCGTTGCCTGTGGATTTAATGTCCCTTCCGCCTACGATGAACTGCTCTGGGGAGCAAAGTTCATGACAAAACTTTACGACCCGAAAACCGGACTTCCTTTCACCGTTCATTCACTTTATCCCCTGAACAATCCGGATAAGGAACTTCAGAAAGTCTTCCGGGGCGGACACTTTATTAAAGTCAACAATTTCTGGACCGACAACCTTCCGGACACCGGAGATGAACGCGTTGTCCACGTGGCTCAAAACGGTTATATCTGTCATCCGGATGTGCAGGACAGCCATTGGGGAATGACTGCAGCCGGGGTTCATTTTTATCTTGCGGCTCAGAAAAAAGATAAAGCATTGGCTGAAAAACTTCTTGCACAAAGCAAAAAACATTTTCTCCTGATGTGCGATGCAGGTTCTGCCGCAGAACTCAAAAAAATGGGAATCGGTCCCTACAGTCCGAATACAACGCTTGCGTTGGGTATGAGATTGGAAAACGCTGTTCTTTACTGGAAAGCAACCGGGGGAACCTATTACCGGGAAATGGCGTTTGAACTCGCCGAAGAACTTCTGAAACGGCAGCAGAAAACTCTTTTCAAAAGCGGCGAGTTTTATACGACCGGATTATTCTGCGAAAATAACAAAAAAAATCTCGCCCATCTTACCCGGGACAATATGGGGATTTATGCACTTGTTCAACTCGCAAAAGAAATTCCCGGAACAGACCTTGCGTTCCGGATTCATGCTGCTTTGAAAATTTTCGCTGTTTTCCATTTGGCAAATGAAAAAACACAAGTGCATCCATACGGAATCCCTTTTGCAGACTTCCGGGATAAACCGCGTAAAAACTGGTTCTCGGTTGAAATTGGAACGTCTTCCGATGGCAGGAAACTTTACGGAGAATTGAACAATTATTTCCTTTCCGGAATCAACGGAACAATTGCCTTGCAGACCCAAGTTCTTGCGGCATATTTCAATGATCCGTATTTACAGGAAATGGCTTCCAGATTCCTGACGTTCCACACAGGAAATAACCCAAGCGGACGTTCTTTTATCGCTGATGTGGGAACAAATTTCCGCCGCGATATCATGTCATCCTTCCTCGGCTGGATTCCCGGAATGATGAGCAATCCGGATATGCGGAATTATAAAGGGATCCCCACCCTGCCCTACAACCGTCATCATGGCGCAAATGAAATTTACACTCAGACTCAGGCAGCTTACGGCGCAACGGCAGCAATTCTGAATGCTCCCGCAAAACTGATTTTCAACCTGAAAAATGTTCCCGAAGGCACCAAACTTTTTTACAAGCCATTTTGGGTAAAATATGAAATGAAATCGTTGCCGGTAAAAAACGGAACCAATATTCTGGAACTTCCCGGAGGAATCGAATATGAGTTTTCTTTCAGAAAAGAAAAATATTCCAGAAGAGAACCTGTTCTCAAATATAAGGAAAATGTCATCAGCGGAGAAATCAGAAATGTTGATATCGACTTTGAGAACTTTCTGCGGATCGTCCGGATCGATTATGAGCCAGAAATCAATCAGGGAAAGGATGAAACATTCCTGACTGTTGTACAATATTTCGGGAAATCTCCGGCAAAGATTTCCCTTTCAGCCAGAGGCGAAAATCTGAAACTTTCAAAATCTGAAATTCAGAAGACTCTCCAGCCCGGAAAAATGGAGTCATTCCAGTTCTGGGGACAAACTCTCCGGAAAAATGAACCTTACGTTTTCATGGTCTATCCTGCAGGAAAACCGGAAAAAATCCGTTCAGAAGCAGGCGTTTCTCTCTGAAAATGAGTCCGGAATAATTGTAGTAAAAGGGGGTATCTGGGGCTGTTGCAAAACCTGCATACAGAAAACGCATTTTAATTGAGTCTTTTGAACAGAGTGAACGGAGTTTACAGAGATTACGGAGGTGGTTTGGTAATTAAAACAACCGTTACCCAAGAGAAAAATTTTTATTTCTTTT
>JAFVTF010000119.1 GCA_017503375.1 Lentisphaeria bacterium | reverse complement strand
TTTTTCCCCTCCTCAAACTCCACCCCTTTTTTCCAAACCTTTTTGCGGCATTCCGATTTTTACGATGTAAAAATCGAAATGCCATCTTAAAGTTGAAATAGCAGAAGGATTTACCAACCTGTATGGGGAACAGCGCTATTTATAATTGAATGTATAATATAGAAAAATGAATCATAATTAATTAGGAAATAAATACTTGTGAACAAAAATGTAAAAATTGCCAAACAGCCGATGAATACAAGGAACAGTCCTTAATATTATTTTACAGGGAAATGAATCAGCAGGGACCATGGGAGCAGGCCGTCTTCATTGAAATTGAGAAGTCCTATCTGAACACCTCCGCCTGCATTGAAAAGCCCGATTTGCAGTCCCGGTGCCCCTTTTTTTTCTTCTGATGAACGGTACCCGAAATTGTCTTCCATATTAAAAAGACCAAATTGTATTCCGTAATTTCTTCCGCAAAAATTTAATGTAGGAGAAATGGAAAAACCGTAATTTTTTCCTGAAACAGAAAATAATCCCCCCGCTTGCAGAAAATAATTTTTTTTGATTGCGTTGATGATTGCGAAAGAGAGAATGGAAGATTCCTGATTCAATCCAAGCAGCCCGAATGAAAAACCGTAAACTTCTGTATTTTCCCGGAATAATTGAAGATTCTCTTCCGGTAAAATCCCCAACTGAACCGGTGTCCATTCCGCCTGAAAAACTCCATTTTTGTCATGAGTTGTCACATAGATGGGAAAATGAGCAAAACAGGAAAAGATGCTTAAGAGAAGTCCAAGCACAATCATTTTTTTCATAACGATCTCCTTTGTTGATAAGTTATCTGATTGAAAAATTCAATATCGGACAACAGGGGATCAAACCTTTCGGATTGAAGTTCAAACCTCCGATTTGAATACAACCACCTGCATTTATCAGCCCGATCTGAATTCCCCAGAAAGGCTTTTTCGTATTTTTATACTTTTTGTCTGTGCTGTTTTCCAAATTGATCAAGCCTGCCTGCAATCCGTAATTGAGTTCAGCGGCATTGAGAACAGGAGCTGCGGAAATTGCAAAATTTTCATTGGTTCCGGCAAATGCGCCTGTCTGGAAGAAATAGTTTTTCCCCAACAGGTTGAACGGGGCAAAAGAGAGAACAGAAGAGTTCTGTTTCAATCCGAAAAGAGCAGCGGACAAACCGTAAATATCAGTTTTTTCTGTAAAAATCTGTGCATAGTCATGGGGAAGAAATCCAAACTGAATGGGGGACCATTCTGCCTTTACCGCACCGTTTCCATCGGTGATTTCCACTTCAATGGGGTTTTCCACTGCAAAGCAGACGAACATGGAGAAAATTGCTGAGAGAATGAGAATCTTTTTCATTGATACCGCCTTTGTTTCTTAAAAATTCTTCCGTAATATACATTTTTGAAAGGACTTTTCAAGTTTATTCCGCATAAATATTGACAATTTTCAGAAAAAAAGATCATTTTAATTTGCAATATCCGGAAAACAATGCTATATTTTCTGCAGTTTGCTGTAACGATTATGCAAAAAAAAACTGAAAAAACGAAGGAGTCTTCTGAAAAATGAGAAAGAGATATGCTGTTTGCGGTGTCTCCAACCGGGCAATTGCCATGTACATCAAACCGATCATGGAAAGTTTTTCCAATTCTGCGGAGCTGGTTGGATTGCTTGATATCGACCCGCTGCGTTTCAAGGTTTGCTGCGACCGGGTTCCTCAGGTAAAAGATATCCCCACTTATCTGGCAGATGATTTCGGTAAAATGATTGAAGAACAGAAACCGGACGCTTTGATCGTTGTCTGTATGGATTGCGCTCATCAGTATTATATTATCGAAGGTTTGAAACTTGGACTTGATGTTATCACAGAAAAACCGATGACAACCAATACCGCCGATGCATTGAGAGTCCGTGAGGCTGAAAAAAACTCTAAAGGAAATGTCATCTGTACCTTCAATTACCGCTATAATCCCGTTCACACAAAACTGAAAGAAATGATTCTTGCCGGAAAAGTCGGACGTGTTACTCATGTTGATTTGAACTGGTATATTGATATTCATCACGGAGCAAGTTATTTCAACCGCTGGAACCGTATGCGTGAAAATTCCGGCAGTCTTTCCATTCATAAAGCAAGCCATCATTTTGACCTGGTGAACTGGTGGATCGACGGTATTCCGCAGGAAGTTCATGCGTTCGGTGCGTTGAATCATTACGGTCCCAACGGTGTGTTCAACCCCTCCAAAAAGAATGGACGTCATTGCAAAGAATGTCCGGAAAAGAAAAACTGTGCATATCAGAGACGTTTTACCAGCCGCAAGGACGGTTCTTTCATGGACAGTCATCTTGCAGCGTTCCAGGGAACTGAAAAGTGTTATTCCAACTACACTCCCGATATGTGTATTTTCGACGAAGAAATCAATATTCATGATACCATTGTTGCAAATGTCAGATATAAAAATGGTGCATTCCTGAATTATTCTGCAAACTTCTCCACTCCCTATGAAGGATACCGTCTTGCAATCAACGGTACCCACGGACGATTGGAAACAACAGAATTCGGCGGAGTTGGAAGAAGCATTATTGCAGATTATCACGGCGGTTCCCAGTTTATTGATTACTATCCGATCTTTGAAGGACGTGAACGGATCCACGTTCCCCAGAGCGGTGGCGGACACGGTGGCGGAGACCCGAAGATTCTGGAAGATATCTTCCTCGGCGAAGACCCCGACAGAACATACGATATTCTGGCAAAATCCGTAGACGGTCTGCGTGCAATTTCCATCGGGGATGCTGTTTACAACTCAATCGTCAACGGCGGCGTTCAGGATTTGAGTTCCTTCATGGAATAATCTGTCTGATACGATATTTTATTGAGAAGCTGTTCCGGAATATTCTGTTCCGGAGCAGTTTTTTATTTGTGCTTTCAAAATAATTTTGTAAATTCACCTTGCTATTTGCCTCTCAAGTGGTATATTAACACCGTCAATAGCAAAAAACGAAAGGATATATACTATGGAACAGTACAAGAAAGATTTTATCGAATTCATGATTGATTGCCAGGTTTTGAAATTTGGCGATTTTGTGACCAAAAGCGGACGGAAAACACCGTTTTTTGTGAACACCGGATTCTACCGTACCGGAGCACAGCTGCGGAAACTCGGAGAATATTATGCTCAGGCAATCAAAGATACATTCGGCACTGAGTTTGATGTGCTTTTCGGTCCTGCATATAAAGGAATTCCGCTTTCTGTTACAGCCAGTATGGCTCTTTCTGAAAAATTCGGTGCTGACATCCGTTATTGTTCCAACCGCAAGGAAGTGAAAGATCACGGCGATAAGGGAATTCTTCTCGGCGGTCCTGTCGGTGATGGCGATAAAGTCGTTATCATTGAAGATGTCACCACAGCCGGAACCTCTATCGGTGAAACGCTTCCCATTCTTCAGGCTCAGGGAAATGTGAATATTCTCGGTCTGGTCGTCAGTGTTGACCGTATGGAACGCGGACAGGGCGAAAAGAGTGCGCTCAATGAAATCAGTGAAAAATATAGACTGAAGACCTGTGCGATCGTTACCATGAAAGAAGTCATCGAACATCTTTATAACCGTCCTTACAAAGGCAAAGTTATCATTGATGATACTCTGATGGCTGCGATCAACGCCTATTATGATCTTTACGGGGCCAAGTAATTTCAAATGAGCCTGACTTATCATGGTCTGTTGCAAAAACAGCCCCCTCATAAAAGTTGATTTGTGATCGGGGAAGAAGGGAAAAACTTTTGAGGAAAGTTCTTCCCTTCTTCCCCGAACCCCATCATCCTTTTTCAAACCTTTTTGCGGCATTCCGATTTTTGCAACGCAAAAATCAAAATGCCATCATAAAATCAAATAGAATAGTAGAGGTAATTTCAAAAGTCCGGCAAAATTTGGCTGAAAAGAGATTGCTGATGAAATGGAAATGGTAGTTTGAGCGTGGCTTTCCATCCTCCTTCGTTAAAACTCCGGAGGACAAGCCGAAAACGCTCCATTTTCAGATCACGGCAAGAGTTTTCAGACATTTTTGAAGACTTTTGAAATTACCTCAGCTTATCAAATAAAAAGAGCTTGTTTTTTCCGGTTCATTTTATCGGGAACCAGATACGCAACCGTCCAGATTCCGTTGGAATCCAAAGATAATGCTGCGCCCTGAACGTTTCCGCACCAGTCTTCCGTGGAAAAAGGATAGACTTTCAATGGAAGTAAAAGCGTTGCAGCAACGATATCATGACTTGCCAGAATCACATTTTTCTTTTCAAATTCTGTTTGGGTAAGAAAAGTCAGCAATCGCTGATGACAAACAGAAAGGTCAATCATAGTTTCCGCCTTCCCTGTCGTAAAATAATCTTTCAGCAATCGTGAAATCGTGCCGTTATTGATACAATTTCCCAAACCATCTTCTTCCTCAAACAGTACAGTATCTGAAATTTGCGGATAAATTTTGATATCACCCTTCTCAAGAGAACCGCCTTCAATCAAAGCCTCGATTGTCTGCACGGTTCTTGCACGCATGGACGCACCGAAACAGACATCTTTCAACCCTTTCAGCAACGCTCCGGATTCTTTTGCATATTCCCGCCCCTCCGGAGTCAATCCCGGATCAAGAGAACCATTCTGCAGAGATTCCCGGTAAGAATGTCTGATAAGCAAAACAGTTTTAACAGACCGTTCAGCCAATGCCGGAATATCATAAAAAGAAAGAATTTCTTTATTGATTGTGAGCATAGAAAAACTCCAAAATAAAAAGGGGAAGACCGGAGCCTTCCCCTTGAACAAAACTGTTCGATCCGCTTATCTCTTCTTGGAAGGAATATGAGCAGATTCGCCATGAACTGCATGAGCAGCTTCCATCATGGCTTCACCCAGAGTCGGGTGAGCGTGGATTGCTTTTCCGAGTTCACGGGCTGTACATTCGAGCTGAAGCACGGGAGCGGCTTCTGCAACGAGGTCTGTTGCATGAGGTCCGATCACATGAACACCGAGAACCTGGTCGGTTGCGGCATCAGCAATGATCTTGACAAAACCGACGGTTTCGTTGATTGCCATAGCTTTTCCGAGAGCTGCGAAGGGGAATTTACCGACTTTAACTTCGATTCCGGCAGCTGCACACTGTTCGGAAGACATACCGACACTTCCGATTTCGGGAGAGGTGAAGATACATCCGGGGATGTGACGGGGATCGAAAGCTGCACGTTTTCCGCATGCTGCATCTGCTGCGACGGTACCCATTGCACTTGCAGCGTGAGCAAGCTGCCATTTTCCGGTGGTGTCACCGATTGCATAAATACCAGCAACATTGGTACGGCACTGTTCATCCACAGGAATCCAGCCGCGTTCATCAGTTTTGACCCCGGTGATACCGAGATTCAGGGACTGGTTGCAGCTCTTTCTTCCGATGGAAACGAGAAGGTATTCAGCCTTGAGAACCTTGTCTCCGACTTTTCCGGAAACGCCCTTGGCATCAGCCTTGATATCAGAGAGAGGCACGCCATTGAGAATTTCAATGCCGGCTTTCTGCATTTCTGCAGCAAGAGTCTTTGTAACTTCTTTATCAACTGCGGGAATGATGAAATCCTGCATTTCAACGACGGTAACTTTTGTTCCGAGTTCGTTGAAGAGGCAAGCAAATTCGCAGCCGATAACACCGCCGCCCAGAACAAGCAGGGTTTTCGGGATTTTGGGAATGGAGAGCAATTCAGTAGAGGTGATCACTCTGGGACCGCGGGGAATAAATCCGGGAACGAGAGATTCAGAACCGGTTGCAATGATAATATTCTTTGCTTTGATCTGTTCATTGCCTGCGAGAACACTGTTCTTGGTCAGGAAGGTTGCACTTCCCTGGAAAACGGTGACGCCTGCAGCCTTGAGCAAACCTGCGATACCGCCGCGGAGGGTGGTGATCACTTTATCCTTGCGTCCGAGCATTGCTTTCCAGTCAACACCGATATCTCCGGCAACTTTTACACCGAAATCTGCGGCATGACGAACCTGATGCAGAACTTCAGAACCTGCAAGCAGAGTTTTTGTGGGGATACAGCCGATATTGAGGCATGTTCCGCCAAATTCATTTTTTTCGACAAGTGCTGTTTTTGCACCGTTTTTTGCCGCTCTGATTGCGGAAACATATCCGCCGGGACCGGCACCGATTACCAGAACATCAAATTCCTGCATGGTATCAAAATCCTCCTGTTGAATTTTCGTGATGTTACAAACTACCCATAATATAGCTTTTGTTTGCTCTCTTTTCCAGTCTGAATTGAAAAAAAAATGATAATTTTCAATCAAAAACAAACAAAAACGCTCTTTTTCTATCAAAAAATCTCTTTTCCTTGCATCTTTAAACGTGTTCTGCTCAATCTTCTGTTACTTACCTGAGAAACCAATACAGCATTGGTTTCAACACTGTTTAAAAGAACAGAGCTTTTTTGGAAACATTAAAAAAGGAGCGGCATTTTACTGCAGCCCCTTTCGGATATTTGTTTTCAGAACAAAAGTTCAAAGAGGCAATTTCAAAAGTCTTCAAAAATGTCTGAAAATTCTTGCAGAGATCTGAAAATGGAGCGTTTTCGGTGGTTACTCGTTGAGTAGCCACGCTCAAACTACCATTTTCATCTCCTCAGCAATCTCCTTTCAGCCAAATTTTGCCGGACTTTTGAAATTACCTCAAACACCTTTGATTTCAGAAATTCTGGTCATGAGAGTGTGGCTTTCTCCAGCTTTCAGAATGTAAGCATCGCTCCATGCGTTGGCAGCTTCCACACACACCATTTCATGATATTCCTCATCTCCGTAATCAGCCATTTTTTTGGATTTCTCAATCCAGGGATTCCATACCACACTGGAATTGGAGCCGCCTTTTTCCACCAGAATTGTACGGCAGAATTCCGGATCAACAATCCTGGCAGCGTTGGCTGTATGATAAATACGGTCGGTTTCAGCGGTAAACGTAATATCGCCCTGCTGAACTTTTTCTGTTTTATCCAGAGTATCAGTATACCCCACGCCATCGAAACCGGTAATGGAAACCTGTTCGATTTTTGAAACAGAGAAGTAAGTATGCAGAGCTTCACTCATCTCAAAATCGCTGTCACCGTTATTGGTTGTTTTCAGTTCAAGTGTCAGAGATTTCCCGACAGTGATCTTCATATTGGCAAGAAGGTGGGCATATTCCGGAGTTGCAGGAACGAATGCCAGATTCACAACGGTTTCCCCGTTCTCATTTTCTTTTGCACCGGTCTGAATCCAGGAAGAAAGACGTGCCAAACCGTGCGCAGGCTGTCCGGCACCGCCAAACCAGGGCCAGCAGACAGGAATCCCGCCGCGGATCGGTTTTCCATCGGCAAAATAGCTCTTTCCGGAAACCCAGAGAACTTCTCTGGAACCGCGCGGTGCAAAAGAAACCACATGACATCCGTGAAGGGTCACAACAGCTTCAGCAAGTTCATTTTCAATATAAACGGCAGGAAGACCGTTCCAATCAGCAATTCTTGTACTCATATTTCCACTCCTGAGTTTATGGTTTCAGTAATATAATAACATTCCTGCAAAATTACAACCTTATACAGGAAAGTTTTTACAGGAAAACCGCTCACCAATTATCTGTGCGGAAAGGAACCATAGGCAATCCGGCGGCATTATACATGTTCACTCCTTTGGGATATGCCCGGAACGCATAACGGACAGCAACAGGATTTTTAACCTTGTCAGAGGAAAGAATGACCTGTTCCCCTTTTATTTCAGCATCAGCCCAATACCAGACTTTATTTGCTCCGGCGATGGCGAAATGAGCAGGTTTTTCTTTCACAGGAACCGGTTTTGCAAGACCTTCTTTTTTCGCTGTCATAAGACCTTTTGCATAATCAAAAGTCAAAATGGCTTTTCCGTCTTTGATTTCCATTGATTTGAACAGAGGTCCGCTGGGGATGATATCTTTCTTTCCGTAAAGATCATGCAGTGCAAGAAGTGCCAGACGTTCCCCGGCATCGAATTTGTTTTTCGGATGGATATCATTTTCCATTCCGATATCGATTGCACAAGCCATTCCGGAGTTCGGCAGATCCATTGCTTTCTGTTGTGCCTCACGGAGCAAAGCATATCCGTTACCGCCTTGAGGATCATTGGTGGATTTCATGAAAGATGCAAGCTGCATGTAATAGAAAGGAATATCCTGTTTCCATGCCTCGCGCCAGCTTTTGACAAGAGCGTGCATATTGTGGTAGTAACCTTTATGTCCGCGCCAGTCGCTGCACCCCTGATACCAGATCGCACCCTTCACTGGAAAACGGGTGACAGGAGCTGTCATGCCGTAATAGTAGAGAGAAAGAGAACCGGGTTTATGACGGGCGGCAGGCAGCGCCGGAACCGGCAGTCCGTCACGCAATGCAACTTCCGCTTCTTTCAGCCAGGCCTTATATTTTGCAACATCCTCGGTCACCCGTTTCTGATATTCCGGGGTACCGTAAACAAAAGGTTTACTCACATTCCATAACGGTTTTGTTTCCGGTGTATTGAATCCGGAAGGTGCAATAAAGAGAACGATCGGAGTACCTCCGACGTTATTTTCCACCAGACCGATCGGGATTCCGGTTTCCGCATGAACCTTCCGGGCAAAATAATAAGCAGCTGCACTCCAGCTCGGAAGTGTTTTCGGACCGCAAACACTCCAATTATACTTAATCGGGGCATTTTCAACCGGATCATTGGAAGCGTTCCGGTTGATCTTGACCCGGCGGATCAGCGGATATTTCGCAGATTCTTTAATATGTTTTTCGCCGTCTGTTACGCCCTGTCTGAAGGACCATTCCATATTGGATTGACCGCCGCAAATCCAGACGTCTCCGACGAGGATATTCTTCAGCACAATCTGATTTTTCCCTTTCAGCACCATATCCCGCCCCTGGGTACTGACTTTCATGGGAGACAGCTTAATCTGCCATTTTCCGTATTTATCAGCTGTTGTTTTCTGAGTCTGCCCTGCAAAAGTAACTTCCACCTGTTCTCCGGGCTCCGCCCTGCCCCAGACAGGAACGGGAATTTCCCGCTGCAAAACCATATTGCTCTGAAAAATCGTTGCCGGTTTGACATCAGCATCAGCAATCTGGCAAAAAGTACCTAATACAACTGAAAGTACAACTGAAATCTGTGAACGTTTCATTTTTTTTCTTCCTTGAGTTTATAATAAATAACCTGAAAACTTCGCGGCTGAGCCAGAGAAACAACCAGATTTTTCAATTCTGCTCCGGTGATTTCCAGTGTCTCTCCGGTAAAATATTCAACTTGATAGATGCCGGTCTTTATTCCGGAAAGTGCAAGCCGGAAATCCGCATCTGGAGACTTTTGACGGCGATAGATTTGTACAGTTCCGTAATCGCCCTCCGGATTGTGAACTTGCTGACCACTCCATTTTGTCCAGTCTTCTTCCGGATTCTCAGTCAAGGGATA
Source organism: Lentisphaeria bacterium (assembly GCA_017503375.1). Classification (GTDB taxonomy): domain Bacteria; phylum Verrucomicrobiota; class Lentisphaeria; order Victivallales; family UBA1829; genus SIG79. The sequence goes on along the minus strand of JAFVTF010000119.1, from coordinate 12,996 downwards.
AACATCACCGGACACATGCATATCCCGGAGCAGTTTCCCCCATTCCAATGCTTTGCGGTGCAAATCATAATCATGGTCAGCACGGGGTTCCCGCCCGTTGAACTGCCAGATTTTATCTCCCAAACCGCCGCCGAGACCGCTGAAGAGATGATAAAGATCTTCCATCCCCCAGTTCAAGGTCCCATGAAGAGGCATCCATTCATCCAGATAGAAATTTTCCAGCTGGATACATTCCACTTCATACGGTTGATAACAGGCAAAATCGCTCTGGCACAAGGGAAATGCTAGTGTTGCTGTCTTATAATCCAGCCGTCGTCCACCGCTGCAGCAATTGTCAATTATCATATCCGGAAAATGACGCCGCAATTCTTCCCAGTAGAGATAGACACCTTCGGCAAATTTCATTTCTGTTATACCAATACGGTCCGGTTCATCTCCCATCTCAAAATAGGGATCTATTCCAACCAGATTGAAGTCTTCCCGATAATCATCAATGCCTTCTTTTTCCATAAAACTGATGACGGTATCAACCAGATATTTCCGGGCCTCCGGGATTCCGATATTCAACAGGAAATTGACACCTTTTCCTGCAGCGGCAGCCTCTTTATCCCCCAACAGCCATTCCGGATGTTCCGTAATGACCGGAGCTTCGGATTTGGAAAAAATCCGGAGAACTTCAAACCATACGAGCAAGCGCATTCCGTTTTTATGTACAGCCTCAGAAACCGGACGGAAACCATCGGGATGAGCGTAAGAGTTGAAATTCCACGAACCGACACGTGCCGGCCAATCACTGTTGATATCACTCTCTTCCAAAAAATGGGGACATGGTCCGGGAGACCCCATCCAACCGGCATCAATCCATAAATTCTCATAGGGAAGCCGGTGCTCTCCAACCGTCTGAATCCGCTGAAGCTGTTTTTCCGTTTCCAAGCCACCCCAGGTTGCTATACAAATCGGGGGCTTGATCAGCTTTCCTTTGCTGTCACGCGGAGAATGATGCGCTATCATAAAACGGCGGAACTCATTCTGTCCGTCACGAATACTTTTCCCTTCCCGGAAATGAAGAATGATCCCCGGCTGCATAACTTTTTCTCCCGGATGAAGTTTAAATGCAGCATGCCGCATACCGCAGCGGATACGACTCTTTTTTCCAGCTCCCATCCAGACATCGTCAATATCTTTTTCCACAGAAAATTTCCAGGAGCAATTCCACCCGATCGCCAGATTGACTCCGTTCATTGTATCATGATCGACTCCGAAAAACGGCAAATAATCCGTTGAACATTTTGCTTCCTGACTGACCAATTCAAGCTTATTGCACCCGGCACGGGAGAAAATATCTCTGTACTGAGGCAGAAAATCCGAACCGTTGGCTCTGCTGCCCAAATGATAGCGGATACGCAGACGGCTGTTCCCGAAAACTTCATATTGTTTCAATTTCTGACGTCCGAAATAATCGGTATAATCCGATTCAAAATCAAGAACGGATATTTCAGAAAGAATTCCGCTGTCAGAATCAGATATATTTTCAAAATACGGGGTATATTCGATTACCGGAAAATCATGTCGGCGAATCAATTCCAAAGTTACCCTGATCACGCCGGGAACTGCCTCATAAATCAAACATGTTTTATCGTTTTCCTGTTTCACGCAGGATGCGGCTCTGCTCAAGTCACAAGGTTCACCGTTATAAAAAAACGAAAAAACTTTCAACGGACTGTCTGCTTCAAGCAGTTTTTCAAAATTCTCCTGATTGAACATAATACATTTTCTCCTGATAAAAAGATCGTTCCAGTAAAAATTATACCTGCTGTACACAATAGTATCAAGTCATTTTTTGAAAAAAAAGCAAAATATCTTTATTCAAAAATCTTTATTTCCTTAATTTTTTGCATATTTCATTTGAAAATCAACGAAAACATGCTAAATTATCTTTATGTTTTTTTGTAAATGGACTCTAAACCCAAAGACAGGAGAGAGAAATTGAAAATATTGATGACTGGCATCACCGGACTCGTCGGAGCAGCATTTGTGACATCTTTGCTGAAACAGCATCCGGACTACAAGATCGTTTCCCTTTGCCGTGGTTTCGGTAATGAAAGCGGAAAAGACCGTGCAGAAAAAACAATCCGTATCCAGTGCGAATTCGATGGAATCCCGGAAGCCGCCGATGAAATTCTTTCCAGAGTTGAAATCATCGAAGGTACTCTCCAGGCTCTCCCCGAAGAAGAAATGCTTGCGAAAGGTCCCTATGACACATTCTTCCACTGTGCAGCTGATGTAAACCTTGGAAAAGATCCCCAGGGAAAAACCTATGCAACAAACTTCGGCGGAACACAGGCAGCTCTCGCACTCGCAAAAAGAGCCAACATCCCCACCTTCCACTATGTTTCCACTGCTTATGTCGCAGGACTCAGCAAAGGACGCGTTATGGAAGACACCATGCCGGCTCCCGGTTTCAACAACTCCTATGAAAAGAGTAAGTTCGATTCCGAAAAGCTCGTCCGTGAATCCGGTTTCCCCTACACCATCTACCGTCCTTCCATTATCGTTGGACGCCGTTCTGACGGTGTAATCAGAAAGCCCCTCGCTTTCTACCGTATTCTCGAATTCTTCGCAATGATCAAGCGCAACTATTGCGCAAAAGCCAAGATCGCTCCCAACAGCCCCTTCAAGAAAGATCTGCGTCTTCAGGCAGGGGTCACTGATAAGATTTACTTTGTGCCCATCGACTATGTTCAGGAAGCTATCGTAAATCTCTTCCCCTTCCCCACCGAAAACAAGACTTATCACATCACCGGTGAAAGCCCTGTCTCCACCAAGTGGATCGAAGAAGCTGTTTGTGAAGTCCTCAAGGCCGAAGGTCTGCAGATCTGCGATGAAGTCAATGATCCCACCAAGGAAGAAAAACTTGTTCAGAGAATGATCAGCGACCTCATGCCGTACTTCGCTTCTGAAATCATCTTTGACAGTTCCAACGTCCGCGAAAAACTCGGCGACGATTTCCTGAACTGGAAGCTCGATATCAACTTCCTCAAGAAGATGATCACCATGTACTACAAGAAAGAATTCCCCGAACTTCTCTGAGTTTCGGTTATGGAATAATTTCAGAACAAGGCTGCTGCAAAACCTCATCGGTGTGCGGCAGCTTTTTTTTGTCAGGGAGATATTCTATGTTGAAAGCTGTAAACCTGAAAACCGAATATAAAACAAATCCGCTCGGAATGGATGAACCATGCCCGAGATTTTCTTATGAATTGCAAGGGGATGGTTTGTTCCAGAAAAAATACCGGATCATCGTACAGGCAGAGAAAAAAGTCGTATGGGACTCCGGATTCGTCAAAGATGAACGCTGCAATCAGATTCCTTACAATGGAAAACCGCTGAAACCTTTTACCTGTTACGATTGGAAAGTTCAGGTCAGAGACGAAAACGGAAAAGTCGGCACTTCCACAGAAAAAGCGTTTTTTGAAACAGGTTTCCTGGAAAAAAAATGGTCCGCAAACTGGATTCTCGGAACTTACGGACATTGTTACCGGAAGCCGGTTCAGAGATTCATCCGCAGATTTTCCATTGATAAAAAAATTGTAAAAGCAAGACTTTATACCACCGCGCTCGGAGTTTATGAAGCTTATCTGAATGGTAAAAAAGTTTCCGCTGATCTTTTTTCCCCCGGCTGGACCGACTACCATCACCGTGTTCAATATCAGGCTTACGATGTCACAAAAATGCTCAAACGCGGGTTTAACACGCTTGCCGATTATCTCGGAGAAGGCTGGTTCTGCGGAACGATTCCCCGATTGAACAATCTGGGTGAACCGGCATACGGTCCCTTCCCAATGCTCATGCAGGAGTTGCATCTCTTCTATGAAGATGGAACCTCTGAAAAAATCGTTTCAGATAATCAGTTCCATACCGTAAACCATCCATACTCGATCATCATGAGCGATATTTACATGGGTGAAATTTACGATGCAAATGAAGGTGCCGACAGCTGGATGCTTTCTGAAACGGAATTTTCCTATGAAACTCCGGCGAAACTCTTTGAAGGCGATTTTAAAAAGAACTTCTTCAAAGCCTGCCCGGATTATCATTCAAAAAAACTTCCGGAGGTTGTCTGGAACAGCGGCGCACCCGTCCGGGAAATAATGACACTTGAACCGGTTTCCATCAAAAAACGGAAACAGACAGGAACCTATATCGTTGATTTCGGACAGAATCTGACCGGCAGGGAACGGTTTCTTCTGAAGAAATCCTTCCGGGGAACAACCATCACGATCCGCCATGGAGAAATGCTGAATGAAGACGGTTCCCTTTACACCCGGAACCTGCGGCAGGCTCAGGCAACAACGGTCTATTACGCAGCAAACAGCCGGAAACAGGTCATCTATGAACCGAAATTCACCTATTACGGATTCCGTTATCTGGAAATTTCCGGATGGCCCGGAGAACTGAAAAAAGATCAGATCGAAGCAGTGGTCATCCACTCAGACTTGCCCGATACCGGACATTTTGAATGTTCCAATGAGATGATCAATAAACTGTTCAGCAACATTCTCTGGGGACAGCGCGGGAACTTTCTGGATAATCCGACGGACTGCCCGCAGCGGGATGAACGGCTGGGCTGGACCGGTGATACTCAAGTCTTTATCAATGAAGCAACTTACAACATGTATGCTCCGGAATTTTACACCAAGTGGATTCATGACTTGAACAGCTGTAAAGAACCCGGTCTCGGCTATCCGCACTACATTCCTTTCGCATACAAAAAATGCCGTTTCGCCGCAGGATGGGCAGATGCCGCTTTTATCTGTCCGGATGTCATGCTGAAAAAATATGGCGATACCCGTCTGCTCGAAACGTATTTCGACAAAATGAAAGATTACTTCCAGGTTCAGCTGAAAAAATCGGAGGGGAATCTGATTGTCCAAAATGCAATTTTCGGAGATTGGCTGAATCTGGATGATCCGACATCGAAAGAACTGATTTCAACAGCTTACCTTGCCGGAATGACAGCACTCATGGCTCATCACGCGGAACTTCTTGGAAGAAAAGAAGATGCAGAAGAATTGAAAACACTTTCACTAAATGTGAAAAAGGCTTATCAGAAAGAGTTTTTCGTCAAAAATGAATTGAAAGAAAAATCTCAGACAGCCGCTCTGCTGACGCTGCATTTCGATTTAGCACCCAAAGCAGCTTACCAGAATGTCTGCAATTCCCTGCTGGAAAATCTGGCATCCAGAGGGAATCATCTTGCGACCGGATTTCTCGGAACGCCGCTTCTGCTGAAAATTCTCACAAACATAGGAAAAACAGACCTTGCCTATGAAATTCTGCAAAAAACAGATTATCCCGGCTGGCTTTATCCCATTACACAAGGCGCAACCACCATGTGGGAACGCTGGAACAGCTGGACAGAAGAAAACGGTTTCGGGGATATCAATATGAACTCTTTCAACCATTACGCCTATGGTGCTGTGGGAGAATGGTTCTATGAAACAATCTGCGGAATCCAGCCGTTATCTGACACGCTGGATCAAACCGGGTTCAAACAGTTCCTGCTTGCGCCGGAATTCGGTACAAGTCTGCAATATGCAACAGCGACTTACGTTTCCCAGTACGGTCCGATCGTTTCCAGCTGGCAAAGAGAAGAAAAGGCGATTTTCTGGGCATTCTGCGTACCGCCCGGAACAACCGCCCTTGTCCGCCTGCCCGGACAGGATACGGCATTGAAAGAAGCCGGACTTATCAAACAGAAAAACGGTATTTTCCTTGCAAATCCGGGAGAATATCTTGTAGAAATCGAACAATAACAAAACAGGAGTAACATGTTATGATTTACGTAGTTGCAACATCAGAACTCAAAGAGGGATGCCGGGAAAAATTCATTGAAATTGCAAAGGCAAACATCCCGAACGTGCTTGCAGAAGAAGGCTGTATCATGTATCAGCTGAACGGAAATTTTGATTCCGGTCTGCCTGCTCAGAAAGATCTTGACCCGAACGCCCTGACTTTTGTGGAATGTTGGGAAAGCATCGACCATCTGAAAAAGCACCTTCAGGCACCTCACATGAAAGTCTTCATGGAAAACGTGAAAGATCTGAGAAAAGGTTCTTCTCTGAAGATTCTTTCTCCTGTCTGCTGAGATTTTTGAAAAAACACCCCCGCATAAAAACGGGGGATTTTTTTATTCCATGGAGTAGGCTTTGAGTTTTCGCAGAAGAGTTCTGCGGCTGATTCCCAGTTTTTCTGCTGCACGGGTGCGATTTCCGTTACATTCATTCAATGCTTTGGTGATCAGCAGTTTTTCATTGCGTTCCAAATCACAGGTCACCGGCTGAACAGCACTCTTTGTAATTCCCGGAGTCATCTGCTCCCGGATCTCATAAGGTACACTGTCGATTCCAATGATTTTTTCCCGGCTGAGAACGACCATACGTTCCACACAGTTCCGCAGTTCGCGGATATTTCCCGGCCAGCGGTAAGCTGTTAAAGCAGCCATTGCTTCCGGAGAAATTCCCATATCTCTTCCGTTTTCTTTAGAAAAGAGTTCCAGATAATGAGCCACCAGAAGCGGGATATCATCTTTCCGTTCCCGCAGAGGCGGAAGTTCAAGAGAAACCACATTCAAGCGGTAATAAAGGTCTTCCCGGAAGGAACCTTCCTCCACCATTTTTTTCAAATCCCGATTGGTTGCGGCAACGACTCTTGCATCGGTTTTCAGCAATTCCGTTCCGCCGACCCGTTCATACGTCCGGCTTTCCAGAACACGAAGAAGTTTGACTTGGATCTGGAGGGGGATTTCTCCGATCTCATCGAGAAAAATTGTTCCGCCCTCAGCGCGCTCAAAGCGGCCTTTTTTCCGCTCAACGGCTCCGGTAAACGCTCCGCGTTCGTGTCCGAAGAGTTCACTTTCCATGAGATTTTCTGGAAGAGCTGCACAGTTGACCGCTACGAATTCTCCGGTTCTACCGGACAACTGATGCAGGGATTGAGCAACCAACTCTTTTCCGGTTCCGGATTCCCCGGTAATCAGAATATTTGCCCGGGAAGGAGCAACCTGTTCGATGGTCTCACGGATCCGTTTCATTGCGGTAGAAGTCCCGATCATCCCCTTCGTTCCGAACTTGTCATCAAGCCGTTTTTTCAGTTCTTTGTTCTCTTTTTTCAGGGAACCGGATTCCAAAGCCCGTGAGATGACCAGTTCCAATCTGTCGATATTGACAGGTTTGGCAACGAAATCAAAAGCCCCGTGTTTGACGGCATCCACAGCATTTTCAATGGAACCGTAAGCAGTAAAAAGAATACACGGCGGCGGCGGGTCTTTCTGCAGCGTCGCATCCAGAACATTCATTCCGTCCGGTCCGGATCCCATACGGATATCGGAAAGGACCAGATCATACTCATTCCGGTTAATCAGATTAATGGCTGTCATACCATCCTCAGCCAGAGTAACCTCATAAGACATCCGCAGAAATTTCCCCAGAGTTTCACGGGTTCCGCGTTCATCATCAACAATTAATATAGATTTTTTCGGTTCTTTCATTCCTGCTCATCCTTCTTTTCTGCTTCCGGCAATACTCCTGCAACATAACAATCCCCCGACGGCAGAATTCTGGCATTCATGCGATGCAGCGGAAAAGAAATAATGAAAGAGGTTCCCTGCCCGCCGGAGCTTTCAATGGAAAGTTTCGCTCCGTGTTCCCGGAAAACCCGTTCCACAACCATCAGTCCGATTCCGTTTCCGCTTTCTTTGGTGGAAAAATAAGGCTGAAAGAGTTTTGACATGTTTTCGGGGGAGATTCCGCTTCCTGTATCGGAAATTCTCATAACGATATTCTGTTCTGCCTCACAGCACTGAATGGAAAGCATACCGCCGCCCGCCATTGCCTGAATCGCATTGCGGATAATATTATAAAACGCTTGCTTCAACTGAGCCGGATCGGCACTGATCATAGGAAGATGTTCTTCCCAATCACATACAACTTCCACATTTCTGTCTTTGATCTCATGCTGCATGAAAGAAAGCGTTTCTTCCAGAACATTTCTCAATTGAGTGGGTTCCAGTCTCAATTTTGCCGGACGTAATGCTTTCAGAAACTGATTGATTATGGAATCGAGCCGTTCCACCTCATTTCGTGCTTCGCGGATGCTTTCTTTTGCATCTTCCAAATCCGGGTCATCCATCTGAAACATCCGTTCCAGAAGCTGAAGATTCAGATAAAGACTGTTCAAAGGATTTCCGATTTCGTGAGCGACTCCGGCTGCCAGCATGGATACCACCCTGCCCCGTTCACTTTCCATCCGGGACGCGTTTTTATCATATTCCGCTGTGATATCCGTCAGAATAACAATAAAGCAGCCATCCTTGCCATGGGGAACAAGATAGAACCGGACGATTCTGCGCTGAGGGTACAGAATTTCCATTTCATGCCGGGCTGAAACACTCTCTTTTTTGATGAGAGATTCCCAGTCGATCCCCTTCAGAAAACGGTTGATGGAAAGTTTGGAGAAATCTTCCGGGATTCCGAGCATGGTCTCTGCTGCATTATTCCGGTAAATAATCCGCATATTTTTATCAATCACAAGCAATCCCTCGCTGATGGCATTGGCTATATTTTCAAAAAAGCCTTTTTCTCCGGCGAGTTTGTGAATCACGGTATGGAGCATCTTCGGCTCCATGGAATGTAAATGAGGAACGCATCTGTCTATGGACATTTTGTCTCACCTCCATACTGGTTGAAAACTGGTACAATATGTCACACTTTTCAGATTTTTCAAGTACGATTCTGCTTTTTTTGATAAAAATCTTTGCTCTGTTTCCGACAAAGGTTGTCACTTGAGGAGGGGAAAAAGCCCTTTTTAGAAAAAGTCCTTTTTTCCAAACCTTTTCGCGGCACTCCGATTTTTGCTGTGGAAAAATCAAAATGCCATCTTAAAGTTTAATAGAATCGCGGAAGGATTTATCAATCCATATTGGGAACAGTGCTTTAGAAAAATATTACCATCCATAATGATGCAGAAATGCCGCGGCAAGATCAGGCCAGACACGTACTTCCGGAAACATGGGACCTTTGCCGAGCCCCACACCGTGAGAACCTCCGGTAAAGACATGCAGTTCCACCGGGACTTGATGGGTGCGCAAGGCTTTTGCATAATCCATCGCACTGCGCACATCCACAACATCATCTTCACAATGGAAAATAAACGTCGGACGGCTGGCAGAAGATGCCTGTTTCACCCAGGAAAATTTCTGATAATCCGGATGGGACGCTTCAAATTCCTATCCCAGAAGATTCCGGTAACTTCCGATATGCGCCTCCGGTGTCAGAACCGGATAACAGAGAATCGCTGCGTCCGGACGTGTCGCTTCCGGCAGAAGATGCGCTGACATTGCCGCAAGATGTCCTCCGGCTGAAAATCCCAGAATTGCAATTTTCTCCGGATTGATATTCAGATGGTCTGCATTATCCCGGAGATATCCGATTGCGGCAGAAACATCATCCAGCGGTGCCGGATAGCGGGATGGCGCAGTCCGGTACCGGCAGACAGCTGTAAAAAAGCCCATTTCTGCAAAATGTTCCGCAACCGGAGTTCCCTCATGCGCGGCAAGATGACTGTAACTGCCGCCGGGCAATACAAGAATACAGCCGCATTTTTCAGCATGTTTACTGGGATAAAGTTCCAGAGAAGATTCTATTCCGTCTCCGCTGTTGAGAACAATCGTTTCGATTTCCAGATCACTCATTTTTCAAACCTTTCGTTCAAAATTTCAATCAAAGCATGTTCCTGCGGAGGCAGGGAAATGATATCTCCCTGCAAGGCTTTTCCAATCAGGTTTTTTCCGGAGAACTCTGCAGGAAATGAAACCGGTTCATCTCCGAAATTAAAAACGAAAGCCAGATTTCCGCGTTGGACAATGGAAACGGTTTCCGGATAATTTACAGGTTTCAATCCGGCTTTCTTCGCTGCAAAACGGATAATTTTATCGCACATTCCCTGATCTATCCGGTCTGCGATATAATAAATTGCAAACCCTTTTCCATAACGGTTGACCGTACAGAACGGCTGTCCGTTCAACTGGGAGTTTTCAAAGGAAAGCAAGGTTTCCGCACCTTTCAGATGAAGGTATCCAGTCCAGACAGAAAGCGTTCCCCGGATCTCTTCACCATCAAGAATACCTTTGACAACAGGTTCCTTCCGGAAAAATTCCGGGGTATTTTCAAACACCGGATCAAAAATCCTGCAAGGCATATTTTCCCCGATTTCTATTCCGAACAGGTCAGAAACATGTTCCGGCAGGATATTATCAGCATGATTTCCATAACAATCAAAACAACCGGAAGAACCATTCATAACAAGCACACCGCCGGACTCCACATAAGATTTCATCTTTTGTGCAAGAGCTTTACTGATATGATTCTGAACCGGCAACACTAATAATTTATACGCAGACCAGTCTGCTCCAGCCGAAATGATCTCTGCAAAATCAGCGGTTCTGCATAGAGATTTATAAGAACAGTTGAATCCTCCGAAAAACGCAATTCTCCGATTATCCATGCTGCCGCTGAACATCCATTCGGCATCGTGATCTTTCACAATCGCACAAGGGCTGTGCGGCAGCGGTAATTCCGGATAAGGTTTCAGAACAGAATCTGCTTCTGCAATCATTTTTTTTAAAGCCTCGTACTGAGGTCCGGTTTTACTGAATCCATCCACAACGGAAAGATGGATTTTTTCCTCATTGGTCAAAGAGTTTCCCCAGGGGAAATAAAAGATTTTATTGTAACCATAACCGGCATAGAACCAGAAAAAGAAATTGGTCAAATCCTTCATGGGCCAGAGAGGATTGGGCGGAGTTTCCATGATCCAGGGAGAAACACCCGGCTTCAATCCGGAATACAATACACAATCAGCCTTATGACGAAACGGGTCCATCTTTTGCAGCCGGTAATTCGGATACAAATCATTTCCGGCAAAATCCAGTCCGGCAAAACCTTCATAACGGTCATAAAGATCATAATTATTGGTTCCGATGGGAATTCCCGGCATCCGTTCCCGGATGATCTCTGCCTGAAACAAAACATAATTCGCCTGTTCTCTGCTGCGGAACCGCCAACTCTCCAATGATTTGCAGGATTGTGTATTTTCCAGCAGCGCACTTAAATCAATTTCATTCCAGTCTGAAAATTCTCCGCTCCAGAATGCTGCCCGCCATACCTTGTTCAAATTTTCAATTGTCCGGTATTTTTCCCGGAGATAACGGCGGAATTCATTCTGGCAATCATCGCAGAAACATTCCAGAAAACGGCATGCCCCCGGTTCGTTTTCGATCTGCCACGCGGCAACATAAGGATTATCTTTGAAATGTTCTGCCAGTACAATTGTGATTTTTCTGATATATTCTCTCAGAATCTTTGAGGTATAGCAAGTGTGATGTCTGACTCCAAGATAGGCTTTTTCTCCATTTCTGCCTGTCCGGAGGATGGAAGGATGTTTTTTGCATAACCATGCAGGAACAGCTGCGGAAGGCGTACAGAGAACAGAACGGATTCCATGTTCTCCGAAAATCTGAATGGCCTCTTCCAGCCATTCAAGATGGTATTCACCTTCCCGCAATTCAATATGAGACCATGCGAACTCACCAAGCCGGACATAAGAAAGTCCTGCATTCTGCATCAGTTCCGCATCATAGATGATCCGTTTGCGGTCCCAGTTTTCCGGATAATATGATGTTCCAATTTCTATTTTCATGGCTCACACCTTAATCTTTTCCATTTAAAAAGCAGGATGACTTAATATAGCCATCCCGCTGTAAAATACAAATTATTTATCAGGTTTTTTATTAAGCTCAGTTGCTCCAGGGCAACTCGTACTTGTCTATGAATGTCTCGGCATACACTGTAGTCTTGTTCAGATTTTCCACATGACCATCCATGAATGCGAAGTTCACACTGTTGTTATGAAGGTCAAAATCAATCTGCTGTGTAACGATTTTAGCATAGTTCATACCGTCTCTTTCAGTATACCACGGTACAGAAGAGGCACTCGTATACGGAGCCTTCCCGAGTTTTCCCCATTTATCACTTCTGTCTATAGAAGAATTGCTGTGAGGAATTCTCAAGGTATACCAATTGGCAGTATAAGTCGTGATCGTTGCATGAACGTTTGCAGGGGCAGTACCGGTTGTTGAACTGATTCGCGGACAGTATAACATCAAACCGCCGCCATTATACAAGTATCTGTACGCATAAGAAGCATTGCGTTTTCCCGGGGCGGAAGTATTGTTTGTCTTCGTCTGCTGCAACCCCATATACGTTACAATTTTATGGAGCCAGTACATTTGATATTGTGTTCCTTCATCAAAAGCGATGAAACCATCATTATCACCGGAATACTGAAGTGAGGCAAGAGCCAGCGTTTTCATCTGATTCTGGCACGATGCCGTCATACTGGTCATTCTGGCATTATTCAATGCCGGCAGCAGCATTCCTGCCAGAATTGCGATGATGGCTATTACTACTAACAGTTCAATTAAGGTAAAGCATGAATGCTTTACCCGCCTGCAGGCGGACTGAGCTGAAATCTTGCCAAATCCGTTTTTTTCTCTCCAATCCTTCACAATTTAGCTCCTTTCACAGTAAGATATTACATTTGATATATATTATAACCTGCTTTATTATATATCATAAAAAAGTATTTGTCAAGAGGGGGAAGAAAGCTATCTTCAAGAAAAATCAATTTTTTTTCACAGATATCCCATAAAAATCCAAGGACTGTACAGAATCACTGAATTTTTTGATGGTTTTTTACTGAATATGCAAAGCGCTGTTCCCATACAGGTTGGTAAATACTTCTGCTATTTCAACTTTAAGATGGGGCTGTTGCAAAACCTGAAATTTGAAAGCACATTTTCGTACGGAGAAAACGGAGTGTACTGAGTGTACGGAGGCATTTTTGGTTATTACCGACCGATTTCTCAAAAGAAATAAA